>NZ_CP022605.1:344004-688008 GCF_002278035.1 Ochrobactrum quorumnocens | reverse complement strand
TGCGATTTCCAGCATGTCACCGGAGCCGGTTGGAACGAAAGGGTCTTCGATGTTGTCGGAAGCAGTGGCAATAGGCACACCGGCCCGCACGATCTCAGCCACCCGCGTCAGTCCGCGTGGCGGCAGTTTGTCGTAATCGCGCGCCTGCAGATAAAGATTGGCCGCAGGCAGCGTGACAACACCGAGCTTCAACGCGACAATCTGCTCCAGGATCGCTTCGAAATCCGGCCGGTCCATAGCACTGAGAACCGAAGCATGGCTGAGCACGGTGCGCGCCTCCAGACCATAGCGGCGGACCCGCTCGAAAACAGCATTAAAAAGCGGGCGTTGCGGGTTGAGATGTTCATCGAGATGCAGATCGACCGGACGGCCATGGCGTGCCGCTGCGGCGAACAGGATATCGAGATAACGCTCCGGGTCTTCCGCTACTGCGGGCGTGCCCCCAACGGCATCGGCCAGCGCGATCGCGCGATCGATGTTGGCCTCCAGCCAGTCCAGATCCTGCCCCGGATGCGGGATCATGAAAGCCACGAGCTGCAGCTTCACCCGGTCGGTCCAATCTGATCGTAGTTTCGCCAGAGCTTCAATGCCATTGAAGCCTGCATCCTTGTCCACATTCACATGGCTGCGGATAGCTGTGGTGCCGCGGCTGAGACAACGCTCGACGGTTCTGGATGCCCGCCTGAAAATATCTTCGGGCGGGGCCTGCCGTGCATATTTTGCGAAAGCGTCGCGCGCGCCCTGCAAAGTGCCCGACGGGTTGGGCGCGAAACGCAGTACGCCTGTCTTGTCGAGGTGCTGGTGCATATCCACCAGACCCGGCGAAACAATGCAGCCTTCCGCATCGATGAGCTGCATGTCGTCTTCAAGCTCGATGTCGGACGCAATATCAAGAATGACGCCCTTTTCGGAAATCAGCATATCGGCCTGTCGGACATCCCTGGCGCCGACTGCGACCATACCTCCCCGAACAAGACGACGGCGCGGCGCGGCGGATTGCTGGAACAAATTGTCCATCGTGAAACCTCATTATCTGAATGGAGCTGAAAGGGTAGAACGGGCTTATGTCGCCTGCCGCCTTCGGCGATGCCTGTGACGGCGGGTGCGAAGCTTCCGCTCGTAGGCCGGGCAGCACGCCCGGCCCCGTAGCTGGTTATGTTCAGCCGTCGTCTGTCTGGGACTTCGCCACGGCCAGATGACCACCATGTGCCTGATTGTGGTCTCCCAAACCGTTAAGGACAAGGTTGAGCGTCACTGAAACCACGCAAGCGACCACGACACTCGAATGCAGGATAGACTGCGTCCAGTCCGGCAGTTGCTGGAACAGATTGGGTGACATGATCGGAATGAAAGCGATGGCCAGCGTCAGTGCGACAATCAGAATGTTGTACTGATTATTCGCATAATCGACCTTGGACAGCGACTGGATGCCAGCTGCTGCGACAATGCCGAACATCGCCACTGCTGCGCCGCCGAGTGCTGGTGCGGGCACCGCCGCGAGGACTGCACCGAACTTTGGAAAGAAGGCGATAACGCACAGCATAAAGCCGCACAGGGCGACAACCCAGCGGCTGCGCACGCCGCTCAAAATGATGAGCCCGATATTTTCCATATGAGCAATGAAGGGGAACCCTGCAAAGACACCGGCAACCGCGCTGGCCAGACCGTTGGCGCGCACGCCATCGGCGACCTGTTCAGGCGTCACATCCTTGTCAACGATCTCGCCGATCGAAATGAACAGCCCCATGGATTCAACCGTCTGGACGATCATGACGATGACGATCGTCATAAAAGGCAGGACGGCGAAAGTCGGCAGACCGAAATAGAACGGCGTTGGAACGGTCACCCAGGGAGCGGTTTCGACCGGACTGAGGTTGCCCATTCCCAGGAGAAAGGCGACGATAGCCCCTGCCCCCATGCCGAAAAGCACGGCCAGATTTTTCAGTAGCGGTGATCCAAGCCGGTTGAATGCAAGAATGACGATCAGGACCAGAAGCGCTACGCCCAGAAAGGCCGGATCGCCGAAATCGGACTGGCCCCGCCCGCCGCCTGCCCATTGATAGGCTTCCGGCAGAAGCTGCACCCCGATGGCGGTGACAATGCAGCCCGTTACGACAGGCGGAAAGAAGCGTCGCAGATGGCCGGTGATCGGTGCGATCAGCATGATGAAGATGCCGCCTGCGATCACGGCTCCGCAAATCCCCGCTATACCAACTCCTGGCATGGAGCCGATAGCGATAATGGCCGAAACACTCGAAAAGGCAACGCCGTTCATGATCGGGAGACGCACGCCGAAACGCCAGAACCCGATGGTTTGCAACAGCGTCGCGATACCTGAACAGAAGAAGGTAACACTGATCAATATGATGGTTTCCTCGGAGCTGAAGCCGAGCGCATTGGCGATAATCAGCGGTACCGCAACCGATCCCACATAGGACACAGCAACGTGCTGCAGCGCCAGAGTGAGCGTTTTCTTGGCTGGTAATATTTCATCGACTGGATGTATTGCAGTTGTCATCGTTGTTCCCCTTGTTTGTTCATTCTCCAACGACTTGCGGCCGTCCGTTCATGACGTCTTGTGGTGAGGCCTTTTTGTAAATTCGATCGATCCGGCTTTGGAATTCATCCAGCATGAAGAGATACGGCGGATGCACTCCCGGTTCCAAAGCCGGCTCGCACGGGCGTTTACGCCCGGCAAGCTTCTATGCGGGCTTGCAGAGAGGCACGGTCCAAATTGCGCCCAATGAAGATCATCTTGTTTGAACGTTCATCTCCAGCCCACGGGTGATTGGGACGGAATTCGATCTCGTTGTGAACCCCGTGCAAGACGTAACAATAGTCATCGTCCTGCATGGAGAAGATACCTTTCATCCGAAACAGATTCTCATTATCTTGTCGCTTGAGTTCCGTTACCCAGCGCGACATTTTTTTGGGGTCCATATTGCCCGGGAGTTCTATAGCCACCGATGTGACCGAAACGTCGTGTGTGTGACTGGCATCGCCAAGCCATGCATGGTCGTGGTCGTGGTCGTGGTCATCGTGGTGATGATTGTGGATGTGCCAGCCGAAATCGATTTCTGCAGCCATCTTACGATTGCGATCAAATGCCGCCAGCCCCAGGATTTTGCGCAGATCAATCTGTGCATAGCTCGACAGCACAATTTCCGCCGTTTCATTGAGCTGGCGGATACGCTCGGTCACATCAGCGATATCAGCATCCTGCGCCAGATCCACCTTGTTGAGCACGATGCGGTCTGCACAGACGATCTGATCGACCGCCTGATTGTCGATGCCATCCAGATGAATATCGTCCAGATGCTGGCGGATATGCTTGACGTCGACCAGCGTGATGACACCATCGAGATTGGTTTCGTTGCGGATCGGATCGTCAAGGAAGAATGTCTGTGCAACCGGATAGGGATCGGCAAGTCCGCTCGTCTCGATAATGATATGGTCGAGACGTTCGGGTCTGGCCAGCAATTGGCGTATAACTCGCAAAAGATCATCACGCGCCTCGGCCACACAGCATACGCAACCATTGGTCATTTCGAAGATTTCTTCCGTACTGCCCACGACCAGATCGCCATCAATACCGATTTCCCCGAATTCATTCTCGATCACGGCAATCTTCATGCCGTGATTTTCCTTCAGGATGTAGTTCAGCAGCGTCGTCTTGCCGGAGCCGAGAAAACCGGTAAGCACGGTGACCGGAATCTTGTCCTTGACTGTCTTCAACATCGTTTCTTCTCCCTTGGATTTTTGTTATCAGGGCGTCTTGAGCCACCGCCGCACGCCACCCGTCTCAAGATCGAAAAGATCGAGAACCCGGCCCACCGTGTGATCGACTATCTCCGCGATGCTCGCGGGCCTAACGTAGAATGCCGGAACCGGGGGCGTGACGATTGCGCCCATCTGAGTGACGGTCAGCATGTTAGCGATATGGGTTTGCGTCAAAGGCGTTTCCCGGACCAGAAGCACGAGTTTGCGCCGTTCCTTCAACGTGACGTCGCCCGCCCGGCTGACCAGGCTTCCCGACAGGCCATGCGCTATTTCCGCCAGCGTTTTCATCGAGCATGGTGCCACGACCATGCCCATGGTCCTGAAGGATCCGCTCGAAATGCTGGCAGCCATATCGTCGGACTTGTAGAGATAGTTTGCCAGATCGCGGATATCGGCGAGCTTATAGTCTGTCTCGTGGGTCATGGTCAGAAGCGCCGACCGGCTGACGACGACATGGGTTTCTATCTGGAGCCGCTGCAGAATTTCGAGAAGGCGAAAGCCATAGACGAAGCCCGATGCGCCGCTGATACCGACGACCATGCGCGGGCGGTGTTCGTCTGGTCTTGGGGAAATGGCGTTCATGTCACCGCTCCCCTCAGTTTTACCCCGGCCAGACTGCCCACCAGATTGCGTGCACGTCCCAGCGCATCGTCGCCGATGACCGCACGAATACCGTGGAAATCCGGGCTTCGGGTTGCATCGAGAGCGAGCCGTGACGTCGTGCCGTCGGCGCTTGAGGACGGATCAAGCGGGCTACCCGGCAGACCGTCAATCCTGAAGAGATCACGATGCGGCTGGAAATGCGTGGCCAAAGCCCACAGCACCTGGCTGTCCTGCGTGACGTCTATATCGTCATCAACCGCTATTACGGTCTTCAAGTAAGGGTCCCAGCCGAGAAGGCCGAGCATGACCTGGCGGGCCTCGCCGGGTCGGCTTTGCTTCAGCGCCACATAGCAATGAAAGTGCGTGCCGGAAGTGGGATAGTGCAACCGCGTCACCGATGGGAACCGTGCCTTCAGCTTTTCGAACATTTCGGCTTCCCGCGGCAGGCGAGCAAGGTTGAGATGCTCATCCGTCGCACCGCCCACCACATCGACGAGCCAGGGCGCCTTGCGACGCATGACCGCCGTTATGTGAAACAGCGTATTGGTCGAACGATCCGAGGAATAACCGGAAAACTCGCCGAACGGACCCTCTTCGACATGTGCGTTAGGGTCAAGGTGACCCTCCAGTACATATTCCGCCGCCGCCGGAACGCCGATGGCATAGCGTGGCGTCCTGACAAGACGTAACGGCTCGCGCATCAGCCCACCAGCAACAGCACGCTCATCGGCACCGAACGGCAACCTTGCCGAAGCGGCCAGCATGAAAAGCGGATGCGCTCCTATCACCATCGCGACCGGCAACGGGCGACCGGCTTCACGCGCCGTTTGATACATGCGCCATAAATGACCGCGTGAATGCAGGCTCGTTGCCAGCGCCGACGGGGAGTGCCGCATTGATCTGTGATAGCTGAGATTGGCGATACCGGTTTCCGGATCGCTCGCAACAATGATCGCATTTGTGATGTAGGGGCCGCGGTCACTCTCGAAATGCCGGATCATCGGCAGTTTATCGAGATCGACGTCCTTGCTCTCATCGACCTGTTCCATTACCGGGCCGTTGGCAACATATTCAGGCTCGATCGGAGTGTTGGCGCGTTTCTGATACTCGCCATGAAGCTCACAGACACTCGTTCCGAGAATACGGGCGATCCGTTCGCGCGACGCGAACACATTCGTGACCAACGGCACCTCGCTGCCCGGAACTTGATCGCAGACCAGCATGGGCGTCTTGCCTTTTTCGGCCAGCGCGGCCACCAGAGCGGTGACATCGCGACCATCCTGTAGGGGTTCGCGGATATGAACAACGTCGTCGGGATAAAGTTGTCGGTAGACGTTCGCGAAACCCTGAAAATCCTGTGTTCCCGTCTTGGTGACTGAATGCAGCTCGTTCATGACTCCTCCCGATGTAATTTCCTGAAATGTGCGGGGCGCAGGCGCACCCCGCACAATGCCTCAAACGTAGGTCGCCTTGAGACGTTTCTCCGCTTCCGCCAGATCCTTGGGAGGCTTAGTGGGTTCGATACCGACGAGACGGGCAATGTTGTTACCCAGATAGTCTTCGAGAGTATCTTCACTGAGGTTCATGCCCTGCGGCTCGGGCGAACACAGAACCTCCAGTTCGCGCAGCCACATGCCCGGATTGTTCGGCGGCGAATCCGTTCCGAACACGATCTTGTTTGGCGGCAGTTGCTTTGCGAACTCCACGATGCGCGACTGGAAGCACCAACCGGACTCGCAATAGACATTCGGTGAGTCCATAGCCATCCAGAATGCTTCGAACGAGTAGTTACCGCCCGTCTGTATCCCGAAATGGCCGATGATGAAGTTTACCATCGGGAATTCGCGAATGACGGGATAGAACTGCGTCGGGATCGAATAGGGCCCGTCACCTGTGTGGATAAGCACAACGACGCCCAGCTCCGCACATTTCTTCATGGCAGGCCGGAGCCATTCCAATGCCCGGTCGGGGCGATAACCATGCATGTTGGAATGCAGCTTCAGCATTTTGAAGCCGTATTCCTTGACGTGGAATTCCAGTTCCGCAGCCCCGTTCTCCGGGCCCCAGCGAGGATTGAAGTTGAAGTTACCGATGAAGCGGTCCGGATATTTCTGGCAAAGCTCGGCGACATAAGACATGTAATCGCGAATGCCGTCGCGCCCGCGGCGGTTACCATCGCGATAACCCGTATTGCCGGGTGGCGGCTGAATGAAGCCCATATCGATCCGGCGCGGCTTGCCGTTGATCATATAAGGGCCGTCCATGAGCTTCAGCATACGCTCGCCGGTGAACGGTTCACCGGTATGACGCCAGGCCTCGTCGACCAGATTGGTTGGATGAAGATGGGTGTCGATGATCATGTGGATTCTCCGCTGAACTAGGCAAGGGTCGCCAGGTAGTGCTTGTTTTCGATGCCATGACGTTCAAGTTCGGCGACTGCATCCTGATAGGTGGCGGGCGGAGGGGTTGGCTCCATGCCCAACATACGGGCGAGATTGTTGCCGAGGTAATCCTCGAGCGTGTCCTCGTCGAGGTTCATCCCCTGCGGCGGTTCGTGGCAGAGTACCTCCAGAAGGTTCAGCCACATGCCCGGTTCGTTGGGCGGAGTGTCTGAGCCGTAAAGGATCTTGTGCGTCGGCAAATCCTTAGCAAATTCGACGATACGCGACTGCAGGCACCAGCTGCTTTCACAGAATACGTTCGGATATTCCATTGCCCATTGGAAAGGCTCGAAGCAGTAGACCCCTCCCGTCTGCACACCGAAATGCGCCATGATGAAATTGACGTCTGGATATTCCTTGATCAGCGGAATCCATTCCGTCGGAATGCTGTAGGGGCCGTCACCTGTATGCAGCTTAACGAGTACGCCAAGCTCCCGACATTTGTCGAGTGCAGGGCGCAGCCAATCCTTGGCGCGATCGGGCCGGTATGCGTGCATGTTGGCCTGCAACTGAACCATGCGGAAACCGTGTTCCTTCACGTAACGCTCGATGGCCTCGACCCCGTTGCGCACGCCGCAACGCGGATTATAGACAAAGCAGCCAATGAAACGGTCCGTATATTTTTGAACCATTTCAAGCGTATACGCCATATAGGCATCAATGGACTGACGCCCGTCGAGTTCCCCGTCCGTCCATGTGTAGATGGTGTTGCCTTGTGGTGGCTGGATAAACGCCTTGTCGATGCGGCGCGGTTTGCCATTGATCGTATAGGGGCCGTCCATCATTTGAATCAGGCGCTCGCCGCTGAACGGATCGCCATCATGCTGCCATGCCAGATCGACCAGATTGGTCGGATAGCAACTGGTATCGATGATCATTGATTGGTCTCCTTTTCCCGGTCATGAAGGACCGATCCACGAGAAAACCAACTGCGTCCCCCTTTTGTGCGACAACCGTTCGCCAAGCGACGGCAGGCTTATTTTTCGACAGCAGTGATTTTCGTCACGACCCACTATCGCCGCATAGATGGTGAGACGTACAATATCGCTTTCAGTACATGGTGAGACGATTTCGATATGATGGGGCGTTGTTTCGCCATCTGTCCGCCCCCGCCCCGAAAAGCGAAATCACGCAATAAAAAAAGCCGACCCAAGGACCGGCTGTAACGCGTGAGGGACAAAGGACCGCCGCTGGCACTCACTTGGAAAGCTGCTTGGTCCAGTCGAACAGCATGGTTGCGCTGAGAACAGCGAAGATAAGGATGATATCGAACACGAAAACCTCGAAAATGGGAAGCCACAGGGCCTTGTTGAACGGGCAAGGATTTACCGGTCAGCATCCTTTGAAGACCTCTCGGATCTCCATCCCCACGCCTGACATGCGCCTCATAAATGCAATCGGGTTACGAAATCAAGTGTGTTTCGCGATTCTTCATCGCCTCGGTAGGTCGCGAGCAAGGCTGGCAATACCGGCAACTAAGGCGGCCAGAGCACCCGCGTATAGCGCATAAAGTGGCCCGAAAGATTGAACATTGCCGCCACGAGTGCCACTCCAAGCGATTGTCCGGCAGTGCCGACAAGCGTGGATATACCCCCAGCGCTGCTGCTTCTGTCCGGAAGAGGACATTAGTATCGCCTTCATGTTCGGCGCTTGAAACAGATCAAATCCAGCCCCGCATAAAGCCAGTCTGGTGCCAATGGCGTGGGCCCGACGACAAACGCGTTGATACCCATGCCGATTCCAAGCAGCTTTTCAGGAAATATGAACCGCGTGAGTGCAATTCCGGTTCCAGCGATGCAAGCGCCCCAAATACCCTAAAGCGTTCGACCGAATATGAGCGAGCCGAATGAGGATGAGAATCGGCATATTAAGGAAGCGAGGCTGAATAGAATAATGCCGGTTATAGCGATCCTTCTCGCCCCCAGTCTTTCCGCACAGACAATTGCGGGCAATAGGGCGACCACCATGGATAGCTGGTAAGAAGCAGTAATCCATATGGCTTATCATGCGGTCACATCAAGGCTGAAGGCCATTTGCGGCAAAGCCGTGTTGGCAATCGCAATATCGAGATTGGCGACAGCCACATTCAGCAAAACTGCAACAATTGCGAGCACCCGATCCGCACCATGAAACCCATTCTTTGTTGGGTCGGTTGCGGTATCCGTGATTGAACCAGCATATTTCAGCCTGAAGGAAAACACGCTTCGCTCCTTCCGTTGGCTGCGCTTCGATTTCTACGACTTAAAGATGTCGACAACAGTGTTTTGCATTTTCAGTCACTATCGCTCCATCACTTTTGAGACGTACAATATTGTTTGTTCGGGCTGGTGAGAGGTTTTCGATATGGCTTACAATCATCTGAAACCGTTCGATCTGCGAACGCTGCGTTACTTCCTCGTCGTCGCGGAGGAGCTCCATTTCGGTCGCGCCGCCGTACGTTTAAACATGTCGCAGCCTCCTCTCAGTCAGCAAATCAGACAACTGGAAGACCGTCTCAACGTTGTGCTGTTCAAACGCAGCCATCACAATGTTGAACTGACTGCGGCCGGCCTGGCTCTCAAGGAGCAGGCCCCGCTGATCTTCCAGCAGTTGGAAAAAGCCGTTGTCACGATCCGTATGACTGCCGCAGGATCCATCGGTCGACTAGACATAGGTGTGATCAGTTCATCACTGGTTGGTATCATACCCAGGGCGCTCGGTATCTTCACCAGTCGTTATCCCGATGTCGACTGGCAGCTTCACGAACTGACGCCAGCGCTCCAGATACAGGGATTGCTCGAACGTCGCATTGATGTTTGTCTTTTTCGCATGCCCCCGCATCAGGAAGGCCTGCAACGGGAAATCATTATGCAGGAAGCGCTTATGGTAGCTATGCCGAGATCGCATCCTCTCGCCAGTCAAAACACCGTCTCCCTGATGCAACTGAAGGATCATCCCTTCGTCATGTTCGGCCTGCACCAGTCGAGATTTGCGGATTTTCTTTATCAATGTTGCGTCAAAGCCGGGTTCATGCCGAGAATTCGCCAGCAGGTCGTCGAGGTACAATCTCTTCTAAGCCTCGTCGGCGCCAATATCGGCGTTGCCCTGTTACCGGCCAGCATGCGACAACTGGCGCAACCAGAAGTGGTTTTCAAGCCGATTCATCCGTCACCGCCAGAGATCCCATTATACGCGACCTATCGCGCAGGAGACACGTCACCAACACTTAAGCGTTTTCTTGAGATAATTGGTGAACTGATTACCGAACACCAGATAAACACGGCCTCCGATGAATCGGACCGACAGATCCAATCGGTTTTCGAAGGGAGCGAGAGCAACACAAATTGAAGGCAACAGCATCCTTTAGAAGGACGCGCAAAGAGATGGGGCTGAACAATGGTCCAGCCCCGCTTGTTCGTTCTTATTTTGCTTCGATAGCCTGAAGACCGGCAAGGGCGCACTCCGCATCGGTTGCACCGGATGGTGCGCCGCCGACGCCAATGCCACCCACCAGCACGTCGCCGATCTTGATCGGCAGTCCGCCCGCCTGAATGACGAAGCGAGAATCCATGTCCCGCATGCCATTATTGGCCGGCTTCGACGCAATAAACTCTGCAAGTTCACCGGAATCGCGGCCCAGAGCTGCTGACGTGAAGGCTTTTCCTTCAGCGCTATTACCGGTATGCGGACCGGAAAGATCGGCCTTGAGCAGAACCTTCGTCGATCCATCGCGCGCTACGACTGCGACGCTCACATTGTTGCCCCTGGCGACACAGGCATCCAGCGCAGCCTGCGCTGCCTTGGTTGCGAGATCAAGCGGCAGATAAGGAGTGGTTGGAAGCGTTTGAGCGAAAGCGGTAGCCGGAGCCATCGACAGGGCGATAATTGCAAGTTTACGGATCATGGTCGTTCCTTGGTTGTGATGAGAAACAATTAGTTTCCACCAGCGAGGAACGGAATCCGTAACATTTACGATCTTATCGGTAGTTCTACGGATTCGACTGCCCCTCCAGCCACAAACGCGTCATTTCCGCTTGCGAAGTCGTGCCCAGTTTCGCCCCTATGGCCGCACGGTGGCTGTCTATCGTACGTGGCGATACTTCAAGACCATCAGCGATTTGCTTGGTCGTGAAACCTCGCGCAATACGATCGAGCACCTCGCGTTCACGCGCCGTCAACGTGTCCAGCAGTGCCAGCGTTTCAGCTCTTAGCGCCCTGCTCCCGAGCCTATGGTCAAGCAATTGCTGAGCCTTCTGGATTGCGTCGATCAGATCCTGCTCATCGACGGGCTTAGAAAGATAATCCACTGCACCGTTTCGAAAGGCGCGACGACAGGCTTCGATATCGCCGTGGCCCGAAATGATGATCACCGGCCAGTCAATTTCCTGCCCGGCCAACATCTCCTGAAGTTTCAGGCCTGTCATGACCGGCATGCGAATATCGAAGATCATGCACCCCGGCTTCAGTCGTGGTAGCTGCCCCAGAAACACAGAAGGATCAGCAAAACTCCTGACCTCGATATCTATGGTCGACAGGAGAAGGCTGAGCGACTTTCGTACTGCTTCATCGTCATCGACGAGATAGACCGGCTGAACCATCCTCTTAACTTTCCGTGTCTTGAGCAATTGGGAGCGCAACGCGAAACAGCGCGCCGTGCTCCTGTGGAATATAGGAAATCTCGCCGCCAAAACGCTCGACCAACCGCTGACTGAGTGCCAGACCGAGGCCGGTTCCTTCAGGGCGACTTGTGGTAAACGGGGTAAACAGGCGCGGCAATAGTTCCCTTGCTACGCCAGGACCATTATCCGCAATTTCCAGAATGGCTATCGGTCCGTCAGCTTTCAGGGATGCATTTACCCGTCGGTCCTGATCTTCGTCATGAAAGGATTCAATCGCATTACGGAGAAGGTTAAACATCACCTGCTCCATTTCCACGGGATCAACCGCAGCTATCAAAGGTGTTTCGGGCAGCACAAGTTCAACTTTGACGCCTCGCCGGATCGCTTCCGAAGCTAGCAAGGTCTGCACATTTTGAAGCGACAGGCGTAGATCGGCGGGTGCCGTCTGCCGACGCTGTGGGCGGGACCAGTTGCGTAGTCGATCCAGAATGGCCGATGCACGGCGCGCCTGGTCCACCATATCATCCAGCGCTCCAGCGAGAGCCTCCGTATTGTTACGGTTCAACAAGCGGCGCCCTGCCTGCGCGCCAGCGAGAAGTGCCGTCAGAGGCTGTGTCAGTTCATGCGCCATGCCGCTTGCCATCTCCCCCATCGTGTTGACCCGCGAGGCATGGGCCAACCGGGCCTCAAGACCGCTCAGTTCTGCACGGCGTTCCGCGTGGCGTGTGCGTTGTGTCTGGCGGACGATGACCAATCCACCGAAAAACAGCAGATTGGTGAGGACAAAAATCGGGATCAACTGGTCAAAAGGCAACAGATCGGTCCAGCGCGTGGCGTGCGCAGTCTGGAAAAGAAGCGGCTGCGTGGCGCTGCCCAGTTTCTTGGAAAAACGCGCTTCGCCGAACGAGACCGAGCTACTGTACAGAACCGTTCCATCGGGCATCAGGACGCGTCGTGCAACACCTTTACGGCTCCAGAATGGGTCATCAGATGTAATCAGACTGCCGGCATTGATCGCCAGCGCCAGGCCGTCGTGAGGATTATCCGTATTCGGACTACGTTTTACGATCAAATAGTGTCCCGGTCGTGCTGTAGGTGCCAGCAGTTCGGGAACACCGCGTGATGAAAGAGCCGCCGCAAGTATCGCATCGGCCAGTTCCGGTTCCAACTTTCTGGTGCCGGTCACTGGGACAGTTGGCTCCATCGCCACCAATTGAATCTCGTCTATGCGCGGATAGAAACGAACAATCGTTGCCGCCACTTCAAGGAAAACATCGTCCTGAGAGAGATCGGCAGTGCGCGCCTTGGATTGAGCGATCGTCGAAAGCGCCGTCAGATGGGCATCGTGCTGGTCGGCACGCTGCGAAGCCTCACGGTGCAAAGTGAAGCTGGCCGCTTGAAGTTCGGACAACAGGGTGGCGCGCTGATAGACAACGAGGCCACCTATCGCCAAAAGATTGAACAGCAACCACATGAGGATCGGAAGTGCGGCAGACCGGATGCTTCTATTGAGGTTCATAAATTACATCCCGGTATCAGCCGCTGTTCAGACAGAATATCGACCCAACTGACAATCATAATTCGAACAAGTCTTGTGAAGTTATTGGAGTTTAACAAGGCTGGCAAATGCAGTGTCGGCGGAAGCGCCTAAGGCTTCGCGACTGCGCGAAAAGCCGTCGCCAGCTTTTTGACCGCGATCTCGATTTCCGCCGGTGTGTAAGCTGCAAATCCCATCAGAAAACCGGTTGCGGCGGCAATACCATGTAGCCAATACGCAGGCCCGGAAAGAGTGATTTGGTGAAAGTACCGATATAGATTGTCCGATCATGCCGGTCGAGGCTTTGCACGCAGGCCATCGGCTTGCCAGCGTAGTGAAACTCGCTGTCATAATCATCCTCGATAATCCATGTCTTCTGGCGGGCGGCCCATTCGATCAGTGCCAGGCGACGATCCAGCGACAGGGTCGCACCGGTTGGAAACTGATGGCGTGAGAAACACGGCCTTGGCTTTGCTCGCTTCGCTTACCATCCGCTCGATCACAATGCCCTAGTCATCCACACCGACCGGGATGGCTTCAAGTCCGGCGGCATCGAACACCTTGCGGGCGCCGTAAAAGGCAGGATCCTCGATGAAGATCCGGTCACCGGGATCGAACAGCATGTTTGCACATAAAGTCAGTGCCTGTTGCGAGCTGGTGAGGATCAGCACCCTGTCGGATGTCGCGCGGCCGCCGCGTTCCAGGTTCACGTATTCGGCGACAGCGCGCCGCAAGGGCCCTGTCCCCGGCGGATCGCCATGCAGAAGCACCTGCGTACCGGTTTCCTTCAACACCTGCCGCTCCAGACGCTCCCAAAGCTGAAGCGGGAAGTTACGGGTTTCCGGAACGCCGTGGGCGAAAGGCCATGGCGCAAGGAGCTCGCGCACGCCACCGCTGTGAAACATGACCGCACCGCGTTTGCTCAGATTGGGCGCCTGATTGCGCAAAAGTGCATCGCGCTAGGAAACGCTGTGTCCGGGCGTAAATTCCGTTATCTGCGCCACAAAACTTCCGCTGCCCACCCGGCGGTCGATGATACCCTCGGCATGCAACTGCGCAAAGACGAAAGTGCTTTTCCAGGCCCGAGTGCGCTATCGACGATCAATTGCCGGATTGATCGCTGAATGCGGGCGTGGAGCGGCATGGCCGCATGGACAATCCAAGCCTTAACAGATTCAAGTTGGGCGCGGAGAATACCGACGTGTAATGACCCGTTTTCGCGATCTCGATGAGACGAACGGTTTCATCCGACAGTTCGAAGCTATTCGGTTTTGCCACTCCTATTGTGCCAGTCGTCGAAACCATATTAAACTCCTGATTTCAATGTGAGAAGCGCTCATCCCCGACCTCACCCTATTGCGTCAACAAGGTCGGCTTATGTTATCGCGCATACTAAAACCCCGGTGGAAGTTGAGCGGACACCTGCGAGAAAGCGCGTCCGTCACTATCGTTCCAACCGATAAGAATTGCATCACCTGCCACCGGTCTGGTGGTGAAATCCAGAAGTGGCTTGCGAACCACCATCGTCTGCCCGCAGCCAATGTCCACCAGTGCGCGCAAATGGTCACCGAGGTAAGTCGTATCTAAGATTGTTCCCTTGCACTGATTGGAGCGGCTCTGCGCCGCTGTGCCGATCACAAGATGCTCGGGCCTAACTGCGATTTTAACAGGCTTGCCTGTATCGGTAAAACTGGAGGATAGATGTGTCCGCACTGTCTGGCCACAATCCAAGCGGATGGTTCCATAACCACGTTCATCCACGCCTTCCGAATGTCCAGAGATGATATTGTTCTCACCAATAAAGCCCGCCACGAAAACATTTGCGGGCTGCTCATAAAGCTCCTGCGGGCTGGCGATCTGAGTGACCGATCCGCGCTCGAAAATGGCAATGCGGTCGGACATCGCAAGCGCTTCAGTCTGATCGTGCGTGACATAGACCATCGTAACACCCAAATCCCGATGGATTTGCTTGATCTCATATTGCATATGTTCGCGCAGTGTCTTGTCGAGTGCGCCAAGCGGTTCGTCCATCAGAACCAGGCTCGGCTCAAAGACGAGCGCGCGAGCAAGTGCAACACGCTGCTGCTGCCCACCAGAAAGCTCACTCGGCCGACGGTTTTGCATTCCTTCCAGGCGAACCATCTCGATGGCCTTGTCCACCTTAACCTGTATTTCCCGCTTGTTCATCTTTCGCATGCGCAACGGATAAGCCAGATTCTGCGCTACGGTCATGTTTGGAAACAACGCATAATTCTGAAAGACAACACCGATGCCCCGGCGGTGGGGCGGCAAGTGTTCAATCGGCTTTCCCTTGACGAGAATATGACCTCGGGTAGGCGTTTCGAAACCGGCAAGCATCATCAGCGTTGTGGTTTTACCGGAACCTGAACCGCCGAGAAGTGTTAGAAACTCGCCCTGTCTTACCGACAGGTTAAGATTCTCGATAACAACGGTGCGTCCATCATAGGTTTTCTGCACGCCCACGAATTCAATGATTTGTCCGGTTTCCATGAATGACCTTTCGTGCGGCTGATATGCGTTTCCAGGTTTCCCGTACTGTCGGGAAGCATTTTCTGCGCGGTATCAATCCCTGTAGGGCACGTCAGTTGCGAGCCACCCGTCTTCCTGTTTCTGCCAGTAAATATCGTGCAGTTGACGTGTTAACGGACCGGGCTTGCCATCGCCGACTGTCTTGCCGTCGATTGTAGTCACGGGCATGATGCCGCCAGCCGTACTGGTCATGAAGATTTCGTCGGCACCGAGAATCTCGCCAATGGCGACAGGACGGACCTCGCAACGCAGCTGCAATTGCTCGCACAGTTCCAGAACTGTCCGTCGGGTCATACCTTCGAAAACACCGCTTTCTGGCGTGCAGAGAATATTATTTTTGACAGCGAATACGTTGAAGCCTGCGCCTTCGGTAATATTGCCATCCCCATCACGCAGAACGGCCACGAAAGCATCTCTGTCATAGGCCTCAAAGATGCCCATGGTGAGGTCGAGCCAGTGGAAGTTCTTGATGCGCGGGTCCACCGCCTGTGGTGCAATACGATGAACCGAGCTTACAACCATGGGAACGCCCTGCCGGCGCTGATCGTCATTCGCAATCCAGACAAAAGGCGTAGCGAAAGCATAAAAGCGCTGGGTACAAAGACGCGGATCACGGCTACCAGCCGGCGGCATTCCCCGTGTGCATGTCATCTGCACATAGGAGTCGCGCAAACCGCTCAAACTGACACATTCGATGAGGATCTCGGCGATTTGCTCACCCGTGTAGGGCAGCGACATACGAAGCCCACGCATGGACGCAAAAAACCGTTCGATATGGTCGTCAAGACGAAAGAAGCGCCCCTTCCAGACATGCGCAACGTCATAAGTGGCGTCAGAACGCACGAAGCCGCGATCAAGAATTGGAATGCTGGCATCGGCAACTGGCATATAGCGCCCGTCAATGAATGCAACGCCTCCCTGCGGGTTAGGAATGTGGACAGCGTTTTCTTCGGTCATGTTATACCTTTCCGAGATTTCGAGCATTGCGGTTCACGAGGAACAGCGCGGCGATGAGGCTGAGGGTGGCGACGATCATGAGGAACGTTGCCATTGCAAGAATGGACGGTTCTATATTGTCGCGAAGTCCCTCGAACATTTTCAAGGGAAGGGTTCGCTGGCCGGGACCGGCAAGGAAGAGAGTTACAACGACTTCATCGAACGAGGTCATAAACGCGAAAAGCGCGCCAGAGATAATGCCCGGTGCAATGATCGGAACAAGAACTGTCATGAAGGCTTTGAAAGGAGACGCGCCAAGACTGGCCGCGGCGCGGAGCAGTCCCATGTCGAAGCCCTGTAGAGTGGCCGTCACGGTGATGAGCACAAACGGCGCGGACAGGACTGTATGGGCGATGATAACGCCAGGCATGCTGGCGGTCAGACCAAACTTCGCCATCAGAAAGTACATTCCGAGCCCGCTAATGACAGGCGGAACAATCATTGGCGCGATGAGAAAGCCGAGGATCGCGGTTGGCATGGGCAAGTCGCGACGGGCAAACGCATAAGCTGCAAGTGTGCCGAGAATGGTTGCAGCAACTGTCGACACCGAACCGATGATCAGACTGTTCTTGAGTGATGAGAGCCATGGGCCATCCGCAAACACACGCTCATACCACTGCAACGAAACACCCGGCAGCGGATAGGAGAGAAAGCTGCCCGAACTGAAGGACAGCGGGACGATAGCAATGAGTGGAACGACCAGAAAGAGTATCATAGCCACGCCAAAGCCGTAGTAGAGCGTCCGTATGATCATTGCTTGACGATGATATGGCATTGGCGATCTCACTTTAGTCCCGCTAGCTGACGCACGCCCACTGTGCGCGCGGCGAGCGCATAGACCGCAACAGTGCAAAGCAACAGCATAATCCCAAGTGCCGACGCCATGCCCCAGTTGATGGTGGTATTGGCGAAGAAGGCGATGAAGTAGCCGAGCATCTGGTCGCGCGCGCTCGCGACCAGCGATGGCGTGATATAATAGCCCGCGGTCACGATGAAGGTCAGCAATACACCCGCTCCGACACCCGGCAGCGTCATCGGCAAATAGACATTCAAAAACCCGCGAACCGGATGAGCGCCAAGAGAGGCTGACGCCCGCATGAAATGTGGTGGTATACCCTTCATCGTGGAATAGAGAGGAAGGACCATGAAGGGCAACATCATGTGGATCATCACAATATAGAGCCCGGTGGTGTTGAAGATCAGCTCCAGGGGCTGCCGGATCAGACCAAGCCAACCAAACAGGGAATTAACAAGCCCCTCACGTTGAAGAAGTACGATCCAGGCAGAGGTGCGCGCCAATAGCGATGTCCAGAACGGCAACATTACAGCTATGATAAGCGCGATCGAAAGAAATCGCGGCGCACTCACCATCAGATTGGCAAGCGGATAGCCAAGCAGAGCGCAAACGAGAGTGACGATAGCTGCCGTCTTGAGCGTACGAAAGAGGATATCGACATAGGTTCGTTGCTCTTGGGGTGCCTGTACCACCTTACCGTTGTCATTAATGGCAAGGTCGACTGCGGCAAGCATGTAGAAAGGCGTGTAGGCTGGCGACGCGCGTTTCATCGCGTGCCAATACGCTGCCTCCTCCCACCTCTTGTCGATTCCGGCCAGAAAACGGCGTGCGGCACCATCTGCAGTGATATCGTCTGGCAGTATTCGCAACTTGCGAACGGTGCTGGTGAGTAGCGTTCGGTAGCCGCTTTCCTCGTAGTTCAAGCGTCGGGCAGCCTCAGCAACGAGATTGCGCGGAGTGCCAGCAATTTCCTGCACAAAAGTGGTGAAAACAACATCCGGTGGCAACTCCGCTGGATCGCTCGCCGTCCAGCGGGACAATTCAGCCACCGTTTCTGGTAGAGCCTGCGTCAGTTCGACATTATCAATTGCCTTGTAGAGAATGATGCCGATCGGCAGCATGAATGTCAGCAGCACATAGAATAGAAGTGGCGCCACAAGCATTAGGGACACAACGCGCCGACGTCTGTCGGCTCGCCCCCATTCCCGGCGCGTTGCCTTGGTCGCGGTGGTGTCTTCATCGATCAAGGTCATCGGAACCATGCCTCCATAAACCATGCCGGCTGGAAATCGACCGGCATGGCCTTTAACACTATCCAGTTGGCTTACTGGGCAACCCAGCTGGCAAAGCGCTCTGCCAGTTCCTCACCGTGATCAATCCAGAACTCCGAGTTGAAACGCACCGCGTCTTTGAGATTGTCTGGTGCAGATGGGAGTTTTGCCAGTCGGTCCGCGGGAAGAGCTTCCATGGCTTTGACGTTGCTGACGCCGTAGGCGATATTATTGGCAAAGGTGATTTGTGGTTCTTTCGACATCATGAATTCGACGAAAGACGTTGATTCATCTAGGTTAGGAGTTCCCTTCATGATGGCCCAGAACTCAGTCGAGTTGATCTGTCCGTCCCAGACGATAGCGAAGTCTTTCCCTTCCTTCTGGGCGGTATCAACGCGACCATTATAGGCTGTCGTCATGACGACATCGCCTGAAGAAAGCCATTCCTGCGGCTGGGCTCCACTCTCCCACCACTGGATATGTGGCTTCAGTTGATCGAGCTTGGCGAAGGCTCTGTCCTGACCTTCCTTGGTTGCAATTACGCTATAGACTTCCGATGGCGGCACGCCGTCTGCCATCAAGGCTACTTCCATGGTCAGTTTCGCAGTCTTGCGCAAACCGCGTTTGCCAGGCCACTTTTCCACGTTCCAGAAATCGGCCCAGTTCTTGGGCCCGTCCGTCAGTTTGGTCTTGTCATAGGTCAGAATGTTGGCCCAACTCAGAGCACCGACGGCGCATTCTTTGAACTGGCTAGGATCAATCTCATCTGCATGTGGTTTTTTCGACCAGACAATATTCTCGAGAAGCCCCTGCTCGCACGCCATGGTGACTTCATCGTCCTCCATCTGCATAACGTCCCAGGTGACGTTTCCAGCGTCGACCATTGCCTTCTGCTTGGCGAGGCCGCCGTTTGTCGTGTCTTCAAGCACCTTGATGCCCTTTTCCTTGGCATAGGGCGTGAAATAGGCTTCGCGAAACGCGTCCTGAACCGCACCGCCAAAGCCAACAACAGTTAGATCGCGAGCATGGGCGCCAGAAAGGCATGCCGCAGTCGCGATACCAGTTGCCAAAAGCATCTTCCCATATTTATGCATGTTCTTGTTCCTCTCTCTTTTATGATCATTGCTCGCCCTGTGTTTTTCTTGTGACGAGGTATTTCGCTTCAGACGAGAATTTGCATCGGGTTCTGAAGAAGCTCCTTGAAACTGGACAGCCATTGCGCTCCCAAAGCGCCATCTATTGCCCGATGATCGAGCGAAAGCGTCACGCGCATAACGCGGGCGTCAACGGCTTTGAGCTCCCGAGACACAATCTGTTCTTCAATCGCGCCGACTGCGAGAATTGAGGCTTGCGGTGGATTGACAATGGCGATGAAGTCGCTCACGCCATACATGCCGAGATTGCTGATGGTGAACGAACCGCCACGATGCTCGCCCGGCTTCAAGCTGCCATTGCGGGCCCTGAGCGCTAGATCGGAAATCTCATCCGAGATTACCGATAGCGATTTTTTGCCAGCATCCTTGACCACCGGGGTGATCAATCCGCCATCTGTCGCCACCGCAATGGAAATATCCGTTCGTTGCAGACTGAGAAGAGCGTCCTCAGTCCAGATAACATTGCAGGCAGGAACGCGAGCGAATGCAGCGGCGGCGGCCTTGACCAGAAAATCCGTAATCGAAAACCGCGCTTCTGCCGGACGCGTAGCATTGATCTGCTTTCGAAGTTCAAGCAGTGCATCGACAACGATTTCTGCGTTTAGATAAAAATGTGGAATCGTCTGTTTGGACGCGCTCAATCGCTGTGCAATCGTCCGCCGCATAGCGGAATGCGGTATGGCAACATGTGGGATCTCCACATCGTTCGATCGAACAACGGATACATCTTCATTTACCACCGCTGACTGCTGGGCGACAGGAACGGTCGTAGAAGACACCGCGCGTATCGCTGTATCGAAAGCCTCAACATCGGCGCGTAGAATACGCCCGCGCGGTCCTGACCCATTGATGTCAGAGAGCAGGATGCCCATTTCGCCTGCAAGCCTGCGCGCAAGCGGGCTGGCGAATAAGCGCCGGTTCAAGCCCCCGCGTGTCATTTCAGCCGACGGTGCTGTCGTTGCATCGGAGCCTACCGCTTCCGGTTGAACAAGTATCGTAGGAATGGAGGTTGAAAGCAGTTGTGCCACATCGGCTTCAGTCTCGCCTTCTTCCGCGAGAATGCCGATCGGTGTCTCAACTGTTACTGTCGCTCCATCGCCGTGTATTATGCGAGCAACGCGCCCGGTCTTGGGGCTGGGAATTTCGATGACGGCCTTGTCCGTCTCGATTTCGGCAAATGCCTCACCTGAGGCAACAGCATCTCCCTCGACCTTCAACCACCGAGCAATGGTGCCCTCGCGCGCATTGACCACGACGGACGGCATGACGAGAAACTCAGGCATGGTGTCGCTCCGGCAGGGCTACCAATGCAGCCGCAATCTCTTCTCGCCCGGCATAGGCAGCGCGTTCGAGAACTTTGGAGATCGACGGAGAAGCTTCGCGTCCGCTGACCCGCTCGACGGGATGATCAAGCCAGTCGAACAACCGACGCTGGATTTCATCGGAAAGCCATGCGCCGTAGGAGGCACCGCGCGGTCCCTGCTCTACGATCATGACCATGTTGGTTTTCTTCACGCTTTCAGTGATGGTTCCCCAATCGATGCTGGCACGGTCGAGGCACCGCAGGTCGATGACCTCGGCATCAAGACCTGCCTCCTCCACGGCATCAAGCGTTGCCTGCACCATAGCGGAGTAGGTCAGTATCGTCGCGGCAGACCCGCTCCGGCGCACCGACGCTTTGCCAAAAGGAATGAAATAATCAAGATCGCCAACCGGTGCTGGCCCCATCGTTTGATAAAGATCGACATGCTCTATCACCAGAACAGGGTCATTCGACGCCAACGCTGTGTTCATCAGCCCGACATAGTCGAACGGCGTGGATGGCGCGATAATTCTCCAGCCCGGCGAGGTGGCGAAAATGCCTGCGGGATCCATGGAATGCTGAGAACCATAACCTGTGCCAATTGCGATCTTCGTACGCAGCACAAGAGGGACGGCCATATCGCCCCCAAACATATGGCGCGCCTTGCCGACCTGATTGAACACCTGATCTGCCGCAACCCACATGAAGTCCGGATACATGAACTCGACAATTGGACGATAACGTCCATCCATCGCAAGTCCACCGCCCAAGCCCATGAAAGCATTCTCGCTGATCGGCGTGCCGAGGATGCGATCCGGATATTTAGCCTTGAGACCACGCGTGGCGCCGTTGGTTCCACCTTTCAAGCGGTGAATATCCTCGCCCAGAATGACGATACCCTCATCGATCTCCATACGCCGGTCCAGCACATCAGCAATGACGTCGACAAATTTGCGTTGTTCGATCCCGCCATTGAAGTTCGATTTCTCGACATATTGCAGGCCCGACAATTCGGATCCATCGCTACGAATACCGACATCGCAGAAGTCCGGTTTCGGCCACAGCCCCGTCTTGATAATGCGACGATTGTCCACGCGATCCGTCAGCTCATCTGCAACATCTTGCATGATCTGTTTGCAACGCGCTCTCAACGCATCGATACCAGTCTGATCGACAAGGCCACGTGCCATCATTTCTCGTGCTACCCGATCCAACGGATCCTTCCCCCGCCAGCTTTCCTCTTCCTCTTTCGTGCGATAGCCGAAGGCAGAGCCCGGGAAAGAACCGTTCTGATGGAAGTAGCGGTAAACCTCGGCCTCGATGATGGTCGGACCGTTTCCGGCGCGCATATGTGCAAGCGCCTCTTTCATAGCGAGATTGACCGCAAGCGGATCCATCCCGTCAACATGCCAAGATGGAATGGCGAAGGCTTGTCCGCGCGCGGCCAAACGCGTTTCTGCCGTTGATTCTTCAAGGCTGGTCGCGACCGCATAGCGGTTGTTCTCGATGAAGAAGCATAGAGGCAGACGCCAGGCTGCAGAGAGGTTCATCGTCTCCAGTACCGAGCCGATATTCACCGCGCCGTCGCCAAAGTAACTTACCGCAACCGCGTCCGAGCCTGACTGCTTGTGTGCGAAAGCAGCACCTGCCGCCAGCGGCACGCCGCCGCCAACAATGGCATTGGTGCCCAGTGCACCCGCGACCTGCCATCGTAGGTGCATAGACCCACCGCGACCACCACAGAACCCTTCGGCAAGGCCCATGATTTCGGCCAGAGAGCGGCGAAGAAGGGAATGGATTGAACCGTTAAATGCCAATCCCAAAGGCAGGCCATCGGGCGCGACAAAGTTCAAAGCCTTTGCGAGAAATTGATGGTGCCCCCGGTGAGAGCCGTTGATCTGATCATCTGCTCGCAGAGGCAAGATCGAGCCAACCGCACCGCCTTCTTGACCAATGGATGAATGTGCCGGGCCATGAATCAGCCCCTCATTTGCAAGTTCGAGGACTGCTTCTTCAAATGCGCGGATGAGATGAAGTGATGTGAGCATCGTTTCCAACCCAGCAGCGCCTTCCGCATCCCAATCCTTCTTGGTCGTGCCAAACTCTAGCCAGCGGGTGGAACTCGATACGATCTTCGTTTGCGGCATTTCTTCCTCTACAGACAAAGTTCGGCCGTCACCTGCGAGCGTCTCGCAAGCGGCAGACAATGGTCAGACATTACGCGCGATACCGGCGATTTTGATGCTCTGAACAAGCCAGAGTGGTTCCCACATTTATTCTCGTTTTGTTACTGCTAGGCTTTCATTTTCTTTGCGCGGTGTCAATCAATTGTATCCAATTAATCTAAAAATAAAGAACAATCTGCAAAATAAGGCTCGACAAAGACGTTTTTTCGATGAACTATGATCAGATTGGATACATTGATGCAAAGGCAAGTGAATGTCGAAAAGTAGCTACAGCCATCAGGACGAGGCATTTGCATGTGACATCGGCTTACCTGGCCTGCGAGGCACAGAGCACATCGGTTTCACCGTCCCCAATCTGGCGGAAGCGGTGGATTTCTTTGTAAACGTCATTGGCTGCGAGCCATTTTATGAGCTTGGCCCTTTCTCGTCTGATGGGGATTGGATGCAGACAGCTCTCAATGTGCATCCGCACGCCGTCATGAAGAAGCTACAGTTCTTGCGTTGCGGGAATGGCTCCAACTTCGAGATATTTGAGTATTCTTCGCCCGACCAAAACCCGGTCCAACCGCGCAATAGCGACATCGGAGGACATCACCTTGCCTTCTATGTCGACGATATTGATTCGGCAGTGCAGTATTTGCGCACGCATGATGTCCGCATTCTCGGTGAGCCAGTTGTGCGCAAAGATGGTCCGAGTGCAGGGCAAACCTGGGTTTACTTCCTGACACCGTGGGGAATGCAGCTCGAACTTGTATCCTTCCCGCATGGCAAGGCTTATGAAAAAGGTCTGACGCGCCGCCTTTGGAATCCGGTTGGTTCTACTTCCTGATCGCTTCTTCATCCGACGGTAAAAGTAGTAGACGTGCGCCGAACATTGTCTGCTATATCTGGCGTCTCTGATGGACTGTCAGAGCATAGAAGGGGCCATTTTATGAATGAAACCACGTTGGGTCTTCGAGTAACGGGTGAAATTCGTCAAAAGATATTGAGCGGCGAGTTCGCGCCTGGACTGCGCATCCGTCAAGAAGAACTTGCCGCACAATTCGGGACGAGTCGTGTGCCCGTTCGGGAAGCTCTCAAACAGCTCGAAAGCGAGGGCCTCGTCGTCATCGTTCCCAATAGTGGCGTCTGGATTGCGCGTGTCGATATCAATGAGTGCGTGGAGATGTGGAAGATCCGCGAGCGGATCGAACCGCTTGCGCTTGGCGAAAGCCTCCCGCACTTGACCGATGACGATATTCGCGGCCTTGAGGAGATCTGTCACGCCATAGACGCCACAACAGATGTGGAAGAATTCCTGCGGCTTGATCGTCAATTTCACCTCGCAAGCTATCGCGCGACAGCCATGCCTACGCTCATCCCCATGATCGAGCGCATTTGGAATACCACCCAGCATTATCGGCGCGCGTACACAATGCTTTTGGGCCGAGAGCGGTTCTGGATCATTCAGTGCGAGCACGGACTTCTGATGGAAGCGATCAAGCGAAGAGATGTCGAGGACTCAGAGAGAGCCCTTTACAGCCACATTCGCCGCACCCGCATGGAGCTTGAACGAAACCGCACGGCCTTTACTGACATTTCTTTCTAGATACCGATGATGTCGGTCGATCTTTTCATACGCTCGTTCTGTTAACCGACAGCGATCACTGCAACATCGGCTTCGTGCCCGCTCACATCGGCACGTAGATTGCTGCTGAGGCTCATCAAGAACTGACCACCGCAGGTCGTCTTGTTGGCGCGTAGACATAACGATCTTCCTCTCAGTAAACCAATTGACGCCGGTGACGCTTCGTGCGATTAATTCATGATGCATCATACAACAAACATCGGTTCTTCTCATGTATGATTATTGTCTGGTTGGCGGCGGCATTATTGGCCTTGCCACGGCCCTTACCATTGTCCGGCAGGAACCTTCAGCCCGCATTCTGATGCTGGAGAAGGAAGAAGCCGTTGCGATGCATCAGACCGGCCATAATAGCGGTGTGATTCATGCTGGCATCTATTACCAGCCCGGCAGCTTCAAGGCAGAGCTTTGCCGCGCTGGCGAGCGCATGACGAAGCAGTTCTGTGACGAGAACAACATTGCCTATCGAGTTCCCGGAAAGCTTGTTGTTGCGACAAACGAAGTCGAAGTACAGCGCCTCGCCGCCCTTGAAACGAATGCGGCTGCGAACGGCATTCCCTGTCGTCGTCTCAACGGCGGTGAATTGCACGAATTCGAACCCGCTGTGACCGGGCTTGGTGCCTTGCTTGTCGAGCAGAGCGGCATTGTCGATTATCGTGCGGTCTGCCGCGCGATGGCCGATCTCATTCGGGCTGCTGGTGGCCATATCGAGTTCAATGTGTGTGTAGAGAGCATTGAAGAACGCAGCGACAGTGTGCGAGTCCATGCGGGCGGCAAGGTATGGGAAAGCAGGCAGGTCATCGCCTGCGCGGGACTGCAGGCTGACCGCCTTGCCCGCCGATCCGGTGTCGATGTCGACTTCCAGATCGTGCCGTTTCGCGGCGAATATTATGCGTTGCGGCCTGAACTGAACAAAATTGTCGAACGCATGATTTATCCGGTGCCGGACCCTTCGATGCCGTTTCTCGGCATTCATCTGACGCCGATGATCGACGGCAGCTTGACCGTCGGACCCAATGCCGTTCTGGGCTTGTCGCGCGAAGGCTATCCAAAATTCTCGGCCAATTTGCGTGATATGGCGTCCTATGCAGCCTTTCCGGGCTTCTGGAAAGTGATCACCGCCCATCTTTCGTCCGGCCTGGAAGAGATGAAGGATAGCTTGTTCAAGAAGAGCTATCTGGAAAAGTGCCGGAAGTATTGCCCATCCCTGCAAGAAAGCGACCTTCGGCCCTATCAGGCGGGAATAAGAGCACAGGCCGTTTCGAGAGACGGCAAGCTTATTCACGACTTCAAGTTCCACCAGACGAAACGTGTGCTGCATGTGTGCAATGCACCCTCGCCCGCAGCCACGTCGGCCATACCTATCGGAAATCTGATCTTTCAACGCTTGCAAACAGGTAATTGAGTACGTCATGACCAATCCTCACTACCGCGACACCAAACTGTTCATCGATGGCAAATGGGTTGAAGGCGAAGGCGGCCCGCCCATCGCCGTGCTCAATCCGGTCAATAATGAAACCATCGGAACGGTTGGCATCGCCTCGAAAGCTCAGCTTGAAGCCGCAGCACTGGCCGCTGAACGCGGCTTCCACATCTGGCGCGATATGAGCGTCTTCGAACGCTCGAATATTTTGCGCAAGGCCGCCACGTTGCTCCGCGAGCGCGCCGAGGGCGCTGCACGCCTGCTGACTCTCGAACAGGGCAAGCCGCTGGCCGAAGCGCTCACGGAAATCAACGTCTCGGCCGATATTTTCGACTGGTTTGCTGAAGAAGCCAGGCGTGCTTACGGCCGTGTCATTCCGGCGCGTGACCGTTTTGTGCGCCAGACAGTGTTCAAGGCCCCGATCGGCCCGGTCGCTGCTTTCACACCGTGGAACTTTCCTGTATCGCAGACGGCGCGCAAACTGGGTGCGGCACTCGCCGCCGGTTGCTCGCTCGTCGTCAAGCCTTCGGAAGACACCCCCGCCTCACCCACCGTTCTGGCCGAAGTTCTGCATGAGGCCGGACTTCCCGCAGGCGTCGTCAACTTCGTCTATGGCGTGCCAGCCGACATATCGAGCTATCTGATCGCGCATTCGGCTATCCGCAAAGTCTCGTTTACAGGATCGGTGCCGGTCGGAAAACACCTAGCCTCCCTGGCAGGTGCTCATATGAAGCCCGCCACGATGGAACTTGGCGGCCATGCACCGGTTCTGGTCTTTGGCGATGCCGACATCGCGGCAGCGGCAACCACGATGGGCCGCTCGAAATTCCGCAACGCTGGACAGGTCTGCGTATCTCCGACCCGCTTCCTGATCGAGGACAAGGCTGTCGATCAGTTCGTCGATGTGTTTCTTCAGGAAGTCGGGCGCGTCAAGGTAGGCTCCGGTCTCGAAGTCGACAGCACCATGGGGCCGCTGGTTTCGCAGCGTCGCGTGGAAGCCATTGAAGCGCTCGTAGCCGATGCTCGAGATAAGGGCGCCAATGTTGTCGCTGGTGGCAAGCGCATCGGCAATTCCGGCAATTTCTACGAACCGACGGTTCTGGCGAATATCACGCGCGATATGAACATCATGAATGATGAACCGTTTGGCCCAGTGGCATTGATCATTCCATTCTCTGATGCGGAAGAAGCCTTCAGCGAAGCCAATCGCCTGCCATTCGGCCTTGCTTCTTATGCGTTTACGCAATCGGCAGCACGGATTGCCGAACTGGAACGCCGCGTCGAGGTCGGTATGCTGACCATCAATCACCTTGGTCTGGCGCTGCCGGAAGTACCATTCGGTGGCGTCAAGGACAGCGGCTATGGTTCCGAAGGTGGCAGCGAAGCCATCGAACCCTATCTCACAACCAAATTTGTCACGGAACGACACGCGGTGTGATCTGCACTGATCAAGCAGACATTATAAAACGGCACTCCAACGGAGTGCCGTTTCCTTTTTGCGGTCATTAGCTCAAACAATACCCCCGCATTGCAACCAGCAATGCGGGGACCAATCTTCGCCTTAGTCTACTTGTGCGTTACGCGCGAAGGCTCGCCGTTCTTTCGAGATCGATCTTGAACGTGCCAGGTTCCTCATCATTGGAAACCAAAGCAACGCGATAGACCTTTTCGGCAACTTCCGGGGACAACCAGCCACGGTTTGCGGTCGCAAGCACGCGCTTTGGATCGCGTTTCAGCGGATCGCCGTAACCGCCGCCGCCCGACGCTGTAAAAGCAATCTTCGCTCCGTCTTCAATGACGACTTCCGCAAAAGCCGGCAGAGTTTCTTCCTTGCCCCCGCCCACAATCTTGACCGTCTCCGAGGCCTTGCCCGCACCGCCCCCCAACACGCCGCGTGGCGGGAAGGTCGTGCCATCAGCAGCGTAGACAATCGTCATATCATGATCGAGCGGGTAGAAAACGCCGCCGACTGTCGGCGCGCCTTCAAACTCACCATAACCTTGCGAATCCTGGACAACACCGCGCCGCTCGATGATGATGGGATACATCGATTCATCAACCTCGACAGAGTCCAGCTGGATCAAACCAGCATTTGCGGGACCGCAATAGGTTAGCCAGCCATCATGGCCATGCAAGGCCCCACCACCGGCATATCCGACAAAGACCTGGTTCACATAGCCTTTGCCATCCTTGTACGGGTCTTGACCTGAAATGACCCCAACACCTGCCGGAAGATGAGAGCCACTTTCAGCTTGACCATATGGCGCGCCCATCTGGGAGAACACCGCATTGCCAGCAATCATCAACCGGTCATTGACGTTGGTTGTGGCGACAGAAGTTCCAACCGGATATTTGGGCTTTCCGATTGCAGACCCTTCACGCAACAACACCTTGATCTGCGACTTGGCCCCCTCGTTATGCGGGATGCTTTCATCAAGATTGTTGAACACACCAATACGGCATGATCCGGTCGCCGTGTTCTCCGACAGATTCAGGCCGCCTGGAACGCAATCGATATTGTCTCGCGCATCAACGACAATCTCACCTTTTTCAGGGTCGACGTTGATGGTCAGTTTGACGGGAATGCCTTCGTCGGCAACGCCGGGCACCGGGTCGTGGCGAATTTCATAGCTGTATTGACCAGCAGGAAGCTTCGCAATGGCGGCCTTTGCGCATCGCGCACCATAGTCGAACCAGTCTTCTACGAAGTCCATCACCGTTTCCGGCGAATAACGTTCCAGCAATTCGTGAATTCGACGTTCACCAGTGCGACAAGCGCCAATCTGTGCACGCACATCGCCAAGCCACATTTCAGGAACGCGATTGCGCATCGAGCCGATGCGAAGAATATCCGCCTTTTCCTTGTAGTTTTCGGCAATCCGCACGCAGGGCCAGTGCATTCCCTCTTCAAAGATGTTCTTCGCGAATGGGAGATAGGTCGATGGCGTCGGCGCTCCGGTATCAGCATGGTGTGACAGCGCCATCATCCAGAATAGCGGTTTACCCTGATAGAAAACCGGCATCGCCACGATCAGGTCGGCATGGTGCGTACCGCCCGTAAACGGGCAATTGTTGAAGAAGATATCTCCCGGCTTGATGTCGTCAAAGAGTTTGGTGATCGGGCGGGTCGCCAGATCCATCGACATAACGTGGATCGGCAGGGCATCTTCGACCGATACCAGACGATGATCGTAAGTCAGGATAGCGCAGGAAAAATCGCGCGCGTTCTTGATAACAGCCGACCGGCTCGCGCGCATGACGACAAGCGTCATCTCGCGCACCACTGCCTCGAAACGGCTTTTGAGAACGGACATAAGAAACGGATCTACACGACGGGCCGCACCCGTATCAGATATTTTTGTGCTCATATTCATCACTGAACCTTTCTGATCAGGCTACCTGGACAACAAGGTTGCCATATGTATCCACGGTGGCGTCGTGCCCCTTCTTCAGGTAGGCGGTAAATGTTTCGGCATCGACGATGCACGGACCTACAAGTTGCGCGCCAGCGCCAAGTCCCGCCAGTTCGTAAACCGGCAGTTTCTCTTTCGCCTTGATTTCGTGGCTGTAAACATTGCGGAAGCCCTTTGGCCGGACCGCGCCGTCCTGACTGTGCAGCGTATGGCTGAGCCAAACGTCCTGTCCCGTACGTTTGCCAATCGCGCGCAGCTTCCAGGCTGTGAACTCGACTACGTCACCATCCGCACGAATGGAATAGATGCGTTCATGCATCTTGTGGAAGGCTTCAACGAATTCCGCCAGTTGGGCCTGCGTGACTTGTCCATTTTCAGGCGTGAACGGAACTTCAATTTCGAAGGATTGATACTCGTATCGTCCCATGAAACTGAATTCGAAACGCCGGTTCTCGGGCGTAACGCCTGCCTCCTCTAGGAACCCATCGCTAGACTCCATTAGCCGCGACAGGATCGCGTTAACGCCTTCAGGGTCAAATCGTTCGTTTGAAGTCAAAAGCACGCCGGTATCCTCGCGACGGATATCCGAGATCAGACCGCCAAAAGCCGACAGGCCAGCCATGAAGCGGGGGATCATATAGCGTTTGAGACCGAGAATATCGGCCATTTCCGCGATATGGATAGCTGTTGCGCCGCCACCGCAAACGAAGAAACTGTCACGCGGGTTAATTCCCTCACGCACGGTAATTTCTTCAATAGCAGCCACCATGTTGTGGTTCGAGGTCGTGTAGATGGCATAGGCGGCTTCTTCATTGGAAACCCCAAGTTCGCCTGCAACCTTTGACAAAGCCTGCTCGGCCAAGTCCTTCCGCAGCTGCATTTTGCCGCCCAGAAAATAGTCTGGATCGACAATCCCCAAAACAACATTGGCGTCGGTAACCGTGGGCAGCTCACCACCTTTGTTGTAGCAGGCAGGTCCCGGACGCGCGCCTGCACTATGCGGCCCCACATGCAAGAGACCGCCAGCATCCACTGACGCGATAGACCCACCGCCCGCACCGACAGAACGTACGTCAACCTTGGGAATGCCAAGACTGTCATGATGGATCATGCTGTCAGGCGTAACGATAATCTGGTGGTTGCGCAAAGCGGAAACATCGAATGTCGTACCACCCATGTCACCGACAATAATGTCTGGCTCGTCGGAAAGGGCAAGAGCGGCCATTGGAGCAAGGGTTGGACCCGACATGACCGAGTAAATCGGCTTTCGGATCATTTCTGCAACCGGCATCATACCGCCAACGCAATTGGCCAGCAACAATTCACCACTGAAATTGGTTTCGTCGAGTGCTAGGCGCAACTTTTCTATATAGCGCTTGACGATGGGGTTGATCGAAGCATCGATTGCTGCGGCGATGATACGCTTATATTCGCGCGGCATCGGATTGATTTCATGGCTGAGCGTGATAGCTACGTCCGGCAGTTTCTCTTCGAGTATCTGGCGTATTTCCAGTTCGTGCTCCGGATTAACGACAGACCACAGCAAGCCTACGGCAATCGCTTCAACACCGAGCTTCTTGAAGTCTTCCGCTGCTTTCACAACGTCATCGCGATTGAGCGCAGTGACCACGCGTCCACGCGCATCAATGCGTTCACTGACGGTGCGCGTCAGGTGACGCGGCACATAGGCTTCGGGATAATCCAGCCGCCACTGAAAGGCGCCCTTGCGCGGGCCCTCGCGCAAAACAAGCACATCCTGATGGCCTTCGGTAACAATCAGTCCAACCTTGACGGTCTTGCGTTCCACCAAAGCGTTGGTGGAAACGGTCGAACCGTGCACAATAAGGTCGACCTGCTTGAAGAAGGCATCCGGGGTTAGATCATATCCTTCGGCAGCAACATGGAGGACATTGATAAACCCCTTCTCAAACTCGCCCGGTGTCGTCGGCGATTTAAAGATCGAGATTTCACCTTTTTCGTTCGAAACAAGGCAGTCCGTGAAGGTACCACCAATATCGATGCAAACCTGATACGTCATTTGATCCTCAAGATATCACTTTTGGGGTCGGTAAATGAACGGCAAAGCCGCCCGTAATGCGAATACGAAAGCCCTGGACTAACGCTGCGTCTGCATCTGCACGACGACTAGGGAAACGATGATGATGAGGCCAAGGAATATCTGCTGGAGATAACCGTCGACCTGAATGAGGTTCATGCCGTTGGAAAGAACCGTGATAAAAAGCGCTCCGATCAAAGCCGCGGTCACACCGCCCTCACCACCGGTCAGGCGCACACCACCAACGACTGCCGCCGCAATGGATTCCAGTGTGAGATTTCCACCAAGATTGGGTTCGCCAGAGCCTGTGCGTGCCGTCAGCATGATCGCTCCAATGGCCGTCAGCAGTCCACAAATGGTGTAGGCCAGAATGACCGCAGGCGCGGCTCGTATGCCAGCCGCCCGTGCAGCCTTGGGGTTCGCGCCGATAATATAGAGGCTACGACCGAATTTGGTGGTGGTCAGGACAAAGCCAAGCACAATGAAGACCAATGCAAGCACCCATATAGGCGCAAACAGACCAAGGAACTTTCCTTGCGAGAACACGGCGTTAAAGACTGGAGGCAGGCCCGTGATCGGGAAGCCACCGCTGACAGTTGAGGCCAGAGCAAGGATGATATTGGCCATACCCAGCGTCACCACCAAAGCGTTGAGCTGGAACCCGGCAATCAGTATGCCATTCGTCAGGCCGATTGCCGCCCCGATAAGGAGTCCTGCGCCCATTCCAAGCAATACGGACGTGCCATCTCCGCCATTGACCATCACCATGGCCGAAACCACGCTGATCAACGAAATATTGAAGCCAAGTGAAAGGTCGAAACCGCGTGTCAGAATGACGAAGGTTTGCGCCATGGCAAAGATCGCAAGAAAACTCGCCTGCACAATGATGTTCTGTATATTGCCGAGAGACCAGACGCGGGGTTCCACCAAGCCGAAAAACAGGAGGGTGGCAAGGATTGCGATAGGCAAAACCAGGCTGGTGACGCGGTGCGAAATCAACGTGGATCTTTTGATGACTGGCCGGGAAGTCGTGGTGTCGGACATGGTCATTTCCTCACCTGAAGCAAACGTTCGATCCCCAAAGCGACGATCAACACCGCGCCAAGCATCAATGTCTGAAATTTACTGTCTATCTGAAGCAGGTTCATCGCGTTGCCAATAACAGTGAGAAAAAGTGCGGCTAGAACAACAAGTTCCGCTCGCCCTACTCCGCCACGCAACGACACGCCTCCAATAACAGCAGCGGCGATTGTTTCCATAGCCAGCATGCTACCAATTGTGGCCTGCCCCGAACCAAGTCGGGCCGTCATCAGAAAGCCGGTCAGAGCCGCGAGAACACTGGCAAGCACATAAGTGGATACAATGACACGCTTGACCTTGATGCCGGAAAGAAGTGCTGAACGGGGATTGCTGCCAACCGCATAAATATGACGTCCGAAAGCAGTATGACGCTGCATCACAACACAGAGTACGGCGACCGCCAGAACGATGATCATGATCACTGGTATGTTCATGATCTGATTTCGACCAACGCCTTTGATATAACCGTCGAACACGCCGTAAACGGGAATACCTTGCGTGAAATAGAGAGCAACGCCCATGATGATGGAGGTCACCGCCAGCGTCACCATAAAGGGCGAAATGTTAAAGGTCGCAACAAGAGCACCATTAATAAGCCCCACCAGTCCACCAAGTGCAAGGACAGCCAATAATGCGAGCAATGTTACGTAGAGTTCCATTCCCGGGAACATGGGTCCCACGACAAGCATGATCGTGGCTGTAACCAATGTCCCCCCCGCAACGACAGCTCCAACCGAGAGGTCGAAGCCGCCGATTGTCATGACCAGCATCTGCGCGAGAGCAGGCAGCGCCAGAAATGAGAAGTTTCTCATGACGTTGATCAGATTAAGCCGGTTCAGAAAGCTCGGCGCTATCAGCGAAGTAATGATCAGGGACAAGGCCAGGAACGTAAACACGATTCCGCCGCTAGCGATAAACCGCTGGAGAAAATGCGGCCCGCTATGAGGGGCAGCTTGTCGGGCGACGGTGTCCGTCATGCTATCCATTCCTTCCCGGCGCTTTCCCCAAAATAGTGAGACAATACACTCGCTTCGGATTTTTCATTTTCCCGGATTTCCGCCATGATCCGACCTTCATGCATGACGTAAATGCGTGTCGACAGATTGATCAGCTCAGGCAATTCCGAAGTGGAGACAATGACGCAGGCACCGCCCTCTACCAGACGCTTTATGTATCGGTAGACATCGGCCTTGGCGCCCACATCGATCCCCACAGTGGGCTCATCGAAAATATAGACGTCGAAATCCTTCATCAAACCGCGCGCCAGCATGATTTTCTGCTGGTTGCCGCCCGAAAATGCACGGGCGCGCCTTTCGGGATCGAAGGGACTAAGCGCCAGTTCCTTCAGCGGACTAGCGACTACTGACGCTTCTTTCCTGTGTTTGAAGAAGGGACCAATGGACAGACTTGGCAGGTTTAAACCAGCCATGGTCACATTCTCACGGGCGGGCCGGATCAAAGCCAGGCCTTCCTCGCCACGGTCTGCAGGGAAATAGCAAAGATGGTTGTTTAGCATGACCGGAGGCGTCGGGCGCTCTACGAGCTTGCCATGAAGTTGAATGCGTCCTGACGATATCATCTCAAGACCAAAGATGGCGCGACACAATTCCGAACGCCCACAACCAACCAAACCGGCAAGGCCAACGACCTCACCCGCTCGTGCATAAATGCTGGCATCGACGACTGCACCGCTTTCAACCGAAAGCCTGTCGATCTTCAGAGCAACTTCGGTCGGGCTGGTTGTGATCTTTGGAAACAGTTCCGAGACCGGACGCCCGATCATCATCTCGATCAGACCTTCGTCACTGATCTCCCCGGTGTTCACAGTGCCGATATACTTACCGCCGCGCAGAACTGTCACGCGATCAGAGAGATCGCGCAGTTCCGCCATGCGATGGGATACGTAGATGATACCGACGCCCTTTTCTTTCAATCGCCGGATGGTGCGGAACAGCTTTTCCGCCTCACCATCAGTCAGCGATGCTGTCGGCTCGTCAAGGATGAGAATTTTAGGTTCAAGCCGAAGTGCTTTGGCAATCTCGATCATTTGTCGCTGAGCGCGCGAAAGATGCCCGACTAGTGCATCCAGCGGGACATGAAACTCCAGCTCATCCAGCAATCGCTGTGCTTCGGCGCGCATGGCCGCTTTTTTGAGAAAAAGCCTGCCGCTCTTTTCGCGTGCCAAAAACAGATTTTCCAGTACCGTCAAATCCGGAACAAGGCTGAACTCCTGAAACACCGACGCGATGTCAAGCTCACGTGCAAGTGCCGGGTTCATTTTGTTGTAGGTCTTTCCGTTCACCGTCAGCTCTCCTGCCGATGGCTCGAAAGTTCCAACAATCAAATTGATGAGCGTAGACTTACCCGCACCATTTTCACCGAGAAGCGCGTGGACCTCGCCAGGCTTCAGGTGTAGCTCAACGTTGCTCAACGCGGCAATGTTGCGGAAATTCTTTGTCAGCCCTTTGATGTGAAGCATGGTCATTCCCGATCAATGATCCCCGCCCGGCCTCTTTCGAGACCAGACGACGTCGCATTGTTGAAAGACGAAACCGCCTGAAAACGCAGCCTACTTGGCGTTGACCGAGAATACGGGACGCGTATTGGCTGGGGCGAAGATCTGCGTCGTATCGAAGCTGTCGATATTATCCTTCGTGACAATACCAGGAGAAACGAGCAGCACTTTCTCGTGCGGTTTCTTTTCAAGGGCACGAACAGCAAGATCAACGCCAATACGACCCATCATGACCGGATATTCAGTTGCAAAGGCAACAACTTTTCCGCTCTTGACCGCATCCAGCATCGTCTGATTTTCATAGGAAGAAACGATCATCACATCGTCACGCCCGGCATCTTCCACCGCACCAATTGCGGCTTCGGCGGTTGGGGCGCCACCCCAGATGACATTCATATCGGGATAGGTCTGCAACGCATCTTCTACCAGACGCAGCTGCGCTGGAACGCTGGCTTCACCAAACTGCTCCGCCAACAATTTGATATTGCCCTCTTTGACGGAGTCCCGGAAGCCGCTCATATAGGTTTCCGCCCATCCAGAACCCTGAGGTCCGGGAAATCCGACTGCTTTTCCTTCCTTGTCGCCAAGAAGCTTCTTGGCATATTCGCCGGTCTGATAGCCCTTCTGATAGAAGTCCGGTGTGACGCGGGCAGTGGTCGGCGTTTCGAGAATGGGGTTCGCCACAGCGATATTGACGATGCCCTTGTTCATGCCTTCAGTGATCTTCGCAGCGACGCCCGCTTCCGAGATCGGCGAAATCAGAATGGCATCCGTGCCGGCCGCGACGCAATCGTCATATTGCGAGATTTGCTTGGGAAGTGATGTATAGCCGCCAGCCTGATAGATCGTCAGATTGACGCCCAGACGCTTGGCTTCCTCTACCATGCCGTAATTGACCGATACCCAGTAGCCATCCTGAATATGAGGGTAGAGAACGCAAAGGTTCCAGGGCTTTTCTGCCTTCTCCAGCGGCGTGTATTCAATTTCAGAGACCGACTTCAGATCACCATCCTTTGCGGACTGGATCTTGAAGGGCCACCATTTTCCGGATCCATCTGCAGCAAATGCGGTTGCCGAAAAGGAAACAGCCAGCGCCAGTATGGACGAGCCAATAGTATATTTCAGATTCATATCGAGACGAGCTCCCATTTTGCCCTCTGCGGTTGATTTTGTGAGGCGATTTTGCCTTCTTTTATTCGTTAACGCTTATATAGAATGGCCACCCTGTCAATCAGATTGGATACATTATTCTTTATTTTTGTCATTTAACGCCGTTTAATCTACTTAAAAGCGCAAAATGTATCCAATCACAATTTAATGCCTGGTGCCACCGGGCTATTAAAGCCCGGTGCGCTAATTCGGATTTTTGCCTTTAAGAGCGACCGATTGCGATCAGCGTTTCATCCAACGACTTCTTCGTTGCCGCGACGACATCATCGACCTGCGCAGGCGTGATGATCATGGGAGGGCAAAACGCAATCGCATCTGCCATGTTGCGCGTGATGACGCCATTGCCGAACATAGCCGCATTGGCGAGAACGCCCAGCGTGCCGACTTTTTCGTGCGGCGCCTTGGTTGCCTTGTCGCCAACCAGTTCAAGCGCAGCAATGAGACCAACGCCGCGAACTTCGCCAACCAGCGGGTGATCGGTCAACTCGCGCAGGCGCTTTTGCATATAGGCACCGGTTTCACGCGCATTGGTGACAAGATCGCGCTCTTCGATGATCTTGAGGTTTTCAACGGCAACGGCGGCTGCAACCGGATGACCCGACCCCGTATAGCCGTGACCGAATACACCAAGGCGTGCGCTTTCATCCGCCACCGGCTGATAGACGCGGTCATTGAACATGAAGGCCGATATTGGCAGATAGGATGACGAAATCTGCTTCGACAGCGTCATGATATCCGGCTTCATGTTGAAGGTCTGTGAACCGAACATATTGCCGGTACGACCAAAACCGCAGATCACTTCGTCGGCGATCAGCAGAATATCGTATTTCTGCAGCACGGCCTGAATCTTTTCCCAGTAACCTTCCGGTGGTACGACCACACCCCCTGCCCCCATCACCGGCTCGCCGATGAAGGCTGCAACAGTTTCCGGTCCTTCGGCGAGGATCATGTCCTCCAGGTCCCCGGCAAGACGCGTGGTGAATTCATCCACCGTCTCACCCGGCAGCGCATCACGATAATAATGCGGGCAGGTCGTATGCAGGAAACCCGGCAGCGGCAGATTAAAAGAGTTGTGATTAACCGGCAGGCCGGTAGCGCTGGCCGATGCAATCGTCACGCCATGATAGCCACGCTTGCGGCCGATGATCTTGGTGCGCTGCGGCTGGCCCATGGCATTGGCACGGAACCACAGCATCTTGATGATGGTGTCGTTGGCTTCCGAGCCGGAGTTGGTGAAATAGACTTTGCTCATCGGAACCGGCGCGATGCTGATCAGCTTCTCGGCCAATTCGATGACCGGCGGATGCGACCGGTGCGTGAAAGTGTGCGAATAAGGCAGCTTCAACATCTGCTTGTGTGCAGCATCCGCCAGACGCTTTTCGGAAAAGCCGACGCCGACGCTCCAAAGGCCCGCCATCGCCTCGATGTAACGCTTGCCGTTATTGTCTTCAACGTAGATGCCATCACCCTTTTCGATCACCACCGGGCCGATTTCTTCGTGACGGCGCGCATTGGTGTTCGAATGGAAATGATAGGCAATATCACGAGCTTCAACGGAATTGGGCTGTCTCGTCATGTAATTCCCCTTTCAAAGCCGGTGGACCGGCACTACGGCCTCTTATTTCCAGATGCAGCCCATGACAGCGAAGCTTATGCTGTTGCCACACGAAATCGTGGAGGCTGATCGTCCGTTGAAAGGAAGCTATAGATAACTTCAGCTTCGTGCAACATATTTGATGCATCAAACTACAAATATGATAAAAGACCATATTGGATGTTAGTGGAGAGCGCACACATGCACAAAATTGCTGAACTGCAGACCTTAGTGCACGAGAACCTAGGCGATGTGGTTTATCGCAAACTCTCGGAAGCTTTAATGCGCGGCAAGTTTGCCCCCGGTACACGGCTGACCATTCGCGAGCTGGCGGCTTCGCTGGGTACATCGGTCACGCCGGTTCGCGATGCACTGCTTCGGCTCATTCAGGACAATGCCCTCATCCAGAAAACACCGCGCGATGTGCGTGTGCCCATCCTGACGCCGGAACGCTATTGCGAGATACGCGATATTCGGGTGCGACTGGAAGGACTGGCGGTCAGCCGCGCCGCCGTTGCAGCGACACCAGAAGACATTGCCCGGCTTTGGTCCATTATCAACGATAATGAGATCGCCATTGAGGAGCAGCGCTGGGAAGATGCTCTAGAGTGCAACCAGATTTTCCACTCGGCTTTTGCGGAAATTGCACGGATGCCATCGCTCATTACAATCCTTGGAACCCTCTGGCTGCAGATGGGTCCACTGATTGCAGGCATATACGAGTATGGTGGCCGTCATATGATTGAAGACCACTATATCGTCGTGAAAGCAATCGAAGCACGTGATGCAGATGCCGCCGAGGCGGCGCTCGCCAACGATATTCTGGATGCCAGCGAGCTTATTCTCGAAAGAATTGCGGCTCTCTTGCGCGAATAGGCTCGCGCTCTATCATGAATGCCAGTAAGCGGAGCAAATTGAGAGGCGAATTTGTGTTTCTGATACCAAGTCAGAAATATTAAACCCTGTGCATATCGCGTGTTTCGGATAGGCATTTTGGGTGTTCGGGATTCCTGATTTTGGCAACTCATAATTCTCTGTGTGTATGCCGAAGAGAACGCTTCCCTCGCCCAAGCATGCTGACACGCTTTCACTCAACGCGTTGCGCAGTCTGGTCACGGGTTTGGTTGAGAAAGCAGAACGTGCAGAGGCTCGCCTTGAGAGGCTGGAAGCTGAGAATGCTGTACTCCGTAAGGAGAATGCCGAGTTCCGTCTGGAAAACACCCGGCTTAAAGTTGAGAACCAACTGCTTCGCGATGAGATTGCTCGTCTGAAAAACCTACCACCACGGCCACCGTTCAAAGCGTCGGGTATGGATAAGGCAACCGACGCGAAGGCACAGAATAAACAGGCAAGCAAGAAGAAGCCACGTGGGCCGAAACTGGATGTTGAACGCGTTGACCGTGACATTGTTCTTCATGCCAATGCTCCGGCTGGGTCACGCTTTAAGGGCTACAGAAGCTATTACGTGCGAGATGTAGTTTTGCGCGCTGAGGTTATTCATTATCAGCGCGAATGCTGGGCGACACCGGAGGGTAAAGCAATCCTTGCGCCGCTGCCTGCCGGAATCGTCGGAGGCTACGGACCTAATTTGCGGCGGCTCTGTTTAATGCTGCACGCACAGGGCCAGGTGACGATGGAACGACTATCGACGTTGTTGAACGATATCGGCGTGGATATCTCGAAACGACAGGTTGTGCGTATGCTGACCAGGAACCTGGAGGGTTTTATCGCTGAGGATGCTGCGGTTCTGCATACCGGTTTGGTGTCAGCCGCCTATGTTACGGTCGACGACACCGGCGCCCGCCATGCCAGCGATAACTTCTATACAACTCATATCGGCAACGCGAATTTTAGCGTCTTTCGCACCACAAAAACAAAATCTCGCCTGAACTTCCTGTCGCTTTTGCGTGACAATTATCAGGACACTGTTCTCAGTGATGGGGCACTCGATTATTTGCAAGCCCGTAACGTCGATCCTGCAATCATAGCCCGCTTACGACCCCGAAAAGCGCAGCACTTTCCCAATCAGGTACCGTTTCTTGAGCATCTGCTCAGAAATGGCGTCGACATCTTCGATAACAATACGCTCCGCATGTTCGGTGAAGCTGGTCTGTGGGGTGCGATCCGATATCACGGACTTATGGGCAATACGGTCATTGTCTCTGACGATGCAGGGCAATTCCGGGTGGGAGACCATGCCCTGTGCTGGGTGCACGCGGAGCGGCTGCTGCAAAAACTGATGTCGAAAACGCCCCAGCAAGTTCGAATGGTGGAAAATATCCGTGATCTCATCTGGAGCTTTTACAAAGCGCTGAAAGGGTTCAAGCAAAAGCCCTCGATCGCCGCCTTCAACATGCGCTTTGAACGGATCTTCACGATCCGCACCGGCTACGTCGAGCTGGATGAACTTTTGACACGCTTACTGCGCCGCAAAAAGGAATTGCTGAAAGTTCTCGAACGACCCGAAATCCCGTTGCACACCAATGCCCCCGAGAATGATCTGCGCAGTTGCGTCACCAAACGCAAGATCTCTGGCGGCACCATGAGCCGGGATGGGCGTGTCGCGCCCGCGATACCATGCTCGGCCTCCTGAAGACCTGCAAGAAGCTCGGGCTTTCCTTCTGGCATTATCTTAGTGATCGGCTTGGCATTCCCAATCAACAGCCAGCCACCCCAGAACTTGCAGGCCTCATCATCGCAAAAGCCTGCAAGGCTGCAGCCGTCTTTTGCTGATGGAGAAACTGCAATCGCTCAACGATCCGGCGGTTCAGCGCCGTCAGCGTTGCTTCATCCAGACTATCGATATCGATCCCAATCACCGAGGTTCTTCCTACTCGCCATCATCCGCTGGTTCTTCTAAGCCATGCCGGATTCTGATAGATTACAAGAACAGCCGCAACTGCCCAGTAAAATAGCACCGCCAACGGATATGCCCCGCTTACCCCAATAGCTAATCGACAGTGGGCCGAAATTGATGGGCAGTTTTCGTTGATTTTTAACCACTTGTTCAGCATTACGAAACTTAACTAGCTGTTAAGTTTCGCCACCGTGACTATACTGAAAACAATGATTTTTGTGGATTCTAAGCAAGCGCCGAATATCAGCGAACAGGGATATGTTTCACCTATATATGATCCAGTTCGGGACAAAACGCAACATCTGGACTGTAAACAGATTACATCATCAGGCCGGCATTTGTTAAGCTGTAGGGGGCTCTTTGCGAGAAAGCATTGCGAGAACTTATTAGCAAATACTATAATACGTGTTTTCACCCACACCGCCGTTGCCAGCTTATTCCAAGCGACCACTTAAGCTCTGACAGACGTTTCTTGAAAGTTAACTTGTGGCCATGGGTGACCATTTATAGTGAACACCTCACTGTTGCGATTGTCCCCGCAGCCAGTCGCGTTTGCATGATCAACTTTTAAGTTTTCAAGCATCGAACTGATGTCGGATATAGCCCGTGCGCTCCAAACGCTTTTTACCAGCGTTGACTGGCGAAGTGAGCGGAGATCTATAACTCGCCCGCCCCTCAATCTACGGAAAGAATAGCTAACATAATATGCAATGCATGGATCATCGGGCGCAGCCAGGATAGCTAAATTCAACGGAAACCGCTTGTCTATAGGCCTCTCCCGCATTTGACCGCCACCAATATAGTCTCGCATTACAGTGACATAGTACCCGTCATTTCTATCGAGTTGGCAAGCCCATTGGGCATGAAAGCTGCGGCAAGGAAAAGAACAAGTGGCGCGTTCGCCCAATTCAAGACCCGTCTGACAGTTAGTTATTCAGAAATTGATCTTGACCGCGAAGTGCACATCCACTTATGCGCTGATCGTTCTCATTATCGTAGTTATCTTACCAAAACGACCAGTGGCAGATGAACTTCCAAAGTAAAACAATTGTAAACACCAACCCCGCGACCATTGAGCGACTTTTTGATCGCGCAAGCGTTAAACATTGATAGAGCTCTGAAGTCTGAGGTATCCATGTCGTGTTTTTCGGTATGCTTAACGAACACCGAAATCTCTTAAATGTAATTTGAGATTTCGTTGCGCCCCGATAAATTTGAACCTAAAAAGACATCGAACCGGTGTTGCGACATTTCTTACCAATATCGGTGTCGATATGCGTCCCTCGTCAAAGCTAAAACGTCGCCACCAAAGGATTGCTTCTCTTCTGGGAGCTCCCATAATCAACGATAGTTGTAAACTCCACACTAGATTCCTTGATAGCATATAAAGCTACAACCCACATTCTCGGCTTCTAATTTGAAAGGCCGTTATGGGGCTTCTCGGTTAAACACGACAGTGTGCTAAAAGTTTCACCACGGAATAGCACCGAAGCAAATAATGTTCGCAGCAAAAGAAATAGAATTCCGCTGGCAAAACTCCAGGTCAATTCCTGGCTAAACGCCTTGTTTTTGTCAACCGTACTTTTGGCGATAAAATCGTTATTTTTCCATGCCTTAGCAGATCTGAACCTGTTTTACCGCCGTGTACTGAAGTAAACCTAAAGCAGCGACACAACTTCAGAACGCGCGATCCATATGCCGCCCTTCATCACTACAATACAGGAACCCTCGAACGTTTATCCAGGCACGCTTGTGCCCCATATATAATCGCGCCAATGAGGTCACGCTGCTACCCACAACAATTTCTCATCTTGTGAACCCGCCAATTAATTTGGCCCAAGCCAAGCCTCCATCCCAAGTTTGGTTTTTCAAAGTTCGAGATCGTGACTTTAAGACGAGCGTAGGAAAAGCGGCGAGCGACATTCCCACTCATAGGCTACGAAACGGGTATCGAGTTGATGCATGGCAGCCATCGGCACTCGAGCTTCCTCAATACGCATTGCGCTGGGGCACGCGATGCGGATGCCTACACCAGTTCAAACAGGAAGTAAGGGCTTCTACATCAATTGGCGTTTAGCATGGACGAACATAAACTCACTTTCATTCGGCCGCCTCGCCCCAGCTCCAATGATACATAGGTCGCGGAGATTTAAACTGTCACAGCTAACGCAGACCGCCACTAACCTGTTCCCGAACTCCACTGTATTGGAGCAACCACTAGAACGCAGTAGGCAGCCTCGCGTCCTGATAATCGGCAATTGCTTGATCTTGCCAACCACGGTGTGATTTTCATTGCCAAACGAGGGTGGTTATTTGCAAGTTGTGATCGGGCCTTAGCAGCGACCGCTAAACCTTCCAATTTTGGCAATTGTTCTGATGATACGCAAACATTCAGGCGAAGCAGCAAAACAGAATAATTGGATTCGGATCAGGGCATTATTTCTAACACCAACAATTAACCTTTCATTAACCTTAAACTCCTTGCAGTGCTGCCAGAATCGGAATTATAGTTGCGAAAATATGAATGCCGCGCGCTTTTTTGCGAAAGTGACCCAAGCAAGGACTTTAGTTCACAAAATGAACGATCACAACACAAGCCGGTTTGACCACGAAATTGCGAGCCAAGGTTCAAAGATCTCCAGCGCGTTGAACATGCTGCGGACTCAACAGTACCCCCCGGATGCGCGGAAGAGCCTCCGGCGGTTCCAGCTCCCGGAAGTGGCGGATCTTATAGGTGTGACTCAATCACATTTGCGACAGCTGCACAGCGAAGGCAAGGGCCCTGAAATCGAAGTGGTTTCAGGGCGTCGCTATTATACCGCAGAACAAATGCTCGAACTCCGAGCTCACCTTGAAGAGAACAAGAAGTCGGATAAACGCATATATCTTCCCCGTCGCAAGAAAGGCGAACCTCTGCAGGTTCTTTCAGTGGTCAACTTTAAAGGTGGCTCCGGTAAGACGACCACATCCGCTCATCTGGCGCAATACCTCGCATTGACGGGCCACCGTGTTCTGGCGATTGACTTGGATCCGCAGGCATCTCTGACATCACTGTTCGGAATCCAGCCCGAACTGGATGACATTGCTTCGCTTTACGAAGCGTTGCGCTTTGACGATGAAAAGAAACCAATTGCCGAGATCATCCAGTCAACCAATATCCCGAACCTTGATATCGTGCCAGCAAATCTGCTTTTGCAAGAGTATGAATACGACGTACCTCTCGCGATCTCTGGTCGTAAAGGAGAAGAGGGGCGGCTTTTTCATTTACGCATTGTGAATGCATTGAAAGAAATCGAAGACAATTACGACGTGGTGGTCATCGATTGTCCACCGCAGCTGGGATATCTGACGATTACAGCTCTGATGGCGTCAACTGGTATTTTGATCACCATTCATCCCCAAATGCTCGATATTATGTCGATGTCTCAGTTTCTTCAGATGCTGGGGGGCATAATGACGTCGGTGGCAGATGCCGGTGCACAGATAAAAGTCAAATGGTTCCGCTATCTTATAACCCGTTTCGAACCCACTGACATTCCTCAGGCCCAGATGGTCGGCTTTATGCAATCCATGTTTGCACAAAACATGCTTAAAAACCATGTTTTAAAGTCAACAGCCATTTCTGACGCCTCGATAAAGAAGCAAACCCTTTACGAAGTTGAAAAAAGTGACTTTGTTCGTTCCACCTATGAGCGTGCCATGGAAAGCCTGAACGCCACAAATGGAGAGGTTGCCGATCTTATCCATCAGACATGGGGGCGCAAATGATGTTTTTGTCAGCCGTTCTTTCTTCTTTTTTCTTGTTATTATTCAGATGGTTATCCGAAATGACCGTGGAGGTAGCTGCCAATGTCGCGTAAGAATCCATTTGCAAATCTGGATCTCGCTTCACTCAACAGCGATAAACCGGCCCCGAAAAGCGGATATGGTATGACGGGTCCTGCAAAAACTGTTGTGCGTTCCATAGAGGAAATGGCCGAGAATACAAAGCGGCTGATGGAAGGTGAAACAATCGTCGAGATAGAGCCTCATCTTTTAGATGTCTCCTTCGCTTCTGATCGTTTATCCGAGGATGACATTGAATTTGAAGCTCTAAAAGAGGCCATTAAGGATCATGGTCAGGCGACACCTATTCTCGTTCGTCCCAATCCTCACAATGACGAACGTTATATGGTGGTGTTTGGTCATCGCCGTGCGCGCGCCGCTATGGATCTTGGCATTCGCGTCAAAGCAGTTGTCAAGAAACTCGATGATATTTCATCCGCGATCGCACAAGGGCAGGAAAACTCCGCGCGATCTAATTTATCATTCATCGAGCGAGCTTATTTTGCGCAAAATCTGCTCTCAAGCGGAATGAGCAAAGATATCGTTAAGTCGGCCATCGGCATCGATGATGCCCTGTTGTCGAAAATGCTAAGTGTCGTTGAGACTGTGCCCTCGACGATGATCATGGCGATGGGGGCGTCAAAAAAGATTGGTCGAGACAAATGGCTCTCACTTCGCCAAATAATCCTAAATCCAGCTCATCTTGATGTCGCACTTTCGCGCATCGCTTCAGATGGGTTTATGGCTTTGCCAGAAGAGGAGAGATTTGATGCTCTCCATGAGTATCTGAAGAAATACAGCGTGCGATCCGCCGCTAAGGTGTCGGCAAAAGCGGCAATTGAAAAGTCATGGTTGTCTGAGGACAGAGCCGTACGCTTGTCGATGAAGCAAAAGCCGAAGAACGTTGCCATAGAACTTTCCAGCACGGAAGCACGTCCATTTAGTGACTGGCTTTCAAGCAATATGGATCGTTTTTATATCGAGTATAAGCAGACAAAATCGCAATCGAGTGGAGATTAACAGCAAAAGAAAAAGGCCCCCGATAACGTTGCCGTCATGGAAGCCTTCCTCAAGTTTGGTCGCTTCGAGAATCGCATTTCCATGAATCACTGTCAAGAGTGTTGGACGTCATTTTGACGGGCGGATTTCTTTTGCCTTTTGAAAGGTGAAGGAAAATGCAAATTCTGGAGAGAATAACGTCCGCGTTCCGCGGGCGAACGATGTCGCTTGCGCAAATGCAGGCAAAGACAATTACCCAGTCCGTTAACACATCCATTAACAGATGGTCAGTCTATAAGCAGCTTTGCATCGCCAAGGCGCAGTTCGGCGTGAATGATCGCTGTCTGGCAGTCCTGAGTTCTCTTTTGTCATTTTATCCCAGCAACGAAATAAGCCACAAAACAGGTCTAGTAGTATTTCCCTCCAATCGCCAATTGGCTTTGCGTGCACACGGCATGCCGGAATCCACATTAAGACGGCATATCGCAGCGCTTGTTAACGCCGGGCTCATCCTGCGTCGCGACAGTCCAAATGGCAAGAGATACGCTTATAAGGATAGATCAGGAGAAGTTGAGGAGGCGTTTGGCTTTTCTTTCCAACCACTCCTTGAACGTGCCGATGAGATCGCAAAAGCTGCTCAATCAATTCAGGCTGAAGCGCTTGCTTTGAAACGAACGCGCGAGCAAATCACTCTTCTGCGTCGCGAAATCGCCCAACTGTTTATGGCAGCGGAAATGGAGGGCAATGCTTCATCCCTTCAACCAGACAACGATCAGTTCCGCGCAATCATCGAGCGGCTCCCGCGACGCGCAACCAGCCTTGAGTTAAGTGAGGCCTTGGAAAGTTTGTCAGCGTTGCATACAAAACTGGCTAAAGCATTGAATCTTTTGGAAAATAATACTGAAATAAGCGCCAGTGATGACCACATTGAGCGGCACTATAAGGAATCCCTAACTGAATCCTCTTTTGAATCTTCTATATGTAATTTGAGTAATTTGAGATCTTCGTTTGTTCAAAAACACCGTTCGTCATCACACGATGAAAAGCCCCAATTTTCAGAAGAGTTCTCGCTCGACATGGTTCTCAGGGCTTGCCCGGATATTCGAGAATATGCTGTGCGAGGAATTGTTTGCTGGCGCGATCTGGTTGACACCACCCGAGGTGTGGCCTCATTTTTAGGTATTTCCGACAGTGCCTATCACGAAGCGTTTACTCTTATGGGAAGGGAACGCGTTTCAGCTCTCATCGCTTGGATATTACAGCGCGGGAGCGAAATTAAATCTGCAGGAGGTTATATGCGCTCCTTAACAACGAAGATACGCTCTGGTCAAATTTCTGTTGGCCAGCTCCTTTTCGGCAATCTAAGTAATCACGACACGCAAATGTTACGCGGCGAAGCTATGGCCGTCAAAGGAGGCGGGCTGTCCGTTAATTAAAAATCTTCTAGAGGTGGATTACCAACGATTCAATCGCGTATCAGGCCGTAGCTGCGAGCGTCATTGATGACAAATTGGATAGCCGTTTTTCTCCCATGTTGTTGAACTCCGCGGCAACGCCGCGTAAAGATATTTCGGGGTAAGCAAGAACGATGGTTGCCAAGATTCTGGTAATGCGATCTGCAGGAATAAAGCGCCGATGCGAGTTATCGAGGAGCTTGGCGTGTTCGCGATTGTCAACTACAAGGCGTTCACCGCGCGTTTTAAACGTTCAACGGTCCACTTCTGGATTTGTCTATTGAAGACGCGCACAGTACTATTCAAAGCGTGCTGCGGCCTAATCTTTTGTAAATTCGGCAGTGCGGTGTCGTCGTCGGCATGGTTGGTACCTTGTTCTTCCCGACCACACTATCGTTGTCAGCCAAGCCACGTGTCGCTAGCTTCGTCATGGCGGATTCACCAGGCAGGCCCGGGTATGGCTATGGCGTTCGACAGCCCGAGAGCCTGGCAACGGATGTCGGCGGCCAATCTGCTTATTGAGGCGAAAAGACCGAGGTCGCGGCGAAGGCTGGCGAGAATCAGCAACGCTTGATCACCGTGAAGCCGGCAGGAGCTCGAGCATGGTCGTGCAGAAAAGCGCGTTCGCGCGCGGGATGATCGAGCAGCTTGAGCAAACTCAGCTATCTGTCGGCGTGTCGCTATAGGCAATCTGTCCAACAGACCTTGATGTGCTGGTTTTCATTGACCCTTTTGATGCTATCAAAGGCAGACGTCCGAAATGTACTTAGCGAAATCGCGGGTAGTCTACGAGTAATCTATCTTCTAAGGATTTGGCCAGTTCGTTGAAAGCAACGGTTTTAATAGTGCGCAATACCTTCCAAGGCTCATCGATCAGGGCGTGACCAGCATCGAACTCAGGGAGTTTGTGCCTACGCCGTAGAGCTTGGATGACAAGAAGCTCTGCTGGAAAGACACGGTCGATTGTGGCGTCGAACTCGAACCTGATCTTGTCCGTATTGTCTCTGCTTCGAGAAATGTGGAACTCAGCCGCCGTTTGCATAACCGCTTGGAACTGTGCCTCATTATCGGTGTTCCAGGCGTCGAGCACAGCTTGATATGGAGGGATAAGCATCGATGGGGGGACGAAGATCGTAGGGATTTTAAACTCAGCCGAGAAAATACTCAAAAGGTAGACGTCAGAGGTCCCGCGCTTGATTCTGCGCATCCCGGGCGTCGTGTTTATGACTTGGTCCTTCTCAGCCATTTCGAGGAAAAGCTGGGCGCATGTGCTGGCTTGATCCCACCAAGAGATCATACATGGACCAGCAGCCTTCATGCCGTCGGAAAACTCAGTCGGCCAATTGCCCAAGTCTTGGCGCATGTCGCTATACATGCCATCCCAGCGGAAGACTAAGGACCGCAACTGAATGGCCTGTTGAACAAAGCACGTAAGTTCCTGGATGTCGGAACGTAGAAAAGCATCACAGCTCGCCACGTCGTAGAAAAGCGCAAGGCTGCGAAGTTGCAACCCTGCTTTTTGGTTCAGCTCGCCAGGCTTATCCAAGAAACCCTGAACTGCAGACGTGTATCGCTCCACATAGTCTTTCTTGCGCGCGTTTTCCAGCCACTCGCGGCATTCCTCCGTCAATCTCCCGAGAGAGGGGTGTGGTTTCAGTGTCAAGGTATCGCTAAGTCCTGTGTGGTCGGAGTCATTTGCAGGAAAGGCCTAAGCCTATCAGAAAAGGGGGTGATTGCGACCGGGTACGAAGGTCGCAACACGAACCGAGGTTTGTGTTGTATAGATAAAAATTCTTCTCCCGAACACCAGTTATGTTTTAGATCTGTATCGCAATCAATGTATGATAAAATCCGGCCATTAACGCCGATTTCGCCATCTCCGGCAAACGCACTCAAAGCAACCGTGACGCCCGTCCGCTGCGCCGTTTTGCATTGTTATAGTAGTCAGATGCCTGCTGCACGGAGCGATAGCGGGACTGTGCCGCTTCCAGCTAACGGGTGAGGGCTCCGACAGGCCGCCCGGTAAGGTAAACCATTTCGTCCTGATCGGTGGTTTTGGTACATCCGATATGGAGGCCAAGAGAGGAGAGCCGTGCTTATCGGTGAGAGGCGGCTGTCTGATAAGCTGTTCCGTTCTGAGGCTGGCACTTTCGCTGCGCCGGCGCCCGCCAGACGCAAAGGCCACCATCTGGATTGCTTGGTCGCGCAGGGCAGTTAGATACTCGGCAGCACAGGACGTTGGGAGTTTTGCTAGAATATCGCCTGTGATGGCACTAGCACTTTTGCGGTCGGTTGATGGCGCGCACCGCAAGGCAGATCGCCGATTTGACGGCTGGTGACAAAACGAACCTTCAAGACCGCGCGAGCGTCGACCAATTAGCAAGTCGCCTACGCACGGTTGTCGGCGCATGGGGTCCGGAGACGCGCAGAAAGCCTTGCCGACGCAAATCAACTTCCACGTCGCTCGGCATGACGTGATCCGGCTCGATCTCGCGCTGCTGTGGTCGCCACAGAGGATGGGTGACGAATTTCAGCAACAGAGCTTCCGGCGCGGGAAAGGGGAGGGGACTGCTGGTTGCAGCGATTGCCCAGGCTTCTAGATAGGCCAAATCCGAGGTCAGGGCGGGCAGGGTGTTTTCGCCCATGCCTTCATTGACCAGATGCCGCAGCCGTCTCAACATCGCGATCGGACAGAACATCAGCCAGCAAACCACGACGGTGCATCGGCAGGACAGCGGCAATTGTGTCGAGTGTTTCGGCGCGACGTTCGATGGTGGTGTCTGCAGTCATGGTTGTGCTGCCGCTGATTCAGCGTGAAGCTTGAGATCGGTTTTTCCGAAATTGTGTCCCTTGAACAGAATCGTTGCCTTGGCAATTGAGGCAACAGCATAAGAAAAACAGTCGCCCATATTGAGACCGGCGGGGTGACGGCCCTTTCCGAACTGGTCGAAGGCCCTTTCCGCAGCACGATAATGCGCCTGATCGAAGGCAATGGCTGTTACATTGGGTAGTTCTGAAAGATGATCGACAATGGCGGCAGCGTTCAGAAAACCCTTGCCTGTGAGAACCATGCGCAGTTCCAAAAGCGTTGGCCAACCAATAAGCAATGCCTCACGACGCACCAGCCGCTGGAATTGGTCCGCTTCTGGTTCGCGCAAGGCTATGGCCAAGATGACCGACGTATCGATAGCGATCATCGCGGCAATCCGTGTTCATCATAAAGATCATCATGTGCAGAGGTCGTGCTTTCTGGTACATCCCGCCGGCCTTCTGCCATCAAATCCAGCAGCGCGTCCATGGGGGTGAGCGCCTGTTGCTGGCGCAATTCCTGATCATAGCGCTCCAACGCCCGCTCGACGAGTTTGTTGATCGGCTGACCGGTGCGTTTGGCCAGAGAATGGGCGAGATCGCGTGCTTTGGTGCTACGCACAGACAGCTGTGGTTCGGACATTGCCTTTTCCTCTTTGAACATAGAGCAATATAGCAAACGGCTGAGGAGATGGCAAATTTGTGGTATGAGATGGCTATCCTCCGATAACCGTTAATGCGGGTTTGTAGTCTAAGCAGCCATCGGCAACAAAATGCCTGTTTTGCGAGCGAGTGCCCTACCGTGAGTTCTGATGCATAGTCAAGAACTGCTCCGCCCATCTGCAGTTTAACCTGAAGATGTAAATCGCACTCGCCTCGTTTAAGGTGGTCGGTGATGGATACCTTCAACGCGCTGGGAGGAGGACGTGTTGTGCAATACATTGATCAGGTGATAATGTTTGCTGCGGGCATATGGATGAGTGTGGTCGGCTTTGGCCACATCAAATTCAGCAGCCATCAGGAATGGTTCAACCATCTTGTTCGGCAATTTAAATGGATGGGTCCACTGTTAGTTCTGATTGCTGTTGTGCTGGTCTTTGCACCGCGACAATAAAGTGGGCGCCCGGCAAGTGTTCGGGCCGGCCGGACAGCAGCCTTCGATCTTAAATAGAGACGTTCGGGCTCGCTGTCAGTTGCTTTTGAAGCAGAATCCAATTGGCGATGGTGCCGGCCCTACAGAGTTCCCGCGCCAGCTCGACGAACGAGTTCGTCCACTACAACACGGACCCTCGGCAGCATGGTGCGGGTTGCTGGCCAAACCGCATTGAACGGAGACCGCACACGGCAACGATCCGGTAGCACCACGACCAGCTCACCCCTATCGATGCAAGACTGAACAAGTGACTGCGGCATTTGACACAAACCAAAGCCTGCTGTTGCCATTGCGATGATAACCTCGCCATCGCTGGCTTGGTAGGTTGCAGGCGGGTCAAAAGACAGGATACGGTTCTCCTCGTCGAGAAAGCGCCAGGAAGTTGGTCGCTCAGGCTGGCTTCCCAAAATACAGGCGTGACGATGCAGGTCATTCTGGTTCACCGGCACCCCGTGCGCTTCCAGATAGCTGGGCGCTGCACAAAGAAGCAAGCGTTGTGTTCCTAGGGGGCGGGCAGCGATGTCGGCGCGGTCCGGCAGCTCGCCGAACCGAAGGCACAGATCCACTCCTTCCTCCACCGGATCGATGATTCGGTCCGAAAAGCTCGCTGCCAGGCGTAGATCGGGGTGTGCCCTGAGGATATCAAGCAAGACCGGCATGGCGACCAGACGACCAAATGCCGCCGGCATATCTACACGGAGTATACCCCGCACCGTACTTGCCTTCGAGCGGGCAGCGTCCTCCGCCGAACGTAGCTGATCAAGTGCGGCCTCGGCTTGCTCGAGATAAGCCGCGCCCTCCGGTGTCAGTGACAGCCGCCGTGTCGTCCTATGCAGCAGCTTGACGCCAAGCCGGCTTTCGAGTTGCGCCACCGATTTGGCGGCCGCTGACTTGGTAATACCAAACCGAGCGGCAGCCGCAGTGAACGACCCGGATCTTACCGCGCTGAGAAAGACTTCGACGCCAGCGAAAGTGTTTGTGATAGCCATCCTACGCGCCTCGATTGACATCCTCAAGTATACGATTTGGCGAATAAAAGCGCAATTGTCGCCATGTTTGCGCGCGGTTATATCTGCTCTCCGTCCAAAGGAGTTGCAGATGTCCCGTTTGTTCGATCCGTTGAAGATTGGCGCCCTCGAGCTGCCCAACCGCATCATCATGGCACCGCTCACCCGCAAGCGCGCTGGCGTCGAGCGCGTTCCGAACGCCATGATGGCGGAATACTATCGGCAGCGAGCTGGAGCCGGTTTGATCCTGAGCGAAGCGACCTCCGTGTCTCCTCAAGGCGTCGGCTATTGGGGCACACCCGGCATTTGGAACGGTGCACAGGTGGAGGGGTGGAAACACGTCACCCAAGCGGTCCACGAAGCCGGTGGCCGCATGTTTCTGCAGCTGTGGCACGTTGGCCGCATCTCCGACCCCGAACTCCTCGACGGCGAACTTCCGGTAGCACCCAGTGCGATCCCTGCGACTGGGCATGTCTCGTCGCTACGGCCGAAGCGATCATATCCGGTGCCACGTGCACTGGAAACCCTACAAATTGCTGGAATTGTCGATGATTTTCGCCGGGGCGCCGAGCAGGCGAAGGTGGCTGGATTCGACGGGGTCGAACTGCATGCGGCCAATGGCTATCTCATCGACCAGTTTTTGCAGGACAAAACCAACAAACGAACCGATCGATATGGCGGCTCGGTAGAGAACCGCGCTAGGTTCCTCCTCGAAATCGTGGATGCAGTGATCGAGGTGTGGGGTGCTGATCGTGTGGGAGTGCATCTCCGGCCTCGTGGCGAGGAACACGACATGGGCGACAGCAATCCCGGCGCGATCTTCGGTCACGTCGCCGACGAACTAGCGAAGCGGAAGCTCGCGTTCATTTTTGTCCGTGAGATCGAAGCCGAAGACAGTTTGCTCGGCGAGATCAAGCGCCGATTTGGTGGCCCGGTCATTGCCAACGAACTTATGTCCCAGGAAGACGGCGAGCGGTTTATAGAAGCCGGCATTGCCGACGCGCTGGCATTTGGGCGCGACTACATCGCCACTCCCGACCTCGCAGAACGCCTTCTGCAGGGCCTACCCCTGAACATACCGAACAAGGATACGTTCTACGGCGAAGGTCCAGAGGGGTACATTGACTATCCGAGGTTCTCACCGTTGCCTTGTTAAGGCGGTCCGCTTAGCGGACCCTCAGCATGAAAAGTCGGCGGTCTGCTTCCCATCCTGCTTCAGATGCAAGCACATCAGCTCATAACAACTGCTTCGGGCCATACTTCTGGCGTTCAGAAGCTTGCGTGCCAGAAGCTAGAATCCCACACTTAGCTTTGCATTCAAGCCGTTCTGTTTAGCTCTTGATGCAAACTGGCCATTATAGGAGAGGCCGAGTGTGGCGTCTTCGGTCAGCTTGAAGTTAAGTCCTGCTTCAATGAGAGCTGAATCTTCCGCAATCGGAAGACCGTAGACTGTGAAGGCATCGGAGCCGCTGAAGCTTGCAGTGGAAACAGGCGTGATGTCGCCATAGGCGTGTCGCCAGCCAATATCGGTTCGTGCCGTTGCCGTGATGCTGCCCAGAATGAACTCTGTCGATGCACGAAGTCCAAGCGTCGAGAAGCTGGTATCCATGGTGCCGGATTGAACCGAAAGGGCTGCAGCGGTCTGGCCCTTTTCATCAAATCCATCGGTCTTGAGCCGCAAATAGGCAAGCCCCGCATAAGGTTCGAAGAGGGCTTTGCCGTAGTGGATCTTATAACCAAGTTCGCCAAAGACCTGAAAACTCCCCGCATCATAATCACCGGTCAGATTATCGGCAAAGCCGGGGAAGGCGACAGAACGGTTCATGTCGATATCATGCCATGTATAGGCAAGACCGGACCTGAATGCCAAGGCATGGCCATTGTTGAGCGTCCATTCGGTTCCCGTATAGCCACCGAGCGTATAATTATCACTGCTACCCGATGAGGCACGATCGTTCATATCGAAACTGGAATGGCTGTAGCCAGCCAGAAGTCCGAGACGCCATGTATCGAGGATGGTGCCATCGATACCGGTGACAAAGCCGCCGACCGACGATTTCACGCTGCCGGCATTGCTATTGTCATCTTGTCTGGTCCATGCGCCATAGGCATAGCCCCAGGCGGTATAGAGATTTTGCACCGCAGCAATGCTGCCTGGAGCAACGGTGTCGATTGATAAGGCTGAAGCCGAAGCATCCTTTTGCGATCCGGCATAAGATGAGGCATTGATCGCGCTCGCCGGAGCACCGCCAAACGCCTGCTGCAGACGGCCAAGGGCTGCATTGCGGATAAACTGGCTGTCGTTGATTATAACGCCTTTGGCGGAGGCGTAAGCCTCACCGGAAAGCCCGTCGAAGGCTTTACGCGCCTCATCGGCCGACAGCATCAACAGGCTGTTATAGAGCGCAAGTGGCGAACCCGTCTGTGCCAGACTATCCAGTCCTCCGGCCGTCGCATATTGATTGCGGGTCTGAGCTACTGTCGTAAAGAGGGCAGGTGAGGGCTTTTCAGGTTCAGGCGTGCCGGGACCTGGGATTTCCGGGTCAACAGGCTTGGGGCAACCGGTTTTCAGACAGATTTTGAGATCTGCCGCCGTCTCACCATAGGCAAGGCTCATATCGAGAAAAGCTGAGTTCGACACAACGCCTGCAAACTCACCACTGATGCCGCCGCCGGCCGTCAGGAAATGATAGAGTTGGCCATTCTGGTAACTGGATTCTAGATCGATGGTCGTGACCGAGACATTGCTACCGGAAACTGTAGCAGTTCCCGACACATCGACGCGATCGGAGTTGCCGTTGCTGGCTATTTCGATTTCCAGGACTGAACCAGCCTTAAGCGTCAGATTGCCATCGACTGTGAGCGCGCCAATGGAATTGCCCGGCGATAATATACCGCCAGATTGAACCGTCGTCGCTCCAACTGAGCCATAACCGCCAAGTGTGGCACCGGATAAAACGGAGATGGTGCCGCCCAGCATAGCGCTGCTGTGGTTCGCATCACCAACGATCAGTTTGCCTTCTTCAATTGTCGTCGTACCACTAAAACCTGAATTGTCGCCATTGAGCAGGAGAGTATCCGTGCTCCCTTTGACGAGTTCGCCACCTCGGGAATTTACGAATTGGCCCGAGAAACTGCCGCCATTTACAGTCAGAGGATCGTTGGACCATGACACCGTGCCACCATTTCCGGGCGTTGCGTCCTGCAAGTTACGAATTGTGCCGCCATGGCCGGAGAAATCAATGGTTGCACCGACAGCAACACGCGTCGCCCCTGCGAAGCCCGTGAGGTTTCCCAACGACCCATTTCCATCAACAAGGCGGCCATATGCAACTGTAATAGACGAATTGCCAGCTGCATTTGTACCGATGACGTCCATGATAACGTCGCCTGCTCCGTCACTCGCTCCGATCATCAGATCGCCCTGCAGCGAAAAGCTTTGACCCGATCCGCCATTGAGCCAGAGTTCGGTGCCTGTTGCAGTACTGATCGTGCCCGTTGTTCCGGCAGAAACGAGATAGCTGTTGAGTGTGGAACTTCCCATAGCAGAGTGTAACCGTCCTCCGTTCAGCGTGATCAGGCCCGTACCCAGTGCATCAATGACAGCTGATCCCTGATTGACGGAAACAGTTCCATCTGAAATGACCGTTCCGCCAGTATAGTTGCTGCTACCCGTCAGTGTCAGCGTACCGACGCCATCCTTGATAACCGACCCAAAGCCTGTAATCTTCGCGCTAAGGGTTGAACTATCCGTAAAGTTGGCGATGATCTGAGAGGTCGATGTGTTGAAGCGGATTTCCTGCGCTGAAACCGTGCCAGCTGAACCGGTATCACCGATACGCAGTGTGCCTGTTGCTGAACGGCCATTATAATCATTACCCAATTCAATAAGGCCGGCACCGCTAACGGATAGTACGCCGCGATTCGCCACACCAATTTCGCCGTCTCCCCATGCCCCCACGACAAATCTGCCGATTGGCGTCGAAAGATTAACTGATAATGTAGAGCCCACTCCGGTGACGAGAGCCACCCCCTTGTTTAGTCCATCACCTATAAACAGCCGGTCTGTTCCCACCGTACCGCCTGACACAACCTGCAATAAACTTGTAGAGGATGGCACATTGGTCGCGCCACCAATGCTTATCAGGTCACTAGTGATCAGACTGCCGCCATCGCGGACTGTCAGACTATTGCCCTGGTCGAGATAAATGCTATCGGCCAGCGCCGCAACGCCGGTCTCAATGTGCGGCTGACGGTTCAGCGCGACCGGGGTCTCTATCGATACTCTATCACTGCTCCCGGGAGAAATGCCTCCCGACCAGTTGCCGTTGTTTGTCCAGGCGTTATCCGCATTTCCCGTCCACGTCGATGTTGTTTGAGAATAGGCAGCAGGAACTGACGAGAAGAAAAGCAGTGCAACTGTGCTGAAGAGCATGACAAACCGCGACTTTTTCGGCGGGTCTATACGCAAAAGCTGATGACTAGAAACAGGAGAAAGCCAGGATGAACGTTTCAGGGCTGAAAAACACGTTTCAAAAGATCTAGTGTTGGAGAATTGTCGCGCCATCATTGCCCCCTGAGACGCAGCAAGCCACTGCGTTGCATCTTTATAGTTTGAAAAATTTTGTATTGGCAACTATTCATCAATGCGCTCGAAAATAAACGCATATATTAAAGAAGCTCAAAGACGATGGATCGTCAACTTCTGGTAATCCGCCCATTTTTAACCTATCTAATGCACACATCTCTGAGCAACTAGCATTTCTTGTAAAAGACTGATTCACTGAGTGCTGATTTGCTCAGGAGGTTGAGGTAGGCATCAACGGTATTGAATTGAAGCGGTTTTCAGTCGGCAGATTTGGCGATCTGCGGCTAGAAAAAAGGGGACGTGGTGCCATGAGGCGTTGGTGGCTCGGCCAGGCTCATGTATTCATGAGCTTGCTAAAGGCCAGCGGCGCGGCGAGGTTGGCTTTGGGCGATTTTTACGCAATCCCTCGGTGACAGTTGCAGCTTTGAGCGAAGCGGCAGGCAATAGAACTGGGGAGCGTGTCGCAGGCCGCGATATTCTGGCCATCCAGGACACCAGCGAGATTGTGTTGGGCGGGCCGAAGTTGCGCAAGGCGGGTTTTGGGCCAGTCGGTCGTGGTGGCTTTCTGGGCGGAGTTCTGCTGCATCCTGTGCTGGCGGTCGATGCAATGAGTGGTGAGTTGGTGGGTCTCGCCGACATTGCGGTGTGGAACCGCGGTAAACGAAATGACTTGCATCACGCACGCAGGCCCCTGGAGCAAAAGGAATCCCAGAAATGGCTCAATGGCGCAAGGCGGGCCAGCGAGGTTTTGGCCAAGGCTTTGCGCATCACGGTCGTTTCAGACAGGGAAAGCGATCTTTATGAGGATTTTGCACTGAAGCCTGAGAATGTGCAGGTGCTGATCCGAGCCAGTGCCAACCGCAACCTTGTTAACGGCGAGAAGTTGTTTGGATATGCTTCCCGTTTGCCGGAAGCTGAACGCATAAATGTCACGATCCCCGCCAGTCCTGGCAGGCCAATCCGAGAGGCGCGTCTGGCGCTGCGCTTCGGCCCCGTGACGATCAAGAGACCGGAACGCGGCATGCCAAGCCTTGACCTCAAACGCTTGCCTGAGATGGTCAAACTTAATCTGGTTGATATCTGTGAAATTGATCCCCCGAATGGTGCAGAGCCCATCCACTGGCGCTTGCTCACCAGCCATGAGGTTGAAGACTTTTGCATGGCCCATCTGATGCTGGATTTTTACCGCAAGCGCTGGCTGATCGAAGAATATTTCCGCACCCTGAAGTCGGCGGGGTTCAAGATAGAGAATGCCAGGATGAGTGACCCGAAGGTCTTCATGAATTTCGCTGCCCTTGCAGCCATTGCTGCAGTGACGGTCACCCAGATGCTGCGCGCCCGCGACAATCCTTCCGGTCAGGCACTCGTCGATGCCTTTGATCCTGATGACAGGCCTTTGCTTCTCGCAATCTGTAAGGACTACGAAGGCGAGGCTCCAACCGCACGCCAGAAAAATCCTCATCCGCCGGACACGTTGGCTTTTGCCACTTGGATCATCGCAAGGCTTGGAGCTTGGACCGGCTACTACGGCAAGCCTGGCCCCGCAACGCTCTCACGCGGCCTCAGGCGTTATTATGAGATCAAATACGGTGCACGAATATCAGCGGGAATTGTGTGAATCGCATAGTACATCCTGGGGGGATTACCGGCCCTCTCCATGCAGCAGAACGTCTACTCCGTTTTCCTTGGAAATAAACTCGATACTAGCAGATTGGAAGGTTTGTCGGATATCATCGATGGTCGAAGATTTTAAATGCTCGCCTCGTTCCAATCGCGCAATGCTATCGGGGGATACATTCGCATTTCTCGCAAGGTCACGCGTACCCCACCCCACCCCAGCGCCACGCGAACGATCAACGAACCAGAGCAGCCGGGAGCGATAAACTTTTTATCCAACGGCTGCATCAAGACTTCCACCAAAGTTTCGTCCACTTTTGCCGGTCTACGCGCGGTCTTTCAAAATCAATTCTAGCTAATGACCAGCCATCGATCGATCTCGTCCTGAATCTTGGAGCGGGTGGTTCTGAGCGTATTCCATCAAGGCCAATTCGATGATCGCCGTTATCGACCGTCTTTCCGACTTGGCAAGTTGTTGCGCCAATTCAAGCACCTCAGGATCAAGACGGGTCGTAAATGGCTTTTTTGTCATTGTTTCACCTGACTTGACGGATTGGTTTTTCAGGGGCATGATCGATTGTACGTGCAATGCACGTGCGAACGTAGGCCGAACTGCTGTCACAGTCCGACCTACTAACCACAACCAAGCTTTTGGGAGCTCAGGTCATGGCTGATTCTGACAATAGCACGACTTTGCCTTTCGTCACCCGCAGGAAAATATTAACGGGAACTGCAATTGCGCTCGGAGCATTAACCTTCGATGCCTTTGCGAACGATACAATTGAGATTGAAGGATCGTCCGACCCGGTGCTGGCGCTCTGGCGCCAATGGCAAGAAACTCACCTTTTGATGGAAAGCCATGTCCGCAAGGCACAATCTCTCGAGCAGCAGCTCGCTGAAACGCTTGACTATCCCTGTGCAAAAATTGAACTGTCGGATGGCGAATGGGTAACCGCATATTCACTCACAGCTATCCGCGAAATATTCGACGGTGTTCCCAATGAAAGAGCAGCTTGCTCAAGAGCGGAAACCGAGTTTGCAGCAAATCAGTTGCGGTGGGACGAAGCTGATCGGGCAATAGGCTATTCAGCCACGGTGAAAGCCGAACACGAAGCTGCCGACCGGGCGGCGAATATTCTCGACATCATGGCCACCACTTCATCAACATCGCTGGCTGGCGTCGAAGCCAAGCTGGACGCTGCGTTGCGCGAAGGCAGCGTCTGGGACGATTGTTCAGAGTTCCCATGGCCTCAAATTCGCTCGGCACTCAATGACATTATTCGGTTAAAACAGTACCAAGCCAGTGGTGCACCGTCATGAAAAGCACTCGTCGCAGGCTTGAATTGGAAGCTGCTTCTCATGACACATTCTTTGAACGGCTACATCACCTTGGCCGCAATAGATGCCTTGAACTGAGACGCGTCATACGGATTCTTTTTGACGAATTTGAAGATGCACAGAAGGACAAGCTGTCGGAAAAAAAGAAAGGGGGGCGTATTCTCAAACTGGTTCTTTTGGGTCCTCCTGTAAGCGGTGGCGATGCAAAAGTCGAGCACCGCGAAAGCCCGCGGGCCCGCTCAGAAAGCAACTTGCACGCCGATCTTAATCTGCTCATTATTGTCAACTCTGATTGTTTTGTTCGTCCGCGTATCTGGAAGCGGGCCCGAGAACGGCTTCTGTGCGAACTGACAGTCACCGGACATCTGTTCACACGCGTCAATTTCATTGTTCATTCCATCATGGACATCAATGATCAACTCGCTAACGGCTCACCTTTCTTCGGTGATATCGTCCGCAAAGGGATCATGCTCTACGAAGCCCATGGATCTTTTCTCGTGGACCCATTACCGCCGGACCCTGAGAACATCAGGATTGAAATGCATCGAAACTTCGACCACTGGTTCTCTAGCGCCGGACATCGCTTCGAACTTGCAAGAGAGGCCTTAGAGCGTGGATTTTATAGAGAAGCGGCCTTTGATCTGCATCAGACAGTAGAGAGGCTTTATCATTGCATATTACATGTCCAAACAAACTATAATCTCAAATCCCATAGACTTGCTTTCCTGCGATCCCATGCGGAGCAAATTGCGCCTCAACTAATGGAAGTCTGGTCCGACAATAGCCATTTTGCGAAACGCTGTTTTGACCACCTTGATCGGGCTTATATAGGTGCCCGGTATTCACAAGATTACAAAATCACCGGTGAAGAACTTGCCTGGCTCGTTGATGGCGTAAGGGTTCTGCAGGAGACTGTGGCATCCATCTGCGTGAAACTCCTCAATAAATTTGACTGTGCCGCAGCGCGAGATGTCAGGCTGCACGATGACTAAGCGTGACCGCCGTAGGTCTAGTTACCAGTATATCACCAACGCCAAGCCAGAGAGCCGAACGTCGCTACAGTGGATATAGGAACAGAATGCTCCACGACAGGAATGCCGTCACTGTCCAAACACCAAAGCCGCAGTTCCGACCGAGATGGGGTCGGAAACGGTTATAGTTTTCAGTCCATCGCAACGCAGACAATTGTCGTCAACGTCCAATTGACGAAAACCTTCCGTTCGTGGTCCATGTAAACTCATGGACGAACAAAATTTCTATACTAGCGTGCTAAGCAACCCTTTCAACAGGGAGTTGCTTCGTCGTCTTGCCAGCTTGAAACTGGGACAATGCTATCTGACTGCGGGTTGTTTGTTCCAAACTGTATGGAACCTGATGTCTGGCCGGGACCCTGACTGGGGAATCAAAGATTATGACATCTTCTACTACGACGATGACGACTTGACTTGGGAGGCCGAAGATCGCGTCATTCGAAGTGTATCGGAAGCGGTAGCGGACCTGCCAATTCACGTTGAAGTTCGCAATCAAGCAAGAGTGCACCTCTGGTACAGTAAGCGCTTTGGGGGTGAGTATCCGCCCCTCCAATCAACGCGTTCTGGCATCGATCTTTATCTCATCTCTGGCACCTGTGTCGGGATTAACGTTCAGACCCTTGAAGTTTATGCGACCGATGGCATGGACGATCTTTCTTTGGGCCAGTTGCGTATGAACCCACGGAATCCAAGGCCTGAGCTCTTCGTTCAAAAAGCAAAGAGTTATCAAGAACGATGGCGATGGCGCCAAATTGTAGAATGACAGCAATCACGTGGTCGAGCCCGCGTGCGGATGGTCGCCTCTTAACCCCGATTTCTGACATCTGGGCTGGATTTCAAAGCAACCTTGACGCTCGTCCGCTGCGCCGTTTGGCGTTGTTGTAATAGTCGGATGCTTGCTGCACCGAGCGATGGCGTGATTGTTCCATGGCTTCGGGGAGCGGAATGCCGCGATTGGCCGCTTCGGTAAGATAGCCGGAGCGCAGACCGTGCGCAGAGAATTCCCTTGCATCCAGGCCAGCCATTTGTGCGCGTTGCTTGACGATCCTATTGACAGCGCTGGGTTCAAGCGCCCGTACGGAAACATTGCCCCAGCGATCGACTTTTCGAAACACGCTGCCCTTGTCGATCTTGGCCGCTTCCAGCCAACGGGTGAGGGCTTCGACGGGACGACCGGTCAGATAAACGATCTCGTCCTGATCGCCGCCACTGGTTTTGGTGTGACCGAGATGGATGCCAAGCGAGGGGAGGGCGGAGCCGTCCTCATCGGCGACAGGCGGCTGTTTGACGAGTTGTTCCGTTCGCAAGCCTGCTATTTCGCTGCGACGGCGACCGCCCGAGGCAAAGGCCACCATCAGGATTGCTTGGTCGCGGAGCGCGGTCAGATCATCGCCCGAACACGTTGCAAGCAGTTTGCTCAAAATGTCGCCGGTGATGGCGCTAGCGCTCTTGCGGCTTCGCGGCCGGTTAACGGCTCGAACGGCAAGCCGGAGGGCGGATTTAACGGCCAGCGACGAAAACGAACCCTCCAGACCGCGCCAGCGTGTCAGCGTCGACCAATTAGCAAGCCGCCTACGCACGGTTGCCGGCGCATGCGGTCCGGATACACGCAGAAAGCCTTGCTGGCGCAATTCTTCTTCTACGCCTGCCGGCATGCCGTGATCCGGCTCGATCTCGCGCTGCTGCGGTTGCCACAGATGATGGGCGACGAATTTCAGCAACAGGGCTTCGGGCGCCGGGAAGGGAAGGGGGGTGCCGGTTGCGGCCATCGACCAGGCTTCGAGATAGGCCAGATCCGAGGTCAGCGCGCGGAGCGTGTTTTCGCCCGTGCCTTCATTGACCAGATGGCGTAGCGTCTCGACGTCCTGATCGGTCAGAATACCAGCAAGCATGTCGCGGCGGTTCAGCGGCAGAACAGCCGCTATCGTATCTAAAGTCTCGGTGCGTTTTTCAATCGAACCTGACGACGAGCTGCTCATTTCGGCAGTCCGTTCTCGTCATATAGTTCATCGTGGTTCGAAGTCTGGTGCGTGTTTGCAGGCCTTCCCTTAAGCGCCAGCGCCCAGACTTCATCCCATGTGCCCTGGCCGTTTTGCGAAATTGGCACGATCGCGGCAATAGGATCGCCAGCTCGACAGATGACAACCTCGTCATCGCGCAAAACGAAGTCAATCAGTTCGTCAAATCGCTCCGCCGCCTCGGCAATGTCCACGAATACCTTCACCGCCACTGCCCTTACCAGACGCGCTCATGCAGAATCGCGTCGAACGCCAGATCCGTCGAGATAAAAGTGCAGTGCTCAAGCCGCGCCTGAGCGGCAAGAATCCGGTCCCACGGATCGCGATGTTCCCAATCAAAATTTGCTGCAAGTTCGGCATGCAGATCGGTGATGGCTAGTGTTTGCAGGCCGCTTTCCGTGACGGCTGCCCGCAGTTCCTGGGGCTTGAGATCAAGCTTGTTCAGGCGCATCTCGTTGTCCAGCTCATAGAACGTGATCGCACTGACGAGGATAGCATTTGCCTTTTCCTCGATCAGCGATCGTGCCTTCGTGGACAGGCGATCACTACCGATTGTCCACCAGTAGACGGCGTGGCTGTCGAGCAGGATTTTCATTGCGTGTTTTCGCTATTGTTGGATTTGCCTTGCCAGACGCCGGTATCATCATTCCAGTCTCCGGCATCGATCGCCGCCTGCTCTGCATCAACTGTATCGAACAGGTTGTCGGGCAGGCCACGATGGCGCAACAGGCCAAAAGGGCGCTTGCCACCGTCCGCTGCTGGACCGATGCGGGCGTAAACTTCGTTGCCACGCATGATGACGATCTCTTCGCCCTGGTTGGCGCGATCGAGGACTTCGGCGAAATTCTTGCGGGCTTCGCTGATCTTGTAGCTTGTCTGGGGCATCGGGACCTCCGAATGTTGATTGCCGCTGAGAACTGACCCGGAATTTCCACCGAGAACTGACCCGCCTTTTAATTATTGTTCGGGTTTTTATTCGCGGTCAAGTTTCGTGTTTTCCTTTGGTCGTTTTGTTTCTTGTGCGGAACTGTTTTTGAACCGAAAGCTATCATTTCCGGTTTCAAGGATGTGGCAGTGATGAGTGAGCCTGTCGAGCAATGCGGTCGTCATTTTGGCATCACCAAACACGCTTGCCCATTCACTGAAGCTGAGATTGGTGGTGATTATGACGCTCGTGCGCTCGTAAAGTTTGCTGAGCAGATGGAATAGAAGTGCGCCACCTGATGCGCTGAATGGCAGATATCCGAGTTCATCAAGAATGACGAGATCGGAATAAATGAGTCGGTTGGCGATCTGCCCCGATTTGCCCTGGATTTTTTCCTGTTCAAGTGCATTCACAAGTTCAACGGTTGAGAAGAACCGGACACGTTTGTGGTGGTGCTCGATCGCCTGTACTCCAATAGCGGTGGCGATATGAGTTTTACCCGTGCCGGGTCCACCAACCAGAACGATGTTGTTTGCATCATTGAGAAAGTCACAGCGATGCAGCTGCTGGACCAATGCCTCGTTTATCTCACTGCTATCGAAGTCAAAGCCGTTCAGATCACGGTAGGCTGGAAAGCGTGCAGTTTTGAGCTGATAGGCAACTGATCTGACTTCACGCTCCGCCGTTTCGGCTTTTAGCAGCTGAGAAAGAACTGGAATAGCTGCCTCGAATGCTGGTGACCCTTGTTCGGTGAGTTCACCAACTGCTTGTGCCATGCCATGCATCTTTAATTGCCGCAGCATGATAACGATAGCACCACTCGCTGGATTATGACGCATGACGAGCCTCCGCCTTTCTCAAGGTGTCATAGCGTGCGACGTTGGCCTTGGGTTCATTGTTAAGGGTAAGTGCCTGCGGCGCATTAATCGGGGGTGGAATGAGAGATTTGCCGTCGACCAAACGGTGAAGCAAATTGAGGATATGGGTCTTTGTCGGCACTCCCGACTTCAGTGCCATATCGACTGCCATAAGTACGGCCTGTTCATCATGCTGTAAGACGAGGGAAAGGATATCGACCATTTCCCTATCGCCGCCCGGCTTCTTCAACAGATGAAACTGGAGTGTGCGAAACGCTTCAGGAAGCTCCGTGAAAGGAGCGCCATTGCGCAATGCACCGGGCTTTCGTTGAACGACCGACAAATAGTGCCGCCACTCATAGACAGTGTGACCTGGTGCTTCGTGAGAGCGATTGAAGATGCGTGAATGCTCGCAAATGATCTGCCCTTCGGCAGCGACCACGACAAGATCAGGATAGACACGCAGGCTTACTGGACGATTGGCAAAGGATGCTGGAACACTATAACGCGTACGATCAAAGTGAACGAGGCAGGTCGGTGATACGCGCTTGGTATATTCGACAAAGCCATCAAAAGGTCGGGAAACGGGCATGAGAGCCTGAGCTTCCTCCATCCAAAGATCGGCTATGCTGCCGCGCATTTTGCCATGCTGTGTCGTTGCCCAGAAAAACCTGCAACGTTCCTCCAGCCAGTCGTTCAATTCATTCAGTGAAGCAAATCGTGGAGCTGGTTGAAAGAACCGATGCCGAGAATCCTGAACATTCTTCTCAATCTGTCCCTTCTCCCAACCCGATGCAGGATTGCAGAAGTCTGGTTCAAACAAATAATGGCTGGCCATGGCTTGAAAGCGAATATTGACGTCCCGTTCTTTGCCTCGACCGACCTTATCGATGGCTGTACGCATATTGTCATAAATGCCACGCCGTGGAACGCCACCAAGCACACGGAATGCATGGTTGTGAGCGTCAAACAGCATCTCATGGGACTGTGTGAGATAAGCACGAATGATAAAAGCTCTGGAATAACTTAGCTTCGTATGGGCGACTTGAAGCTTTGTCCGTTCACTGCCGATAATTGCCCAGTCTTCTGACCAGTCGAATTGAAATGCTTCGCCAGGCTCAAAGCTCAAAGGGACAAACGTACCTCGACCCGATGTCTGGTTGTGCATATGAAGATCGGCCTTCCACTCGCGGGCAAAGGTGGCAACGCGACTGTATGATCCCTCATAGCCCAGAGCGACAAGGTCAGCGTGCATCTGCTTCACCGTGCGCTTTTGTTTGCGAGGTTTGCGATCTTCCGACTTTAACCACGTGGTCAGTCGGTCAGAAAATGGGTCGAGTTTGCTTGGCCTGTCCGGAACCTGAAATTTTGGTTCAACGCCATTGAGACGCAGATACTTGCGGATGGTGTTCCGCGATAGGCCCGTTCGTCGGGCAATCTCGCGGATCGATAGTTCGTCCCGGTAATGCCACCGGCGGATAACGCTCAATAATGCCATGTCGATCACTCCATAGCCCTCGCTGAAAAACAAACGAGGGAAGGTTCAAACATGGGTCAATTCTAAATGGAAATATCCGCCCAAACTGGGTCAGTTCTCAGCGGCAATCAACAGATTGGGCCATAGACGGGGCAGAGCAACACATTCTCCAACTTGTAATAGAATATAGCGTTGAACATGAGCAGGGCGAAGCTGCTGTCCACAGATCATGATTAGTTGTCAGTTTCAGTGGCAGACTTAATGCAACTTCCGCACATTCTATCGCTGAGCCGATCCCAAATGTGGCTCGGCACCTCGTTCCTCGCCCTGTTGCGCGTTTTGACACAACGACCGTGCAAAGACCACCAGAATACTTCCAAGCCAGTATCAGTCTCGACGAAATCCATCCAGCCTTCGACAATCACGTTCTTTTTCGGATCAAGTATCACAATCCCACTAAAGTTTTCGATTGCTCCATCTAGCCAGCTTGCCCTGTGCCCTTCGATACAGCTATCGCTCCAATCGAAGCTAAAATCCGCAAGATTGACGTGCATCTCGGGCGACAGATAGTGGCATAGATCGATTAAGAGTTGCTGCTCGACGAATTCACGCAGCTGCGGCCCCATACAATCTGAGAACCCGAAGTCTTTCATGCTCGATCCTCCGCAACTCTGTCGTCCCTTGTTCGCAGCGGAACTATATTCGTCCGCTCAACAGCTTCAAGTCCATTGTCGTCAGTGATTGCATTTCAAGTCTGCTTCTTGCAAATTGACCTTTCGCTACTCACACTTTTAAACGTTGAATGCCTTTTGAGCCGAACTATCGCGTCAATAGCGAGAGAATTGCGCACTGATGACCGAAGCAAAGCGCGAAGCGATCATTTCATGGAGTACGTGGGCATAATAGTGCTGGAGCGCCGCAACAATTATGGTATTCATCTTTATTCTTGAACAAGATAGCCGAAATGATTTCGTGTTAATCAAGGTTTGGGAACGTTTCGCTTTCTATTGTCTTTGATTTCTCCCCTACTTGTTGTATCACTTGAAAATGGTACCGCCCTTTCTAATAATATCGCCGCTACCATGGTCCTCAATATCAAACTTTCAGATGATGCCTTCGGTGTTTCTGGTGAAACGTTTGACCTCCACCCCTTAGAAGACACGCTTGAAGTATCCGTGAAAGGCGTTGCAACTCTTGTTGATCATGAAATTGGAGGGGGGTATTTTGCAATTCGATTTGACGCGACAGATCCAGAAACGGCGTTGGAAAAAAGCGAAAGAGGCACTCGGAGCACATGACACGCGCGGAAAATCCTTCATCCTGTTCACGTATTTAGACAACAAAAAAACGGGTCGAATTGGCTAATTCGGTTCAATAAGTCACCGTCACTCCTTGTAGATGAAACCCACTGGTTGTTCCAAATGAATTGGCTCGCTAAACTTCTGCCGTGGAAGACTGCTAAAGCAGATCAGGCGGCTACAAACCAACTTTATTCGCAGCTTTTTGCGTCAGTGGAAGAGAAGTCTGGTGTTCAACTGGCTCCAGAAACTCTGACCTCAGTTGTCGGCTTCAATGCTGGCGGACCTGTTAACCTTCGCTTCGCACCAAACAAGAAAATCTTTCTCACTTCGGAACTCGCTATGTACGAGCAGCAGCGTCGTAGTGCAGATGGACTCTTTCGATATGAACTGATGACCCAAAGCCATTTTGAAGAGAACACAGCTCGAACGCTATTAACAGCGATTGGGGCGATGACACTTTCAACCGTTCTAGGGGACCGGCATACTATTGATGTTTCGGCGGTCATGGGTGCGTCTGGTCCTGCAGTGGTAAAACTGAAACTCTATTCGAGAACTCGTTTCAGTGGTCTCGAATATGGCGTTTATCAGCTACTTCCAAATCATAAAAAGCAGTCGTCAGTGCAAACGTGAGGCCCGAACCGGGCCAGCGCCATTCTCGCCAAACACACTGAAGCGGATAAACTGACCAGCCCAGTCATCTCGCAAGCAGGGCTCGCCTTTTTTTGGTTCAATGAGCGGGCGTGCCGCCATCGTCAATGAGCAAAGGCAGCGCCAGATCGACGCGCTGACGCCTTGGAATTGTGTGTGATGGATAAACTGCCGAAGTCTACTTTCAGCCCATTGAGAAATCTTGCAATGCAAAGCGTTGGGATCGGGATCAGTAGTAAAGCTTGAATTCTCAGAAATAGGCTCTGATCGGATGACCGCGTTCGCCCCAGAAAATGTACCAACGCCCGGCGGCGCGAACGATGTCTAATTGTTGTTGCAACAGAAGCGTGTCTGCTGGTTTGGAGAAAGTGAGACGCGAGAGCAAACTTCTGCGTTGTACCCGTGGCGAATCTTCGGCCACATCTGCAGCTTCTAAAAGCGCTCGCCCATATTTCAACGCAGCTTCTGGTAGCTTGTGTTCCCAAGCGGCAGCCAGCATCTGATCACTGATTACGTTCATGCAATCCTCCAGAAATGAACCCCTGAAACTCGTCTCATCTACCCCCTCATACATACCGGCGTGGGAATACATCGGCAGGCCGTCGGACTCGATGAGTTGCAGAACGTAGTATCCTTGGAAATCCATCAAGGTTTGCGCGATCTGCTCTGGTGTTTGCGCTCTCTGAGCCTTGATTATCCATTCATCTGCTGCGGGGTCGGAGCCGACACGTGGAGCACCGATGTTTTCGTACCCAGGGCTGCTAATCTCGTTGAACCGAGCGATCTCCGTGTCGGACAAGACATTGCCCGAAAACGCTTGCTCAATAAGCCGCCACCACTCCCTTTCGTGCCCCGCTTTCACACACCCTTCTACAATGAGATCGAGACCCATGGATTCTCCGACAACATACATTCTTGAAACGTATTATTGGTAGCATCCCACGAATTGTCCAGTGTGCGTTATTGTGACGGAGTTCGGTTGCCTGCGCGCGTACGAAGGACTCTTATGCAGGAACCTGCAGTCATGTTCGGTTCTATGGGAACGTTGATTTCTGGCTGATTTCCGCGGTTTGGGCCTTGAAGCGAGCATGCACATGAACCGTACCAGACGGAACTCTCACGAGTGTTCCAAATCGCTTGTGTTGACACATTTTTCGGCGGGATCTGATGATCCCCAAGATTAGCAGATCGCATATAGCTGCATTGCGGGAAGACTTGTGCCTGCATGCATTTCTTGATGTTAAGATGCAGGATCATGGCGCGTTCCTCCGGTTTGCAGGCTCTGCATCGGAAGTTCTACACGGCTGCCTGCAGCGTTCGAAAACTCAATGATGACTATGCGCCCATCGGAACAGGGACATACCGATGGAAAGCATCCGATGAGAACTACGTGTCGCTACCCGCCAGGACGGCACTCGAGTCCGACACGTAATTTCCATGCGATGGAAGCGGTGTCGCCTAATGTCGAGCAGAAGACGGCGAATGGGTTCGCCTGGCGCCAGGCTGAGGGGGCATACTTGAAACGGAAAGTCGGGAGCGATGATATGTATCGAGGGCCGTCTGGGCCGATGTCATCTCAAGGAACGATTATTTAAACATGCGGTTGGGACGTCATGGCGCAACCCCATTTGTACAGCACAGCTGTAATGCCGATGCACCCGCCAAGATGCTGCTTGCGCATAATTGGCAATGGTCAGTACCGTCGCCGGCGGTGATTTGAACAATAAATCGTAGACGAGGCTACGCGGCGATCATCTTGCTTTCGGAGTGCGAAGCCTCGAACGTGGACAAGACTGCTTTGAAGTCGAAGTGACCTTAAGTGCGACCTCAACAGCGCCACAAGTAGACAGCTAGATTGCTGACTGCTTCAGTGGAACGCTTCGGCGATTAAACGGGCCTGAAATTCACTTGGTCGCCTCAGCAAAACTTCCTTTACACAATATGACAGCGCCTTGATTCTGTCGTATCGCGGGCGCCAATTAATACGACGGGAAAGCGGAGGTGGAGCCAAGTAATGCAACGGGTGCAGGACACACAAAGCTCAGGATCTGGAGAATGACATTAATTGAAGCAACTTGCGAGTACGGAATAATAATTCGGCGAGAAAGCTTAAAACACGCCGAGATAAATCTGGAAAAACTGTGTGAGCTAATGGAACAGTCTCCTCCTTTAGACACTAGCGACGATATCGTGTCTTTTGGCCCGTTATTCGGAGGGGAAGCTGCCGACGAATTTGTTAGACGGCTCCAGGTCGCAGGACTAAAGTACCTAGAGGATTTCTTCGTTTTTAACGGCGACTTTCCAGATTGGTGTCGCTTCAAGGTGTGTTTGAAGGGCTGACCGATGCGATATGTCTTGGATTTCACTGGGTCAACATTGGCTATGCAATCGGGGCGCACCTCTAAAACCCTCAATTATAAGTAAAAAGAGACAATCAAAATCGGCGGTTGGTCGCATTCTAGACGTCGATAGTTTACGAACGCCGCAAGTTCTAAGATTGCATTCCAAATTTCTGGCGAGCGGTCTTTCAGTTTTTGTCCGTGATCGAGTTGTAAAACAACCATCTTTCCTCTTTCGACCACGAAACTTGAGAAGTCGTCATCCAAACTGGTCATGCAGTCGACCCAAGCGCTGAGATTTCTCCCATAAAAGTCTGGAAAACCAAAAGCAGAAATGAAAACATCATGGAAAGACGGCCAGTCCAAGATTTCGGAACAATCGATCTTCTTAATTGTGCAATTCATCAATAACTATCCATAGCAACAGTGTTCCGAATGAGTTAATCACTCTCCGATTCCGACAGATTTTCCAAAAGCTTTTCCGCAAACGAAACTATTTCCGGAACAAGTAGTAAATTATCAGATAATTCAGAGCAAAGTTCAGCGAGTTGTTCTCCGGTAAAAATCTGATTCATTTCGGCTATTGTTATCGCCTTGTCGTTTTTTATTGCGTCTATGCTCTCCCTCTTGAGGTTCCTCAGTTGGGATTTTATCTGCTCAATCTGATCTGCGTCGATCCCGCAATTATATCGTAGCAAGAACGACGCCATATGAATTGGGGAAAAGTCAAATGCATCACGACCACAGCAAGCTGCCTCGCAGACCGTTTCGCAGTGTTTGATGAGGCCAAGCAGCGGATAATCCAATTTCATAAGCTATATACTCGCTATTTGCTCAGGAGTTTAGCCAGCACTCATGGCTTTTAAAAGCATGAAGCAGTGTCTACGCTAGGGAACCATTGGAGCACGCGTTGGATGGCAATTTACCTCCAAGACAGGAGGCGCGAAATTTGATTTGTTTCCGAGCATAGGAACACCATTTGAAATTGATATAAAACCGTGAGGGTGGCCCAATGAAAAATCGCGAGAGAGACGTCATCGATTCCTTCTATGAGGAAGGCGAGATCGATTACATTTTCTTTGCACAAATCATTGCAGCGGTTTCCTATGATGAAAATGACATTGACTTATCGAAGAGTGTTGGCAGAAAATTGAGTGATGCCGTATATTATTAGATTATAATGTTGGTACTGGAGATTTCAAGCTAGGCAAGAGCATCACAAATCGTGACGGTTCTGTTGAGTATATTGAACTAGATAGCAATATTGACAACTTTCTAAAAGAATTGAGAATATCTATAAATGAACATGGCATTGACAGCATTGACGTAAATTATGGCTTTTGGATTGGGAAGGTAAAGGGACGTATTGCTGATTGTCCCATACCCAAAATTATAAAGACTATATTCTCTTAGTACATGATGGAATTGCATTATTATTATGCGTTCGTTGCGACGCATTGATTGCACACACTCTCCTTGCCACAGGAGGCGGATTACGGCGAAAAACGTGCACCGTAGATACCATCCGCAACTTTCAATAACCGGTGCAGCGTTGTTTGCGTGTCATTGATTTTGTGTATGAGTCAGGAATGAACACCCGTGAGCCATTCCAGATAACCAGTCAAGATTCAGGGTCCTGCTTCTCACCCGCAGCAATTGAGCTCCGTAACGCCTTGAAGGGATATGAACCTCCAACATCCTTGAAAATTTCGGTAAGCTTCAGAATAGATTAATTATTTCGCATTAGCAGCCCACGCCCGGCAACACGCCGGTCAATTCAGCAATTTGGGCTACAATGGGGCAGCGACAAGAACTGTGCGGAATCATACGGCAAGTTAGAACGGATGGCGAACAGCTGGGATTGCAGCTCAATCCGAGCTGGAAATCGAGCTGCGAAGCACACGGTAAATGGTTGAGGAGTGAACGTTGAGGACCTTGGCGACATCACGGGGTGAATTGCCTTCGTCTAGGAGCTTCTGTCCAAGTACAATTTGCTCGGTCTTTAGTGCTGGTGGCCGTCCGAAACGGACACCTTTCTGCTTGGCAATTGATCGTCCGGCGCTTGTCCGTTGGTGAATAAGCGCGCGTTCAAATTCGGCGATGCCTCCAAAGATAGTCAGCACCATTCGCCCGGCTGGCGACGTTGTATCCGCCCATGGCTCAGCGATTGAACGCAATCCAGCGCCGAGTACGTTCAGTCTCTCGGCGATGTCGAGGAGGTCACGCGTTGAGCGCGCTAATCGGTCCAAGCGGGTGACCACCACCACATCGGTATCACGCAACTGATCAAGCATGCGTTCGAGTTGTACCCGATCGCGTTTTGCACCGGAGACTTTCTCCTCATAGATTTTCTTGCAACCGACCTCAGTGAGAGCAGCTCTTTGCTGTTCAAGGTTCTGGTCGTCGGTGGAGACCCGAGCATATCCAATAAGCATGTCATATCCGTTGCAAAAATCGTTCGCATAACCTTACTTTTGCGCCTGACTTTTGCAACAGAAAAATCGCAATCATTTCAATGGGCGGGTGAAGTGTTCTAAAACTTAGGATTTCCGCGACACGCATCCCGTTACCACTCCCGCCATTGTGCGGTGATATCTTCATCATCCGGGAGGCTGAAGCCTGACGCCCTCACCACCGCGTCAATCAGGACACCAAGTTCGTCGCGCTCTAGTGTTTCGATCATCCCGCTTCTGCCGTTGATCTCATTGATCGCAAGAACGATGTCCTTGACCGCCGCTTGGATAGCCTGCGCATCCCGCTGGCTGGTAGCGGCTTTCACCGTGTCGACGAACGCATTCAGTGCCGCTTCAGCTACGGCGATATCGGCTTCGTTGAAAAGCTCGTCTCCCTCGACCATTGATCTCCGCCAGCGTGGCGTCGGAATCTGGCCTCGCAATGCTTCGACCTTATCGACATTGCCAGGCATGATCTTCTGCTTGGGCAAGGACGCCTTCCGGCGGGTGGCCCTGAGCATGGTGCGGTCAGCCGGCATCAGGTAAACCGCCATCAATCGCAAGTCCGCGTCATATTTTGCGATCACGACAATATTGCCAACAGCATAGGAATGATCGAAGCGTTCGGCTGAATATTCTGGCAGTGTGCTGCTCTTGGCTTCCCTAAACGGACCCGTCCTGAGCTTCTCAGCCACGACGTCGCTGCTGTCTTCAAACGTCAAACCAAATGGCAGCGCCGCCGGATAGGCGCGTTGCACCGCCCTGATCGCATCCAGTCCGGAAAATGACAGCCGGGAGACGATCCTTTCTTCATCGTCCGGCAGGCTTCTCGACCGTACCTCTTCGAATTGGGTACTATATGCGGAAAGGCTATCCACCTGCAGGCCGAACCCGCTGTCGAAGCCGCCGAAAAATCCCATCTCCGCATTCGTACGAAAATCGGTAGGGACCAGCTTTTCGTGCTCGGCCAGGTAAGACTCGACAACTGGGTCGGCAATGCTGCGGCCAAGTATATCGAAATGATTCATCTTCTGCCTTTTCTTTCACAGTATTTCTAACCGGCATTGCCTTGCGGCCATTGTGATGTCGAACGTGTTACGTCCGCTTAGGGCATAAAGCGGCCGAGCTGTCGCAAATCTCCCCAAACCGCGACATCCAGATTTCACGTGCGTCCTTCGGCGTGACGATTGGCGACCCACGAGAGGTTCGGGATATCGCCTCCGCCAGATTTCACGACATTGGTGCCGTGGAACATGACGCCATAGCCATGCTCCCGATCCCATGTACATGCCAGTTCCGCCCCGAAATAGGGAAGCTTACCCTTAATAGGAGGCAGCGTAAGATGAAGCAGCCGGACCATCTGACGCAGCATCGGCTCGTCACAGCTTTCAGGAAGCGGCTTATCCTCGTCCCCCAGTACGATACCGCTCTGGATGTCGCGCAACCTTGGCATGTCGTTCAAGATCGTGTCGATAATGACCCGCTCTACTTCCTCATCGTTCTCGATAAGCCACCGCGCCGTTTCAAGCATGATGGGATCAGGGGAGTCGCCTTCGCCGTCGTCGTTCTCAAAAGAAACTGGCACCTCGCCTGGTTCGGCGAAGCTGGAATAGCCCCGGCGGGGATGAGGCAACGCAACGAGAGAATGCCAGAGCGTTGACGTCTGCGGCATCGGGAGCGCCGTTTCCCAAAATCCATCTACGCCGTAAAGGGTGGGCAGTCCATCGAATGTATAAGGAGCGTATTTGGAGGAGAGCTTGTCCATGAGCATCGTGTTTATCCTCTTGTTGAGTCAGAAATTGTCAAAATCCGCATCTCCCGCGAAGCTCCCTCAGTTTGCGCGACACGGGAACGCCTCGGCTAATCCCTCCACCACAAGCGATGATGCGCTCCCTTTGAGCCGGTCTGACGCAAGGCTGCGAAGATAGGTATAGACGCGGTCGACAAGCTCATGGCGAAGAACATTGCCGGCTCCGCACCATCGCGCGCCGCTCGCGGCGTCTGCAACACCGGCGATATAGGCGATAGCGCGAGCATTCGACACGATGCGGCCAGCCTCGCCGGACATTCCATCGCCCGATCTGCCTTCAAGCGCTTCGATCAGTTCAAAGCCGCTGAATATCCAGTCGCGTTTTTCGGCGGCTGCGGGTGCTTCTCGCGCAATACTCATGGCCGACAGTACCGAGAGCAGAATGGCCAAAATATATTGTCGCACTTGGATTGTCGTTCTCCTGCACGAGAAGGGTTGCAGCATGCTCATAATCGATAGGTGCATTTCATGCCGAACGTAACAGACTTCCTGTTATACGCAGACGCTCCTCAAGCACTTCCAAAAGTTGTTCCTCATCGCGGATACGCCCTTGCCCGAATCCAAGCTTTAAGACCAACTGGCGCCAACCGTGTCGCGGGTGTATTTGGGGTGCCCCATAAGCGTCGGCGAACGAAGCGAAATTGACAGCATACCCGTAGCCATATTCCATTTCAACCGCACCGCCCACGGACACCCAAATATCCGCGCCGATAAAGATTGGCGTCTTGAAATCGCCTCCAATGACGAGTGCCGAGTCTTCTCGTGATGCGAAAACCCAATCCCTCACAATGACATTTCCTGTCACAAAAATTATGCTTGCCCAATCATGGTCGATGCTGCCGCACGTCAAGTTTCCGAAGACAACGAGTGTGACATGTCCATCGCCTCCCTCGATCTTGGTCGAGACCTTGCCAGTAACGTCTAGATCCCCGTCGACGGCCGTTACCCACGATGGCGGGGCAACATCACCATCAATCGTCAGGTTGCCGTGATGAATGGAGGCATCGATAGTTTCATCTTGCGGTCCTCCCGGAACCAACCGAAACCTCGCTAACGCTTCCGCTACAGTTTGATCAGGCAGGTCTTGCGCCCTTCGAGTTACAAACTTCTGCCATTCTGCGGACGTTACTTTTTCAAAACTCATAGGATCTCCCTTTCTGAGAGCGGTTCCGGTAGAGGGCAAATGACACAGGTGAAGTCCGGTCCCGGCCTGCTGCGGTTCTCAAGTGGCAATTTACAAACGCGCCGTGAGATTCTCACCAACGGTAGCTTTGGCGCGCTTGAACTATAGTCTGTTTGGCACAGCAATCCTCCCGCAGATCAGGCATCCGGAAGTCGGATCCCAGCTACAAATTCGAAGTGCTTCCTTGATCTTCCGCGAGAGGCGTTCGGTACACGGACGAGCCCGACACGTGGAACCGGGCATGTCTGTCCCGGACAGCATAGCCGCCGTCAGTCGAGATGGAGGCCCGATCGACCTCATGGCAGACGAGAAGAGCGTCGTCCGTCAATGCATAGACATGGTCGTTGTCGACAGCGAAGCGCCTGTTGAGAAACCGGAATGTCGCGGGATCGAGACCGGGGACGGGTTTGCGATAGCGGCCACCGATCAGCATGTGACCGCTGGCGTCGATCAGTACCTCGTCGTGCACGCCGCGCGCTGTACCGCCGTCCACTTTGCCGGGCCGCACGACGGGCTTGCCGCGATAGAGCAGGTCTTGGCCCATGCGGGCGAAGGTATGGCCGAGCGCCGTCACGGCGCCGGGATCGGCGATGTCTCGCTTCCGTTTCCCTTCGACGATAAGCCCCTTCGCGTCCCGAGCATAGCCACCGCCCAGCACTTCGAAGCTCTTCAGGTCAGCCTTGACGACCGCGAGCGTCGGCATCGGGGCTGCGCTGTCAAGATAGTAGGCTTGCCGGCTGTCCTTGAACCAGCCTTCGGCGATCGCCTCGAAACTAGCAGCATCGCCGCCTTTCACCGGCTCTTGTCCGTAAGCTTCCAGTCCCGGCAGAAAATAGCGAAGCCCGTGCCAGTCCTGACCGAAGACATCAACGATGGGCCGGAAACTGGCATAGTCGAAATGGTCGAGCGAAACCCATTCGCCGTCGTCCGGTCGGCGCGGCCTGATCAGCACCCGCTGGCCGTCGCTGAAGAACGGGCCGCCCAGCGGCCGCGGCTCCAACGTCTCGGTTTGTCCGGCATCCTGCCGCGCCTTCTCCCTGTGCCACCATGTCCCGTCCAGCTCGGGACGGACCTCGAAATAAGTACGCCACGGCTCGAATGCGGTCGAGATGGATTGGGCCTTTCCCGCCCAGTAGGGTCGGTCCTTGTCATAAGCTAGGTATTGGCCGGCTTCTGAGGCGCAGGTGAAGCTCGCCCGATCGGCCTCCGGGATCGGCTGGTTTTTGAAGTAGATGCTATCCTTGTCCGCGAAATATAGCCCCTCGTCCCCGATAGCCTGGAAGGTCGACGGATCGGCGCCTTCGATCCTCACGCCAAATGCATAGACCTTGCGGCTGTCTCTGGCGTAGTCGCTTCTTTCGATATGAAATCGGGACGTTGGCCCGTGCCTGTAATCATAACCCATGACTTCAAACGTGCCGGGATCTTCGGTCGGCAGGCGCAGATTGGTGATGTAATAACCGGCGGCCTTGTCCGCGGCGTAGCGTTCGTTGAGCACTTTGAAACTATCGGGATCAGCGTTGCGCACCACGAACCAGAACAGTGTGGTCTGCGTCTCGCCCTGTCCGTAGACCCGCTTGTCGTCGCGAAACCAGCGCTCGCCCAGTTGGCGGAAGCTGAGAGGATCGATGCCGGCGAGCGGAATTCCCTTGCGATCACAGATCGGAGCACCGTCGACGCGGACATGCACGCCGTCATGGACATAGCGGATCGTTGGCATGCGCCGCTCACCCAGATATTGCGCGATCCACGCGACGTCCGCGAATGGACCAATGTGGGGATTGGCTTCCACGATGCGCCGCAGCGCTGCGAGTTCGTGCCGCATGCTAAAGGGCTGGGCAATCGGTTGGGCGGTCGGGCCATTCGCCGTCAAATGCTCGAAGAGCCCGAGATCGTGCTCGGGCGCTTGAAGCCCGTCCCGCCGATAGGCCGATGCGACCCAGTCGGTGTCTGCGAAATGAAGCTGTGCATAACGTTCATTGCACGCCCTCCAGCCTTCGGCGTTGATACCTAGAAGCCGTAGCACTACGGCGGCGGGATGCCCGGCGTCGAGAAACAGACACGCCGCATACCAATGCGCGTATGGGAGTGGGAAAAGCTTATCGGGACGGGCCGGATGTTCAAATCGCTCAGTCAATGCGCGACATGCTCCTTCAATGATAGTAGCGTCAAAACTTCGAGATTCTAGCGAGGCAATCGGCCCTGACGTCTACGGCTGCTGTACCAGTACTTCCTGCCGCACAATGTCGTAGACCGTGAGGCCCGGCAAACGGGAGAAAAAGGTGTTGCGATCGGCTGCGGATGTCCAGGCCGACCATAGTGTGAGCACGGAAAGCCGGCCATTGTGCCAAACGACGGTTGCTTCAATGTCACCGGCATCGCTGCCTTGCTTATTTTCGACCGAAAACCGGAAGGTGCGCGAGGCGATCCCTTGTTCCGCCAATGTGCTGTCTTCTCCGCTCGCTAGCAGCACCGGTGCCCGCGCGTCCGGTGTCTGCTTGACGAAATAATCCTTCACGATTGCCGCGCCGGATGTGTCAAGGTCTGGCTTCTCCTTCATGTCCTGGACGAAGAGCCAGACCAGCCCGACATCTTTTCCGTTCTTTCGCCTGACCATGTGCAGTTCCGCAGGCAGCGCGCCGCGAAATTCGTTGATGGGAATGTCCCATCCGTTCGGGATGGACAGCCGGATTTCCTTGTCGCCAATAAGAAGCGGGACCGTCTGCAGGTCCTCTCCGAAGCTTGATTGCCGACCGTTTTCCCATGAAAGATTGTCAATGAAGGAGGCTGCGTATTCGTCAGCTCGACGCACTAGATCATCTGCGGCTTCTTCGCTTGCTGCGCTACTCACATCGACCATGAAGTAGATACCCAGCGCCTGTTGCGCGCGGGCGAAGCAATAACCGAGGGCAGCGCTTTGCGGCTTCCCATTCGCGGCCTTCTTGGCCAGAAGCTTCGCTTCAGTCAGATCTGGCGCGGTTCTATAAATGCGTAGCGTATATCCGACTGCTTCCACGTCGAAAGAGCAAATGCGTAATGCTGTGGCGGGAGCCTGGAGGTCGTAGCCGACCATGGTCGTCTCGACCTTCAAATCGCCTTTCCCAGGCGCGATTTTTCCAATGACCTTCACCTTGCCGATGGTTCCCGGTTCAGTTGGCTCCATTGGCACGGTCTCCACTGTCTCATCCCGTGAAACGCTGCTTTCGAAGTTCAACGCCGGCATTGAGAAATCGAACTTTCTAGCTACCCACGCGCCGTCCTTGGACGATGCATCGTCAGCTCGAACGAAAGCCGTTCCTGCCACTGTTGTGGCCACAATCGAAACGGCGAAGATCGAACCAGCAAAGGGATGCCACATCTTTAGTCTGTTCATCTGTTTCCTTGTTCCTGCCAGATAGCGTTGTAGATCACACGAATCCAGTCCGCGATGTTCCCGGCGGAAAGTCAGGATTTCCGCGACAATCCAGCATTTATCGCCGCGTCATGCCTGTCGAGAATGTCGGGCTCACCTAGAGGCCCCGAAAAGGCATCCAGCAATCCGGTGGACCTCGCCGTCGAATAGGAACATGCTTTGTGGTCGTTTGGACCGACGGCAGCCCAGAACGACAACAAATCGTCGTGGCCTGCCGTTTTCCGCCGCCATCCGACGACTTCCACCGAACCGCCATTATAGGTGACGAAATTATTGCGCCATTCCTCTGTTTCTGCATCGGTTAGGCGCTTCCAGCCGAGCTCTTCACCTTTCACCGTCGCCGCTTGTACATCGGGAGCTTCGCAGATGGCGAGAAGGCGGTCTACCGTCATATCCTCCGGCATCGCTGTAGCTGCACCAATATTCACAAATGCAGTGCACATGCCGCTGATAACCGTCATTCGCATGCACATTGCATCCCTCTTCCTCGGCCTAAGAATACAACTGTTTTGCTGAATCGTCGCAGAAATCCCGATTCTTTCATGGCACGATTCGCTGAATTTTGCGACGCCTCGAAACTCAGGCAAAGCGTCTAAAAACTCTTTGAATGAATGATGACATGCGCTGTCCAGTGCCGGAACTCTGTGGGTTCGAGATTTTCTGGATTTCGATGCCCAGCAGCCCTGAGAGGGCGTTATTGAAAGTTTTTGAATACGCTATTTTATTCAGAACGGTGCGCAGGGCGGCGATCAGGCCCGCAACGCCGACAAGGGTGATGGCTCGTCTGATGTTGTAGGCGAGCGCCGTTAGGCTGAACTCCCCCCGGACGTTTTCCAGCCTTCGCATCAGGAACGCACCCTGATACATCCACTGTTTTATTGTCCCGAAGGGATGTTCGACGCTTTCGCGCCGCCGATCCAGAATGTCGGGCCGGGCGACAAGACGCTGCGCCATGCGATCGAGGACGGCCTCGTTCTCAAGGCGCGATACGCGACGGAAACTTTGGGTGCAGCGTTCGCGCAGGCTGCACGCCTTGCAAGCGTCGCGGTTGACGTGGTCGATCTTCACATTGTCGCGTGACTTGCCAAAGTGACGGGGGGACAGCACCTGGTCAGCTGGGCAACGGTAAATGTTTTTGTCCGGGTCGTAGCGGAATTCCTCCTTAGAGAAGAAACCTTCGGCCACGGCCGGACCGCGGATCGGCTTGGGCACATAGGCGGTGATGCCGGCTCTCTCGCAGGCTTCGATATCCTCGATCTTGAAGTAGCCCCGGTCCGCCACCGCCTCGATCCTGTCGACGCCGAGCGTGTCCATCGCCGCCTTGACCGTCGGCGCGAGAAGCCCCATGTCCAGCACCTGATTGCAGACCTCTTGCTCGGCGATCAGCTTGTGCTTCACATCAACGGCGAGCTGGATGTTGTAGCCGACGCCGACCTTGGTCATACGGGCCATGGCCCGCGCATCCGGATCGGTCAGCGAGATCTGGTCCTCGCCGGTCTTGTCCAGTTCATCCAGCAGTGCCTTGTGACGGTCACGCTTGCCTTCGATGGCTGCGAACTTCTCCGCAAGTTTGCCATCGCCGCGATCAGAGCCGCTGCTGGTCATCTTGTCTTCGTCCGCGTCGCACTCATCGAGCCTCTTCACGTAATCGGCCAGCTTCTCGTCGGCTTCGCGGATGAACTTCGTCAACGCTCCCCGTGTGAAGTTGCGATCCTTGTTGTTGACAGCTTTGATGCGCGTGCCGTCCACTGCCAGCAGTTCCCGCCCGAACAGATCGAGCTGCCGACAAAGGATAACGAACTCACGGAACACCTGCTTGAAGGCCGACCGGTTCATACGGCGAAAATCGGCGATGGTGCGAAAGTCCGGCTTCAAGTGCCGCAGCAGCCAAATCACCTCGATATTGCGGTGGGTCTCAGCCTCCAGCCGCCGGCTCGACCGGACGCGATTGATGTAGCCGTAAACATATAACTTCAAAAGGTCGGCCGGATCATAACCCGGACGACCGGTCTCCTTCGCAGTCACACGCACAAAGCCTGCGGCAGCAAGATCGAGGCCATCCACGAAAGCCTCGATGAAGCGGCCCGGGTTGCCGGGCCCTACGTAATCATCAACCGCTTCCGGCAGAAGCAGCAGTTGCACGCGATCTGTTCCTGAAAGATGAGCCATGATCTATTGTAAGCCACAACGGCGATCAGATGAATCCCCGGTCAAAGCAATCGGAACAGAAAATGACGATTCAAAGAATTGACCACATCCAACTGGCAATGCCCGCAGGACAGGAATCTGCCGCCAGAGCATTCTACCAGGGACGGCTAGGTCTGTCCGAAGTGACCAAACCCCCAAACCTCGACGCCCGAGGAGGATGCTGGTTCGAAAGCGGTAGCGTCAAAGTGCACCTTGGCGTAGACGCGAATTTTTCCCCAGCCAGAAAGACTCACCCCGGGGTCGTCGTTGATGACCTCTCCAATTTATGCGCACTCTTGGAGAGTGCCGGGTTCACAACCGTTTCCGACGAACCACTGGAGGGGCATATACGGAAGTATGTAAACGACCCTTTTGGAAATCGTATCGAACTCATGCAGATCGTCGACACTAGTCCGGGTTTTTAGACAGTCTGCAGGAATTGTGCGACAGGAGAGCCGCCACGCGTTCGCCCAACTCATCGGCCACCCGTCTGGCTTCTATCCGTCGAACCGACCAATCATAGGCCGTCCGGCTCAAATATCCCTCTCTCGCACTAGCCAGCAGTGTTGCAGCGATATCGGGGAGGCGAGGCATCGCCCATTGAGCAGCAGCATCCTTTGGGACAAACTCTCCCGTGACCAACGTCCGCCACATGCGCGCGAGGGTCAGCAGAACGTTGCGCTCGTCGCCTTCCAGTGTACCGAGCAGCGAGGGAAGCGCGTCCCCAATCGCCCGGCGTATGTCGGATTCAGGAATGACCGGCAGTAGTTCGGCGGGATCGGGTCCGATCAATGCTCGCGCTTCCTGCCGGGCCTGTGCCAGCAACAGAGTAAATTCGGGGTCTGACACTGGCTCGGGCACCTCACCAGTCTCGAATGCATCCCGCAACCACTCGCCATAGACAAACTCACTGCGGGCCGGATAAGCGGATGTCGCAAGGTCCGCGCGATTAAAGACTATTAGTTCGAGAGGACGCCGGCCGGCGTCGTCGTGAGGATACCGGCCGGAAACGCTCAGCAGTTCGGTCACAAGGCGTTTGCGATCCGCATGCGTCGTTGGCCGACTGACGATCGCGAGCAAATCTACGTCACTGTTTGGACGCAAGCCACCACTCACCGCCGAGCCATGTAGGTAGACGCCTAAAAGCGCAGTCCCAAAGCAATTTTTAACAATCGAAAGGGCGCTGGATGCCTCAACTGGAATTTCCAATTTATCGTTTTTCACTCTCATCCCATCAGCTTCTTTGTCGCGAAAATCCAGCAACCTGCAACAATATGCCATTGCGGGACGTAGTGATCGTTTCTCGTTACAGACACGGCGCTTCACCTCGCACTTGGCGTGTTCAAACGCCTCCGAAGACAAGTATGTAGCAGACAGTTTTGAGTCTGCGAAACCGGCAACGTGCAGGCGGATCATTTCAGATTTTGCACAGCCGGCAATCTAATCATGCTGAGAGCTGAAATTCACACAACTCGGAAATATGAGATGGGAATAGCTTGCACAACTACTGACCTCTGAAATCTCCAATTAAATTAGGTTGTTAACCGACGTTGTGAATGGGGCCGGCGGTTCGCTTCCTTTCAAGGCGTTTAGGGGGGTACCTGCTTTTTAAAGCGAAAAGTCTATTCCAATCACGTTATCCTCGGTATAGACGTTTTTGCACGAATAGTTTTGTTTCCTTGTCACTATAGACCCTACTTTGGACCGCCATGTATAACTTTGCCTTGATTGCTGAAGCTATTAAGACCCGTCTTGGTTTGAAAGAAATTCTTAATTACACCGGCGCGCTTTGTCTTATTTCAGGCATTGCTAGTATCGTTGGCTTCGCGCCTTTTAAAAGACTAGCGGGTAATGACATCAATCCGCTGATACCAGGCCTTTCCTTGTTGCTGGTGAGCATGATGCTGATTTGTTTCGGGGGATTAATTGGTTTCATAAACTCCCGTTTGACGCATAGGAGCTCACGTGATCAAAATCTCATCGAATACGACAAGACTTTCAGCGATATGACAGTTCTGGAAAAACAGCTGAGATTTAAAGAGCTGTTCGGAATCGCTCCAGACGTGCGGGAAATCGACTGTGTTCTTAGCCATCGTTACGACCCAGCCAATGCAGTAAAGCGTTTCGTTCGTGCTTATCGCGTTATTAAGCTCGAGAATAAGTGGTTCGTCACCACAATAAGATCCCCCTTCTTTAGTCAGAATTTACTGTTTATTTTTTCACTGTTATTTTTTCTTATTTCAGCTGGTTCGCTGACCATTGGATCGATGTTGCTTGCTCTGGATTGGCAGGACAGCAAATCCATCAAAACGGCCGTGGTCCTGTTTTTACTTGCTATCGGACTGATTGTCCCGGTACAGGCATTATTCAATGAAGCTCTCGGAATTGCTGACGGGCGCAAGCTCATCAAAATGTCACCTGAAAATGACTTGAGCCGCCCGGGTTGCGAAGCTGATACCGGCCTCCAGACTGCATTAGCAGATTGAGATTGATCGCAATCGACTGACCTTGACGACGACTAATGAACGTTCTGAGATCTTTGTTGATGGTTAGTCGGTCGTGTAAATGAGCCCCCTAAATTTCGAGGGGCGCTACATGGAATGTTCTTGACTGTGAATCAGAAACAGGATCTTGGCTACCAAATTTGCCCCGTTTACCTATGCCGATAGAAATTCCAATCAGAGCCACCGAAAGGCTCTGCCAAACCAGAACCGAGCTGCGTTCGCAGATGGGATCGGAATCTCATGCTGGCCTGTCTAATGGCACGCCAGAAGAATAGCACGGTGCGCGTGGTGCGTAATGGCGGCGTCAGCTTGTCAACAGATGATCGCACCGCCAAGGCCGCCCGGTGAGGGGAGGCGGGAATTTTTCCGACGGCGAATAGGGCGGCTGCTTCCCTAACTGAAGTCCCCACGGCCTTTGCCCGATCCGGGAACTCTGCCGTAATCCGTTGGCTCGTCACTCGATCTTGCCGAAGTCCCGATGCAAAGGCTCGTAGTGCGGCATCGCATCGTCAGGATCGACGCGGTGTTATGATGGGGAAGACAACGCGTGTGATGAAGCAGAGCATAGCGAAAGCCAAAAATCCGTTTTGCGGTTATCTGGTGGTGGAAGCCGAAACTGCTGTTGCTGCGGCACATTTAGGAGCTTGTCCTTGAACTATTCCTGCAACCACGACCAATTGTCGGCAACGAACTCGCGAAGCTTCATTCTTTCATAATGCCCTCGAGAGGCGACATTGTCAGTGCGCCTCGCAATTGGGTGGAGAGGGGCCTGAGCACTTCAAGCTGACAACCCGCACGAAGCCGGCAGCCTGGAGATCGAGGCCGCCAACGAAGGTCTCGATGAAGCGGACCGGGTTGTCCGGTCCCACATAATCATCGACTGCTTCTCGCGGAAGCAGCAATTGCGAGCGGTCTGTTGCAGAAAGACGTGCCCTAGTAAAGTATACTATCAACCGCTATCTTCAGGAATCCACAATGAATTTTCAGACCGGGGAACCGAATGGGACATTTTAAGCTTGTTTATCAGAGCTATCCGCTCGACCTTCCAGTCGAAGAGCCACGCATCACCTTGCGGGCCTCAAGTGGATCTTGGCCTGGTCAGGAGCTGGAGGACTACGTTGTGCTAGATTTGGAAGTGAAATCTCCGAAATTCTTCTTCGATCCCGACAATGACCCCGAGGATGACGTCTCTCAGTGGTTGAACCCGGGACTGGATACACAGTGGCTCAAAATACCGTTGAAGCGCTTCGAGAACCGTGACTATCGCAGCCTCCAGGAAATCCGGGCCGACTTCCAGGGCGAAGGAACTCGAAACGCTTTGACGAGTGAGGATTGGTGGGAAGCCCCAGGTCTTATCACCACCTACAGCGATGAGTTTTTCGCTCGTGCGGAAATTTCCATCCTTCACGACGGTGGTGACATGTTTTCAGTTCAGCTTTCAGGCACCACTCAGTTCGCCACTGCCTTTGACATAGCCTTTAGTGCTCCCCTGACCGTCAAGCTGATCGGATATCGCAACTCGTCGACCAAAGATGATCTTTTAGGCTGGTTCAACTGCTTTCTCAGAAAAGACGACTTCATTTTCACGCCGCTGCAGCGAGGTGAAGACCTCTATCTCGATGGTACGGTGAAGTAACAGCCGCGCCAATCGCGCTGAATGCTTCGAGAATGATTGAAGCAGATCCATAGATCGTGTGAAGATCGAAGCGGGATTGTCAGGCCCCCGGAGTTTTGAGACGGTCTTGGGGAGTTTTGCGGTAAACGCTGTCAAAGATGTATGGTGCAATATAGTGGATACGCTGTTTGATGACGCGCTCGATGAGAAGCGCCTTCTGCGCCCTGCGTTCCTTCTGGTACGCGGGCTCAAATCTCGGGTGTTCCCTGATGTTCTCGATAGGGCTGCGTTCCTTGCCTTGGCAAGGATTGCTGGAATCCCCGGATGGTCCGTCTTGATCCATCATGCCGAGTTCGGCAAGCAGCCGGAGAAAACCACCAGCAGCGATCCGGTTTGCGCATGGGACAGTCTTTTTCAAGTTTTCCATGAGGACGTCATTCTGGAGTTCTCCCCAAGCCCGCTATTTGTTTGGTTGCCCGCTGGCGAGCGCTTTCACGTCGTGTTCGGGAGCAAAAATATGATCGCCCAAATCGACAATATGCGGGATCAGTCCGACTCGTTTTCCGTATTCGTTGACGCGTCGCGCTTGACCAAGAAAGGCAAGCAATTTCTGCTCGAAGCCTATGAGCGATACACGATCTGATGTTGTGCGTTCCAGCGTGCATTGGGTCATTCACGTCGATAACCGCCTGCGTTCGAGCAGCGCCGGTGCCGCCAGATCAACGGAGCGGAAGATGAGAGCAGCGTACCGATTGCGGGCAACTTTTCCGGCGGCTATACTGTCGATAGGTTTGGCCATCAATGTTGCATCGGCAGAATCTGACAACGATCAGGCCCGCGACTGGATCATCAACGGGACTGAGTTGGTCAAGGCGCTCGAAGGAAAGTTCGATGATGGCGCTCTGCAGAGTGAGGCTGGTCGTATCACGTCGGGCGCTCGCGGTAGTGCTTATATCGCTGGGGTGGCTGATGCTACCAGCGGGACGGGCTGGTGTGGGGCCGGATCGGTTCTCCCCCATGAGCTTACAGATCGCGTATACACGCATCTTCGAAGCGTCACGCCGGAGCGTCTTACAAAGAGAGCATCGACATTGGTGATTGAGACGCTGGCTGCTATTTATCCCTGCCCTGCGAATTAAAGAGGCGTTTTCGAGTTATGCTATTATTGGAATTCTTGATTTTTTCAGCCGCGTTTGTGGCGGTCATTCTTCTGGCGGCTCACCAGATTGTCGCGCAGATCAAGGAGTACCGATTTTATAAGAGGAACGGCGATGATTTTTCCGTCGATAGTGGCGCGGACAATCTGAAGCTTGATGAGCGCGTTTACATCAATGCTCTCGGCCTCACGAATTGGCAGCGTTTCTATCTATTTCGTCCGTTTTACATCGTGCTGCTTATAGTGTTCGCCGGCCTGATGATCTTCTCTTTATTCTGACTGACATGATATTAGTCCGCTCCTGACAGCCGTCTTTCAGCATTCGCAAAAGTCCTGCAGACCTTCGAAAACGCGGCTCCAGAAAATTTGATTAGAGGATGATCCTAAGGTGCCTTCTATTCGTCTGCCACCCTCAGTGCGGACATGACTATGCAGATTTTCGGGTGTTGTCATGTTAGCTGGGCTGCAGTTGCCCGCCTGACGGGTTGGTGTAAATTTTGGCGATGCAGACATCAGATATCAGCTTCAAGCGTCACCGTTTTCCGCCACAGATCGTTGCTCATGCGGTGTGGCTTTATCTGCGGTTCAACCTTAGTCTGCGTGAAGTTGAGGAAATGCTGCTTGAGCGTGGGATCGACGTGTCATACGAGACAGTTCGTCGTTGGATCGCCAAGTTCGGACCCCAGATCGCACGCAACTTGCGGCGGCGTCAGGCGCGCCCCGGCGATATTTGGTATCTGGACGAAGTGGTCGTCAAATGCGCTGGAGAGAAATTTTGGTTCTGGCGTGCGGTGGATCAAAACGGCACCGTTCTCGAAGAAATCTTGCAGAAGCAGCGTGATAAAGGGGCGGCAAAGCGACTGCTCGTGGCGTTAATGAAGCGCTATGGCTTTGCTCCCAAACGGATCATCACCGATAAGCTCCGCTCGTACGGTGCCCAAAGGCAGAAGTGACACCCGGCCTTGACCATTGGTCGCACAAGGGCCTCAATAATCGGGCCGAGAATAGCCATCTGCCGTTTCGAAAACGGGAACGAACCATGCAAGGCCACCGATCACCAGGCATGTTGCAACGGTTCGTCTCTATGCACTCAGCTACCCGCAATTGCTTTTCAGTTCCGTCCAGCCGCCGAGCCGCACAAACAATTCGATACCATCGCCTCGAAGCTTTCGATGCATGGAAAATTGCGGCCGGTGTCGCCTGAATATCTACGAGCCGCTGACCTTTCCGGCCAGAGAAGCTTAACGTGACAACACCGCCTTGAGTCTACCGGTGGACAGGAATGGCAGCTCTGGGCAAAGCTCGAGGCAGAAAGTGTCGTCGCCCGCCAAGTGCCTCCCGCTCAGGTGAAGGCATTTGTGCAAAGCCGCGGCACACGCGCCAAGACTGACAGGATTGATGCAGAACTCATCGCGCGGTTCTTTGCTTTCCGACCCGATGCGGGTCGCAGTCTTCCTGCAGAAAAGCTCAGATTTCTCAGAGCATTGACCTCGAAGCGTGCCCAGATGGTGGAGATGCGAAAACGCCTTCTTGCCCAGATCCGTGCGCATCACAAACTTGGCACAGCTGAGATGTTTGACGGCATCGATACCGAACTCAAGGTTTGGCTCGACAGCCTGATCAAAGAGCTTGAGGACAGGATCGTAGCCGCCATATCCAGTGACGATTTGCTGTCCGAGACCGTTAGCGTTGTGCGCTCCATACCCGGAATTGGTCCAGTGGCAAGTACAATGCTGGTCGCTGAAATGCCAGAGCTTGGCACCATCACCGGCGAACAAGCTGCAGCTCTTGTAGGTTTGGCTCCAGTGGCACATGATAGTGGAACCCTGCGTGGAAAACGGTCTATTGCAGGCGGTCGTCGTGCCTTGAGGCACGTGATGTTCCAAGCTGCTCTGGTCGCTGCGCATCATAACCCAACCATGAAAGCATTCGCGGATCGTTTGCGAAAAGCTGGGAAACCGCACAAGGTCATCATCACAGCCGTTGCCCGAAAATTGGTCAACCTTGCTAACACCCTGTGTAAAAAGCGTCAAAAATGGGTGCTTCCGAAAGTATGAGAGATACAGTTGCTAGCAACGTGTTTAGTTTTCTGGCTGGCTCAAGCAGGGCCAAAGAATGCCGCGGTTTAGCAATCTTCTTCACGTCTTCAGAACGGCCATGCCCGTTGAGGTGCGCGTGCAACCTCAAACCATCTAGCCATTTGCAAAACGCCCAGATCATCAAAGCGACGCCCAGCAATTTGCAATCCAATCGGCACGCCTGCACTGTCATATCCGCAATTAACAGAAATGGCAGGCTGTTCGCTCATATTGAACAACAGCGTGAAATTGATGTGGGATTGGGCTCCCTCAACAGTATTATTGTTTGGATACGTCCACTCCGCTGGAAAGCTGACATTGGGTGAAATTGGCGTCAGAACAAAATCGCAATCAGCAGTCGCCGCGGCCGTTTTTGATCTGATCTCCAGCGTCATCAAATAGTTACGGAAAACTTCTTCCCCTGTTTTTCCAAGGCCGGATTCAGCCCATTCACGCATGATGGGTAGGATTTTCTCACGTGTTTGCTCTGGAAGGGCCTGCACATCTAAACCGGATCTTGTGCGCCAGAAATGATCCAGACCACGAAGCATTTCGGGTGTCATCCAAGGTTTTAAAAGTTCGACATGTGCACCGGCACTTTCGAATAATTTGGCGGCCTCTGTGACGGCAGCGGTTACTTGCGGATCGACAGCCATTCCGCAGCCCGGGTCGAGGAGAAGGCCAATCTTTAAGCCGCGAACGCTACGCTCGAGATTCAACCAATCAATGTCGGCTTCTGGGAGGCTCATGTGATCGCGACTATCCGGCTGAGACAGAATCGCCATGGCCATTGCAGCATCATGGACCCTTCGTGTCATCGGACCTGCAGCGCGCCCCATAAACGGCGGCTCGATAGGAATGCGTCCCAAGCTTGGCTTATGCCCGACCAGACCACACCATGCGGCCGGTAGCCGAACAGAACCGCCTATATCCGTTCCCAGATGAATGGGGCCATAGCCCGCAGCACCGGCAGCAGCAGCACCGGCACTCGATCCGCCGGGGTTTTTTTCCAGATTCCACGGATTGCGAGCGAGTTTGTGGAAGCTTGATGTGCCAGATGACGCCATCCCGAAGTCTGGCATTGTAGTTCGTCCGAGAAACACGGAACCAGCTTCACGCAGGCGGGCGGCGGGTGGTGAATCTGCTGTCTTCGGTGTCATGTCGCCAGACGCGGTACCCAGCGGCATCGGCACGCCTTTGGTCGCAATGTTTTCCTTGAGTGTAACGGGAACACCATCCAGCGATACACCTTTCACCCGTATTGGTTCTCCCACTTTCCAACGTGCTTCGGATGCACGTGCTGCTGCAAGAGCACCTTCCGCATCAACAAACCACATCGCATTCAGTTGCGGGTCGTGTTGCTCAATATGTTCAATAACTGCTTTGGTAACTTCAACAGGCGAAAAGGTTCCGGCTTCGTAGCCGTCGATCATTTCCTGAGCGCTGAGGGCATTAAGTTTTGTCATGATTACGTTTGATCCAGTCTAGGAAACGAGGAAATTCAGTTCAGCGGCGCTTCGATTGAAGGATTGCTAAGCTCACGGAAGTGGGCAAAATCCCACTGCCTGCCGGGTGCTGCATCAATCAGGCTGCGCGTATAGGCGTGTTTGGGTTCTGAAAGCACATTGATCGCGGTGTCATACTCAACGATGCGGCCATGCTGCATAACCAGAACATCGTCACAGATTTGCGCTGCCACACGCAGATCGTGTGTGATGAAAAGGATGGAGATGCCGAGCTTTTCCTGCAATTCATCGAGCAGTTGTAACACCTGTGCCTGAACAGAAACGTCGAGCGCAGAAACCGCCTCGTCAGCCACGAGAAGATCCGGCTCCATGGCAACGGCTCGCGCAATGGCAATGCGCTGGCGTTGACCACCTGAGAACTGATGCGGATAGCGATCGATTGCATCTTCCGGTAATCCAACCAGTTGCAGCAGTTCCGCTGCGCGCGCTGTCGCCGTTCGTTTATCGACGCCCATATTGACCGGGCCTTCAACAAGGCTTCGGCCAATCGTCCAACGCGGATTAAGTGAGCGAAACGGGTCCTGAAAGATGATCTGGATATGCTTGCGATAGGGTTTAAGCTGGCGTTGCGAAAGCTTGGCGATGTTGTAATCGGAAACCTTAATGTCGCCCGCTGTAGGATCGATAAGGCGCATCACACATCGTGCAACCGTTGATTTACCCGAGCCGCTTTCGCCCACGATGCCGAGTGTTCTACCGCGCTTGATTGTGAAACTTACATCACTTGCAGCGAATGTATGTTCACCTTTAACGAAAACCTTGTGCGTGCCATATGCCTTTTGGAGATCGTCGACCTGAAGGGCAAGCTCATCAGAAGCAGTTGCGCGTGCTGCGCGCGGTGTCAGGCTTGGTACAGACCGCAGGAGTTTTTTCGAGTAATCCTCCTGCGGTGAACGCAGCAGTTTTTCGACCGGCGCATGTTCAACCACATTGCCACTTTTCATCACATGGACGGTATCTGCAATTTCCGCCACAACACCCATATCATGCGTAATGAACAAAACCGCTGTGCCGTGCTTCTCCTGTAATTCAGCTATCAGGCTGAGGATTTGCTTTTGGGTCGTGACATCAAGTGCTGTCGTCGGCTCATCAGCAATCAGCAATAGCGGTTCAAGCACAAGCGCCATTGCGATCATGATGCGCTGACGTTGACCACCAGAAAGCTGATGCGGATAGGAGCGATAGACACGATCAATATCGGGCAGGTGCACCTGTTCCATGATGTTAAGAACACGTGCTTTACGCTCGCTGGATGAGAGGTTCAAATGCGTGCGCAGCACTTCTTCAATCTGTTCACCAACGCGCAAAACCGGATTAAGCGCTGTCATTGGTTCCTGAAAGATCATTGAGATTTTACGAGCGCGAATTGCACGCATTGCCTGTGGTCCGAAATCGAGAAGATTTTTGCCTTCCAGATTGATCTGACCCCCAGCGGATTCAAGCGCGTCCTTTGGCAAAAGTCCCATTATAGAAAGCGATGTGACGGACTTACCCGACCCACTTTCTCCAACGAGACAGACTGTCTCGCCTTTCCTGATTTTCAGCGAAATGCCGTTGAGAACAGGCTTTGCATGGACGTTGCCAGCGAGCCTTACGGTCAGATCAGATATTTCAAGCACTGTGGGTACATTATCAAAATTACGGTTCTTGAAAATCATGATCAGCCCTCGCGTTTCTTGAGACGTGGATCGAGGAGATCGCGCGCCGTATCGCCCAGAAGGTTGATGGAAAGGATGCATAGCGAGAGCAGCAATCCCGGCCAGAAGATCAGCGATGGCTTAAGCTGAAAATACAGTCTGCCTTCAGCCATGATGTTGCCCCACGTCGGAATTTCGGTAGAAATACCCGCGCCAAGGAATGACAGAATAGCTTCTGTCAAAATTGCCGAGGCGCAAACATAGGTGGCCTGCACGGTGAGCGGTGCCAGCGTGTTTGGCATCAGATGTTGCCAGATGATTTTTGGCATCGAAGAGCCGAGCGAAAGAGCTGCTTCAATGTAAGGCTCCTCGCGGGCTGAAAGCACAATGGAACGTACCAGACGAACTACGCGTGGAATTTCTGGAATGGTGATTGCGGCCAGAACGGAGCCAATGCTTGGACCATTTAGCGCGATCAGTGCGATTGCCAGCAAAATGGACGGTATCGCCATCAGACTATCCATAACACGCATGATGATCGCATCGGCAATACGGGAAAAGCCTGCAATCAGGCCAATGACCAGTCCAAGAAAAATGCTGACGATTGCTGCACCAATGCCGATAAGCAACGATACACGCCCACCCATCAAAACACGGGACAAGAGATCACGACCGTAACCGTCCGTGCCCAGCGCATAAGTTTCTGAAGGTGGCTTCAGACGCTGCAAGGCATCCATTGTCATGGGATCATGCGGGACAATCCACGGTGAGATCAGAGTCATCACGACGAGAATGATAAGCACGGCGGCGGCAATGATCGGACCAATGCCAAGCCGAGTTGCCTTTGAGAAGGATAGAGCGCTCAGCAGCCATTGCAGGCGTGCTGCCGGTTGTGGTGTGGCTGACATTAGTAGCGTATCCTTGGGTCAAAGAGCGTGTAGGAAAGATCAATCAGGAGATTGACGAACACGTAAAGCGCACTGGTAAGCAGGATCATTCCCTGAATAACCGGATAGTCGCGTGCGAGGACTGCATCCACGGTCAGACGCCCAATTCCCGGGATATTGAACACGCTTTCGGTCACAACCACGCCGCCGATGAGCAGAGCAAAGCCTGTGCCTATAACAGTGAGAATAGGAACCGCAGCATTGCGCAATGCATGATGGAAAAGCACGACTTTCTCGCGCACACCCTTAGCGCGGGCGGTGCGGATATAATCCTCACCCAGCACTTCAAGCATGGAGGCGCGTGTCATACGTGCAATAAGTACCACATAAATCACGGCCAGCGTGAAACAAGGGAGTGCTGCACGAGAAAGGAACTTGCCGAAATTTTCAGTAGGTGCGGTATAGCCCTGAACCGGGAACCAGCGAAGATCAATCGCAAAAAACTGGATGAACAGGTAGCCGATAACGAAAACCGGTATCGAGAAGCCCAACACCGAGAGCGTCATGACGGCGTAATCAATCCATGTGCGATGACGCCATGCAGCCAAAATTCCTAGCGGAACTGCAATGGCAACGGACAAGAAGATCGTCATTAAAGCGATGTTCAAAGTCGGCCACATGCGCTGACCGATCATCGTTGTGACAGACGTACCGGAAATAAGCGATGTTCCGAGATCGCCCTGAAACAAATGGCCGACCCAAGTGAAAAACTGAATATGAAGCGGCAAGTTTAGACCCAGTGACTCCCTGATGCGATCAAGCTGCTCGGTCGTTGCTGAGTCTCCGGCAATGATCGCCGCTGGATCACCGGGTGTCAGACGCAGAAGGAGAAAAACAAAGATCGCAACGATTGCCATGACTGGGATGACGGCAAGAATGCGACGCAGGATAAAGCCAAACATGGGTTGTCCTTGTCGAAAATTCGGGCGAATGAGAACAAGCTGAGAAGGGGAACTTCCAGATCATACGCATTCAGATTTATGTGAGCAGTCTAGGTAGGTGGTGAAGCGCAAACGCTATTCGACTTTTTTAACGTTCCAGAATACCTGTACCGGAGACATAACCATGTCTTCCAGCACCTTGCGGCGGGCATGCGGAGAATAGAACTGACCGAGCGGCAAATAGCTCACATTGTCCATCGCATGAATCTGGATTTTCTTGGCGATTTCCTTGCGCTGTTCAGGTGTCTTTGCATCGATGAATTCTCCACGCAGAGCTTCGATTTCATCATCCTTTGGCCATCCGAACCATGCCTGATCGCCACGACCGTTCAGCATTGGGCTAATCAGCGGATTGTCGACTTCTGGAACGATCCAGTTCGTAAAGAACATGTTCCAGCCCCCTTCGCTTGGCTTGCCCTGATTGGCGCGTCGCGTTACGACCGACTGCCAATCCATTGGCTGCAGATCGACTTTAAAGCCTGCTGCGCGTAATGCTTGTGCTGCAACAACTGGCTGCGATGCAATCACACGAACATCGGTTGGCTGAAGAATAACAACAGGCGTGCCGTCATAGCCGGATTCAGCAAGGAGCTTTTTTGCGCCTTCAATATCGCCGCCATTGATCAGCGTTTCGCCGCCGGTTTCATCACCCAAAGGTGTGCCACAACCAAATATTGCTCCGCAAACTTTGTAGTACTCAGGATTGCCGACGATGTTTGCGAGGAAATCTTTCTGGCTCAGAGCCATAAGCGCTGCCTGACGGACTTTCTTGTTATCAAAAGGAGGATGTTTGAAGTTCATTCGGCCAATGGCCTGATAGCCCAGATCATCACGCAATTCGATAGCGACGTCATCGCTTGTTTCGAGGATTGGCAGCAGATCAACAGGAACCTGATCGATGAAGTCAACTTCGCCAGACATGATTGCGTTAACTGCCGTCTGCGAGTCAGCCATTGTGACCCAGTTTACTTCGTCAACATTGGCCTTCTTGCCACCGGCCATCCAGCTTGGTGGCTCGTCACGCGGCACGTAGTCTTCAAATTTCACATAAGTGGCACTAACGCCCGGCTGGAATTTTTCGGTAACAAATTTGAATGGGCCGGAGCCAATATATTCTGTGATTGCGGTATCAGCAGGCGTTGCTGCGATGCGTGCAGGCATTATGAACGGAGGCAGGGCGGACTGTTTCGCAATAGTGTCGAGAAGTGGAGGGAATGGTTTGCTCAGCGTCCATACAATCGTCTTGTCGTCTTTTGCTTCAAGGCTGTCTGTGAGCTTAAAAATTGTTTGGCCGCCAGAATCGCGCTGTCCCCAACGCTTGAGCGAGGCAACCACATCCGCAGCCGTTACCGGCGCGCCGTCATGAAATTTCAGGCCGTCGCGCAGCGTAAATGCGTAGGTCTTGTTGTCGTCGGAGACTGTCCAGCTTGCCATCTGTGGCTGCGGCCGAAATTTGTCATCAACGGCGACCAGCACGTCATAAATCATATAGGCATGGTTACGCGTAATATGCGCGGTGGTAATCACCGGATCAAGGACGCGTAGTCCTTCCATGACGGCCGTGATTGTCTGCGCCTGAGCTGGAAAGCAAAATGCCGAACCAGCGAGCAAAACGGTTGCGATGCCTGCAAAAGTTGACCGCAAGCGGCCCATGCCGGGATTTGCATGGCCTTTGGCTTTCAGCGATGGCTGTGAATTCTTTTCATAAAGCATTGCTTTTCCCATTTGCAGATGATGTTCCGTTGTTTTTTTTGGCAGCAATGATGCTGACTGGTGGCTTTGACATCCAACTTTTTTACTCGTGTCGAAGTTGAGACTTGTTCCGCGCATTCTTTCCTCCTCCAGTCCGTAAGCCAATCATTCCCGTGATTGACATGGGTATCGACTAGCGATACGGTAGTATTGTTATTGACGATAGCTGGCATATTGCTAATGTGTCAAGGGGATTTAAAGGAGGGACTATGCGCGACGTTGAGAGAGTGGAATATGGTGTTCGTCCGGTGTCTGATGCGGATGAAAAAGACCCGCTTTTTGTCTCCGCGATAGCGCGCGCGATGCAGGTTTTGTCAGCGTTTCATGGCACCAGTAAGCCATTGACTCTCAACGAGATTGCAAAAATATGCGGCATGGGGAAAAGCACTGTGCAGCGCATTGTTCACACACTTCGGCAACAGGGATATATTGAACGCGATCCCAATGACCGTGGTTATGTTCCCGGCGTTCGTATTCTTGATCACACGCTGGATTATCTCCGCTTGAACTCTGTTATTGTTCGTGCGCTTCCGTCTCTTCTTGAACTGCGACGCGATGCGAGTGAGCGGGTTGATTTGAGCGTGCGAGACGATCTTCGTTTGGTTTATGCTCTCCGATTACAAAGTAAGCGGGAAGCATTTTTCGCAACGCTCATTGGCAACAGCGTGCCGCTCTATTGTACATCAGGTGGTCGAGCAGTTATGGCACAACTCAGCGATGATGAAGTAAACGAAATTATTCAACGTTCTAATAGACGCAAATTTACACCGCGTACCATTACAGAGCCCCAAGAAATCTGGGACAAAATTCACGAAGCTCGCGAAAACGGTTATGCTCTTGCTTCTGAAGAAGTTCTTCAGGGGGAAATCGCTATTGGCGCAGCGATACGCGGTCCCGAAGGGCGTCCAGTAGCAGCCATACACATAGGCGGTTCTTTAAGTGAATGGAACAGAGACAACTTCGTTGGTCATTTCGCGCCATTGGTATTGGCTGCAGCAGGAAGTATAAATCGCTTTTAGCTTTTATGGAAAAGCGACTCCATGCGTATCATGCGGTTAGTGAGGTAATGCCGACGGGCCAACTTCGCAGGTCATTTCAACGCGAATGGAGACGTGGTTCGTCGGAATCGAATTAGAGCCGGTATTCTTGACTGTCGCTCAAAGGTCAGTGCCGATTGAGAAATAAAGTCATGCGCAAAAAACAAAACGATAAAGCGCGTCGACTCAATTCGACAAATTGCGACGCGCTTTGGTTTCATTGCCTGAAGGCTGTGAAATAGGTGTTTGTCAGGCAAACATCAATCTAAGCTTCTTGCTAACTCCGGCAAAGCCTCAAATATATCTGCAACGATTGCGTAGTCTGCCACCTGGAAGATCGGAGCCTCTTCGTCTTTGTTAATGGCGACGATAATTCTCGAATCCTTCATACCAGCAAGATGCTGGATTGCTCCTGATATACCGCAAGCGATATAGAGATCAGGGGCCACTATTTTACCGGTCTGACCAACCTGCCAGTCATTTGGCGCATATCCTGCATCAACGGCTGCACGACTTGCACCAACGGCAGCACCCAGTTTATCAGCCACAGGCAAAATAATCTCAGTAAACTTTTCGGATGAGCCAAGCGCACGTCCGCCGGCAATGATGATTTTCGCTGAAGTCAATTCGGGTCGATCGGAATCCGACAACACATCCGAAACGAAATGTGAGAGTTTAGGAGAATAAGCTGGCACTTCAATCTTTTCAATGATCGCAGCTGCTTCTTGCAATGCCGGAGAAAATGCGGATGTACGTATAGTTATGATCTGCGTTGCATCATTAGACTGTACAGTCTGGATAGCGTTGCCGGCATAGATAGGACGCTTGAAGACATTCGCGGAAACAACCTCGATAATTTCTGATATCTGCGCGACATCAAGAATAGCGGCAACGCGTGGCATAACGCTTTTACCGGTCGCTGTGGCCGCGGCGATGATTGTGTCATAGCTATCGGCCAGCGAGACAATCAGATGAGCGAGTGGTTCAGCCAAATTATTGTCGAGTTCAACGTTATCAGCCAGCAGCACCTTTGAGACGCCGGAGAGTTTTGCGGCCTGATCCGCAACCGTAGCTGCGTCTTTACCCGCGACCAGCACATGAATATTGCCGTCAATTTTTGTGGCGGCTGTCACAGCCTTAGCTGTTTGGTCGGAAAGAGTTTCATTATTATGGTCAGCCAAAAGCAGAATGGCCATGGTCGTAATTCCTTTATCCGGGATTAAATGACAGCGGCTTCAACTTTAAGTTTTTCTACGAGCTCTGCGACAGACTTAACTCTAACACCTGCAACCCTTGCTGTAGGCTCCTCAGTTTTAAGTATTGTCAAGCGTGGTGCTGGCGATACGCTGAAATCAGCAGGCGTTTTCTTATCGAGAGGCTTTTTCTTTGCTTTCATAATATTGGGTAAGGAAGCATAGCGCGGTTCATTCAGACGAAGGTCAGAGGTGACAATCGCAGGGAGCTGAATTTCAATTGTCTGCTGGCCGGTATCGACTTCGCGGATCACCTGAGCCTTATTGTCTGCAATCTCAATTTTGGAAGCGAAGGTTGCCTGAGCGATACCAAGCAACGCTGCAAGCATCTGTCCGGTCTGATTTGAATCATCATCAATTGCTTGCTTGCCTACAATGATGAGGTTGGGCTTCTCGATGTCTGCAACGCCCTTAAGAATTTTGGCTACGGTGATTGGTTCAACAGCATCATTCGTTTCAACCAGGATTGCCCTGTCGGCACCCATAGCCAGTGCTGTGCGTAGAGTTTCTTCTGCTTTTGCTGTGCCAATTGAAACAACAACGACCTCTTGTGCTACACCAGCCTCCTTCAGCCGAACGGCTTCTTCAACAGAAATTTCGTCAAAGGGGTTCATCGACATCTTAACACTTTCAAGATCGACTCCTGAACCATCTGCTTTGACTCTGATCTTAACATTGTGATCAACAACCCGCTTAACGGGGACGAGAATTCTCACGAGCGCAATCCTCTCTAAAACTGCAAGTTCATACTCGAATATTAAGCAAATGATTTCGTGCGTGCTTAATGATTTGATGTTTGGGCTACTAACAGCCTTTTAATGTACGAAATGAATGGCCGTTCACAGCCGTTAAAAGCAGCCCTTTCACAAAATTACTACAATTGATCCATATTTAAATCAATAGGATCAAATGTAGTAATTGCCAGAATATACGAGCGATAGGGACGTCGATTCAAAGATTGCGGCGAATCTGCATTTTAGAAGTGCCATTAAGTTCAGTTGGCAGAATTAGAGGTGTTCACTCGAGTCAGCGAAAGTAAGCTGCTTTACAGCACACGACGAGATCACTGCTTTATGTGCTGTTGCGGCAATTCCATAGATTTAACGATTTCGCAATATAACGAAAACGACTCTAGGATCACATGATCCTCTTGACAACAATCTGGATCATGATGTTCAATAACGGTAATAAAAAGGGGTTACGGTTAAAAAAGCCGGGCATTGTGCTGTGTGACGACTTTAAAAACTGCAATACGCGCATGCTTCTGAAATCATTGTGGTTCGGCTCTTTTAGTTTAACGAGCGAAAAGCCCTTCTAAAGGAGAACATATGACGTCCGTCACTTTTGCAAACGTTTGGAAGCAATTTGGCAATCACACCGCCATTGAAGACCTCAATCTTGAAATTAAAGATGGTGAGTTCATGGTGTTTGTCGGTCCCTCCGGCTGCGGAAAAACCACAACACTTCGTATGCTTGGTGGACTGGAAACCGCGACATATGGGAAAATTATGCTGGGCGATGAAGATGTGACGTTGACACCGCCCGGTCGCCGCAACATCTCTATGGTCTTTCAGAGTTATGCACTTTACCCGCATATGACGGTTCGCCAGAATCTAGCATTCGGGCCGCAGATTCGCGGTGAAAAAAAGGCCGATATTGCTGCTGGCGTCGAGAGGGTATCAAAACAAGTAGGCCTTCAGGCGCTTCTGAATCGTTATCCAAGTGAACTTTCCGGTGGGCAACGTCAGCGTGTAGCCCTTGCGCGTTCGATGATCCGTCATCCGCGCATCTTTCTTCTGGATGAACCTCTTTCGAATCTAGATGCCAGCCTGCGAACCCATATGCGCACTGAGATTGTCGATTTGCAGCGTCAACTGGGCGTTACGACTGTGTACGTCACACATGATCAGGTCGAAGCTATGACGATGGGGCATCGCATAGCTGTCTTCGACCATGGACGCATTCTACAGGTAGCGACACCTGCCGAGCTTTATCGTTCGCCGGCGAATAAAGCGGTAGGCGTTTTCATAGGCTCTCCGCGTATGAACATACTACCGGCTAAAGTCAGCGTTGATGGCGACAAGGTAAACATTCGCTGTTTCGGAACAGAATTCTCTATGGATGGGAATTTCTTTGCCAGAGATCGTCTTGCGGGAGACATCGAATTGGGCGTGCGTCCAGACGAAATTCAATGGATCAATGATGCGCCTTCGCGGTGCACTGAAAAAATCAAAGGCGTTGTGTCGTCTCTTGAAACGACTGGGTCAGACACTTTTGTCCTGGTCGATATTGAAGGAACAGAGGTCAATGCGAAGTTTCCGAGTTTTGCACCTGTAAAGCGCGGCGACGTGGTTGATTTGGTCTTTGATCCTGCCGATCTGCACTTCTTCGATTCCAAAACGGGGGCGAGCCTGAAGATCAGTTCGAATAATAAAAAATAGGTGGAACGTAATCAAATCGGGAGAAATAAATTATGCTAAACTACCAGAATGAAAAATCTTCTTCAGTAAAAAGCAGCAATTGGTTTTCGTTTATTGGTTCAGGTTGTCGCTCAAGTCTTAAAGTCATGAATTGGGGATTCGCCCGTTTTGCTTTTTCTACAATTTTAGCCACTGCTAGCTTTTTCACAGTTGCTTCGGGATCTGCGCAAGCCGCTAATGTTAAAGTAGCCTTTGCTCTTAACTGGACATTCGCTGATCCAAAGCTCGCTGAAAAGTGGTTCGCTTCGATCAAGGAACAGTTTGAGGAAAAGAACCCGGGCGATACGATGGAGCTCATTCCGGTTCCGGGCACTTACGACGATTACAATACCAAACTTAGCCTTCTCTTCAATTCACCCGACACACGACCAGATATCGTTCAGATTTACGATCTGAATGTTGGCCAGCTCGCTGCCAGCGAACTCTTAGCGCCGCTCGACGACAAAATTGCTGGTGCGGCGTGGTGGAAAGAAATTCCTGCTCCATTGCAAAATTCCGGCAAGTACAAAGACGCTACTTATTCGGTTCCTCAGGGTGCAAACACTTATGGCATGCTCTTTGATCGTACGCTGACCGGTAAAGCTGGTCTTCCGAATGATTGGGCGCCAAAAAACTGGGATGAAGTTCTGGATGCTGCGCGCGCTATCAAAAAAACGTCACCAGATGTCTCGCCGCTCTTCGTTATGACCGGCACTGCTCAGGGAACTTTTGGTGTTGTAGCCGGACCGGCGCTGCTTCTGTCAGCATCGAGCTCGCCTACAATCTACAATAAAGAAACCAACAAGTGGGTTGTCGATAGCAAGGGTATTCGCGAAGTCCTCAACTTCTACAAAACCGCTGCCACGGAAGGCCTGCTCGCACCAACGTCACAGATGATGGATGCGAATGCTGCGAATAATCCTGCTCAGGCAATGTTCGACCATAAGTTCGGCATTTCTTTAGCTGGAAACTGGGTTCCTATGTTCTGGGGCAAAAATGTCTGCGCTCCATGCTGGGATGATAAAGAAGAAACCATAGGCTTCTCCGCTGTTCCAACCTCTCAGGGTCAGGAACCAGGTCATGGCGGCAGTTTCAACGCTGTAGTGCTCGCTATGTCCAAGAGCACAGCTGATCCTGATCTTGCATGGTCCGCAATGGAAATCATGCAGGATAAGAAGAACATGATGAACATTGCAGCATGGGTTGCAGCCGTTCCTTCTGTTTCAACAATGAGAACAGATGAAGAGTTTCTTGCATTGAGCCGCAAGCCTTTTCAGAAATCATTTGCTGATCTGACAGATATCGCAACGGGTATGCCGTCTCAGGCAGAATTTCCGATCTGGGGTAACGGCTTTCAGCAAGCGACACAGGCAATGGTTCTCAAACCTCAGACAACAATCGATGAAGGCGTAGAAATCCTCCGCTCCTACATGGCAAACCAAGTGGGTGAGGAAAACCTGGAGACCCAGCCTTGATTTTAAAAAGCTCCCACGGAGCCGAAGGGGGGCCAGTCATTGCGACTGGCCTTCAGCCGGCAAATTCAAGTGCAGCTGTTGTGCATAATGGACCGCGACTGGATACTCCGCGCGTAAACCCAATCAGCTTCGTACTGCTTTCGCCAGCAGCGTTGCTTATCGCGGCCTTATTTCTTGGGCCGGTAATTTATGCGATGTATCTTGGCTTTACCAATCTTCAGCTGATTGGGATTAATGCCATCAACTACCGCTTCACGGGCATACGCAATATTACCTTTATGCTCAACGATGAGGTTTTTTATAAATCGCTTTGGCTTACAATTATTTTCGTTATTGGATCGGGTGCAGTTGCAACCACAGCACTAGGTCTGGTTCTGGCTTTGGCACTACAAAAAGCTGCAACGCCTGTACGGTGGGTTGCAAGTGCAACGGCCATTTTGGCATGGACACTGCCGCCAACAACGATTGCGTTTTTGTGGATGGCAACCAGTGCACAGTCCGGCCTGATATCTATGCTTGCGGGCAATTATCGTCTCGATCTTCTGTATCAACACGCCATGCTCGTCGTATCGACCGCAAATGCCTGGTCTTTGGCTGGCCTTGCAATGATCATGTTTTCAGCCGCGCTTCGAAACATACCAAGCGATCTTTTTGAGGCAGCTCAGCTGGAAGGCTCAACCGCTATTCAGTCGTTGCGGCAGATTACACTTCCATTGCTCAAACCGACCATCGTGACATGCGCTCTTTTGATGATGTTGATGACTTTTGGCAATTTCACCCTGATTTATCTGATGACAGGTGGCGGCCCAAGCAATGACACCAACATTCTCCCTGTCTATACCTATCAACAAGGTTTCAGATTTCACAATCTTGGATATGCCGCGTTGCTGGGGAACGTAATGGTACTCCTGTCAGCAGCGCTGGGAGGGATGTTCGTCTGGGCGACGAAATCTCGCCGCGAAGCTTGATCGATTAATTTCAAATTCGGCCTAATAAAGAAGGTTATCGCTATGCAGACGATCCCCGCCAAACCAACTTTAGGCCCACCGCTTGGGCAAAAAGAAAACAGACTTTCGACATTTACGGCGGATCGAATTATTGCAAATTCCACCGCAATCGTTTTGGCGTTTTTTTTCGTGTTGCCAATGTTATGGATGGTGCTGGCATCTGTTGACGCCGGTGCAAGCAATCAGTTGCGGATACCGGAACTGACGACCAAGCACTATTGGGTAGCACTTGAATCGCAAAATCTTGTGGCTTTGGGAAATAGTCTTATCATTTCAACTGTCGCAACAGTTGTCGGTACAGCCGCTGCATTTCTTGCAGCCTATGTTTTCTCAAAGCACAATATTCCTTATAAAAATCCGCTGTTGTTGACGGTCTTGTTTCTGTCGGGCGTTCCTATCTCGATATTGATCGTTCCAGTTTACAAGATGTTCTCCACGATGGGATGGCTCTCCCTTGTTCCAACAGGAATCTTGTTGGGCGTCACTGCAATTCCCTTTCAAATCTACCAGTTGAAGAATTTCATTGACGCAGTCCCGACAGAGCTTGAGGAAGCAGCCGAACTTGAGCAGGCCAATACGCTTCAAATCCTGCTCCGCGTTATTTTGCCATTGACTAAGCCAGGGTTGGCTTCAGCTGCAATCTTTGGTTTCGTTAATGCATGGGGAAACTTCCTGTTACCTGTTGTCTTGATCAACAGCCTCGCCAGCCAGCCAGCTCCCGTTCGGCTTTTTGGTTTTATGGGGTCAAACTCCATAAATTATGGAGCGATCGCGGCTTATTCGCTCATTTATTCGCTGCCGGTCATCCTGTTATTTTTGGGAATGTCCAGGCAGTTCAAAGCAGGTTTTTCGCTTGGTGGTGCTGTAAAATAAGCTACCAATACGGCTCGTAATAATGAAACTGAACAGCACCTTCACGGCTGTTCTCAATTTGGAAGTTCAAAATGACAAATAAAGTATACGTGGTTGCTACAATTATCGCCAAAGACGGGCAACAAGACGACCTGAAAGCTGCACTTCAAGGGCTAGTGCCGGTAGCAAAAACAGAAGCTGGATATATTCAGTACGATCTTCATCAGTCAATCGAGCGCCCCACGCAATTCGTGTTCTACGAAATCTGGGAGAATGAGCGTCTACTTGATGAGCACAACAACACAGATTTCATGAAAACATTTGGCGAAACTGCTGGAAAATGGATTGATTCAGTTCAGATTGACAAGTTTGCCCTTGTCTCTTAGATCACATTTAACGTGGATTGAATCCGAAAGAGTGCTCTAGAATTTTCTGTTACGAATGTCTCCCAATTTGTTCCCACTTTTGGGAGACATTGTCGATTATAACCGTCACCCTTTTGCCCACCGCGTTTTTCATAACATTTTGATTGGTTACTCCGTTGGCATCAATCGTTGTCATTGAGATGAAAGATGTCCTAAATGCCCGGTAAAAACGACAATAGCATAACAATTTCAGTGCCTATGGAGTAAGATCGCTCAACCGAGCAGATCCGCTTGGAAAGCCAGACACCCTGTCCCAGAGAGGCCGAATGACCAGATTAGAATTGATTGAGAAAATTAAGACGATTTGCGTCGAGCTCTCGGGGCAGATGGTCGAAGCCGCCCACTACATCATCAATAACGATGATGAAGTGCCTTTTTATTCGATGCGCGAAATAGCTCGCAGGGCAGGAGTTCAGCCAGTAAATTTCGTCAGGCTGGCTCAAAAGCTGGGCCTGGAGGGCTATGGCGATCTGCGGCAATTGTTCATTGATTCCGCGCCAGAGCGTCATCAGCGCGATCGTCAATCAATACATCGTAACGAGGCAAGCGCTCAGGTGCTCATTACCGAAATGGGAAAGAGTTCTGGTCTCAAAGGCTTTCTCGACTCATTTTTTGCGATAGAGCAGTCTGTTCTTGAACAGGCAAGAGCGCATCTTTCGGAAGAAAAACTTGAGAGTGCGGTGGAATTGCTGGCCCGCGCACGTAAAGTCTATGTCATAGGACGCAGAACAGCTTTCACACCTGCGTACACGCTTGCTTATACACTGCAAAAAGCGCGCCCCGATATCGTTTTGCTGGATAATCCGGGCGGCGCGCCCGAAGGCGGAATAGACGATATTGAGCCAGGCGATGCTTTTATTGCCGTTACGTTTGCGCCATTTAACCGTTTGGTACATAGACTGACTGAAAGAGCTGCCATTTCAGGGGCAAAAGTTATAGCAATAACAGATAGCTTTGCTGCACCAATAAGTAAGATTGCCGGGCCTCTCCATTTTGTTGCGCAGTCCTCTGGCAGAGCATTTCCAGAGTCCACGCTGGGCGCGATCGCGATAGCCAATATTCTTTCAGCGCTCACCATCAGCAAACTTGGTGATAAAGCACAGCGTCGTATTCGCGAGAATGAACGCTTCCTCGTAAACTCTGGCGAGTATCTACTGTCGAATAAAACAGAACGATCTCCGCGAAAATCGAAGCCAACGAATTCAGCATGAGCATGGCAGGATGATATGGGCTGTCTTAGTTTAACATAAGTGTTGTTATCCGGATTAGAGCGCGCATATTGGCTCCCGCACAAGCCGGTGAACAAACTGGCTAGAGCTCATCCCGAAAAGTGTGAAACGGTTTTGTGGATGCGCTCTGAATCTGGTTTTATGTCAATTCAACGCGGCCAGAATAGCTTCGGTGATTTCATCAGTTTTGTCCTGACCGGGGACAGTGCCAATGCCTTCAGCCGTAGTGGACTCTATCGCCGACATGATCCGAGCTGCTGTTTCTGCCTCACCCAGATGCTCTAGCATCATTACCAGCGACCAGATAGTTGCAATCGGATTTGCTATATCGAGATGGGCAATATCGGGCGCTGAACCATGTACGGGTTCAAACATTGATGGGCCGTTGCGGGTTGGGTCAATGTTGGCTGAAGCAGCAAAGCCTAGCCCGCCTTGAATAGCTGCTCCTAAATCTGTCAGGATATCGCCGAATAGGTTGGAAGCCACAACAACGTCCAGAGTTTCAGGCGCCATTACCATTCGGGCGGCGATAGCATCCACATGGTAATGGCTTACCTCTACCTCAGGGAACTCGATGGCAACCTGACGTGTAATCTCGTCCCAAAAAACCATGGAATATTTTTGGGCATTTGACTTGGTGACCGAAGCCAGTTTTTTGCGACGTTTCATGGCCTGTTCGAAACCAAAGCGAATGATCCGCTCAACTCCAGCGCGGGTAAAAATGGCTGTTTCTACGGCCACTTCGTCTTTTGTGCCTTGATGAACTCTTCCACCTGCACCTGAATATTCTCCCTCGGTATTTTCGCGAATACATAAGATATCAAAATTGGTTTTGTGCAATGGACCTTCCACGCCTGGCAATAATCTGTGTGGGCGGACATTTGCATATTGTACAAATTCCTTGCGGATAGGGAGAAGCAGGCCGTGCAATGAAACGGCATCTGGCACCTTTGAAGGCCAACCAACGGCGCCGAGGAAGATGGCATCAAAGCTGCGTAATGTCTCAATGCCATCCTCAGGCATCATTCGACCTGTTTTTATCCATGTCTCGCATGACCAATCAAATGTGGTTGGAACGAGCAAGCCTGGTGCAGCTCTTTCGGCGACCTGCATGGCGGCATTGATAACGGACTTGCCAATGCCATCACCTGGAATAAGTGCAATACGATGTTGTTTCATTTTTGCTCCATGCTACACGGCATTACAATGTACCGAGGCATTCAATGTCGACTGGGAAAAATTTGGTGGGGTTACAGTCCAATGACTTAAATTGCTGGCTTTTATTCAGCCGGACCAATATGAAGTTGGACGTTATGAAGACAGTCCACACCGCCTTTTATGGTGTTGCCAGTTACCACTGATCCAACCCCCGCAGGCGTGCCGGTGTAAATGACGTCGCCGGGTTGCAAGTGGTAATACTGTGATAAATCGGACAGCAGTTCGGGAACTGACCATATCAGATCTGAGAGTTTGGAGTCCTGTCGTATCGTCTGGTCTACTTCAAGCCAAATCCGCTGATCACGGATAGAACCGAAATCAGCCGCTAGAGTAATCGTTGAAAGAACAGCAGATTTTTCAAAGTCCTTACCAAAATCCCAGGGCCGACCTTTTTCGCGCGCTCTTAGTTGCAGATCGCGCCGTGTCATGTCGAGTCCGGTTGCATAGCCAAATACGGCTGTCATTGCTTCTTCTTGGGAAGCACGGAAAAGCGGTGCGCCGATTACAACCACGAATTCCATCTCGTAGTGGAAATTTGTCGTTCCGGGCGGATAGGGAATGGTCGAACCATTTTCAACAAGTGCTAGCGGGCTTTTCAGAAAGTAGAATGGTGCTTCACGATCAACTTCCACCCCCATTTCTTTAGCATGGTCGGCATAGTTGCGGCCAACGCAAAAAATGCGGTGAACTGGGTAGCGCATGTTGCTGCCCGCAACTGGGACAGATTGGAATTCAGGGTCTCTAAACAGTTTTGTCATGGTTTTCTCATTCTCCGGCAGAGCGGCTTTTCCAGAAGATGATCTTGCGCTCGGCCATGGCCACGATACCAAACATGGCAAGCCCAACGAGGCTTAGGTAAATAATCAGCGCGAAGACCCGTGCGGTATCGAGTTGCGATGCAGCAACCCGGATTAATTCGCCGAAACCTTTGCCGCCGCCCAGAAATTCGGCGGTGATTGCACCCGCCATAACGCTGAGGGCAGCAATTTTGAGCCCGGTGAATATTTGTGGTAGTCCCGTTGGAAATTTCAGCCCTATCAGTGTTTGCCAGCGAGACGCTCGCATGATCCGGTAAAGCTGGCGCGAATCTTCATCTGCCGCCTGCAAACCTGATGCTGTGCCAACGATGACCGGGAAAACTGACACAAAGACTGCCAGCGCAATTTTGCTGGAAAGACCAAACCCCATCCAGGCGACAAATAGTGGTGCGAAGGCGATTTTGGGCATCGTGTCGATGGCCACCAGATATGGCATGACTGCGAGCGCTCCGAATTTCGTCTCGCCAACGATTATCCCAAGCACAATGCCTATTGCTGAAGCAATGACGAAGGCTGCTAGTACTTCCTGTGTGGTGACCCAGAGCGCCTTGAGCATATAGCCGCCGGTGACAATATTGAGCCCAACAGTGATGATTTGGTCGAAAACCATCCATGGTGTTGGCAGGATGATGATCGAAAGCCAGCCTGAGAGTGTTACCAGATGCCAAATGCCCACAATGGACAAGCCGAGCGCGAAAATTGCCACCGGACGAGGAATGCGATCAATGAGCGCATCTTTCTCCTTCCAGACAGTTGAGGCGACGTTTGTTGCATTATTTTCCATGTTGCACCCCCGTGTCCAACCGTTCACGAATATGCGCTACGTAATCTGCGAATTCAGCTTGTAGCATCATGTTCAGAGTGCGCGGACGCGGCAGATTTATCGTTACCTCTTCGAGAATGCAGCCAGGCCGAGCGCCCATCACAAAAACTGTGTCTGAAAGTAGGACAGCTTCAGGGATTGAATGCGTAATGAGAAAAGCGGTGGCTTTCTGGTCAAGACATATGCGCTGAAGTTCCATATTCATATGGTCTCGCACAAGTTCATCGAGAGCTGAAAAGGGCTCGTCCAAAAGCAAAATTTCAGGCTTTGTGATCAGCATTCTGCAGATTGAGGCGCGCTGCTACATGCCGCCAGAAAGTTCGCCCGGGTAGGCATTCTCGAACCCTTTCAGGCCCACAAGTTCTATCAAGGTTTGCGCTTCGCCGCGGCGTGCTCTTGCAGCCGACTTGCCTTCCCGGATCTCTATCGGCAGCAGGATATTCTCAACCGTGGTCTTCCAGGGAAGAAGAACGGCCTTCTGAAACATCATACCGATATCATCTCGTGTGCCTAAAACCGGGCGGCCCGCCAGCATAACCGAGCCCTTGGTTGGACTGACCAGGCCCGCCATTATCTTCAAAAGTGTGGTTTTGCCACAGCCTGATGCACCTATCACCGAAGTGAAGGAGCCTTGCGGGAGGTCAAACTCCACATTTGAAAGGGCCGTCACGCTTTGACGGGCAAAGGATTTAACAAGATTACGCACACTATAAACGGGTGGCGGACGCGTAACGGCGTGTTCACTATGCTGTTGCATCATTTGCCATTCCACGTGTTGATGTATTGATTGGTGTAAACGGCGTTCAGATCGTGAAGCGGTTCTTTCAAATCGCCAGAACCGATAAGACTATTCTGCCAAGCTTCCCAAGCGGCGTGATCCTGATATCCATAACCTTTTTCAATATCGAATGGTGTCTGGCGGATGATAATCTGATCAATCAGTGCGTTTGCGAAAGCCCGATCCTCAATTTCTTGCGGATTTTCTTCACCAATATGGGCGATCAGTTTCTCTCGATTTGCAGGATCTGCCGCCCATTTTGCGCCACGCACCATAGCGCGGCCAAAACCTTCGACCTCGGATTGGTTTTCATTTAGCCAAGGCTGCATGGCGGCCAGCGAGTTGCCAAAGAAAGTTTTGTATTTCTCAGGCGTGATATTGAAGAGCTTCACGCCACGTGCATTCAGAATTGCAGCATCCGATGTGGCGGCAGCATAAGCATCAATGTCCTTGCGCAGAAAGCCCGCAGTGGCTTGCCCGCCATCACCAACGACCAGAAAACTGTAGTCTTTTCCTTCCTCAAGTCCTGCCTCTTTCAGGATTGAGCGGGCGAATGCCGTCTCAGATCCATCTGCCGTACCAACACCAATGACTTTGCCTTTGAGAGCCGCCGCTGAAGTCACGTCAGAACCTTCCGGCACGACAAGCGAGAAAGAACTCAATGGGTTCAGTCTGTAGATGAGTTTGACATCCAGACCGCGCGTGCGAGCCTGTAAAAAAGGTCCTGCACCCGGATTGCCAATTTGTGCCTGACCGGATGCAAGTGCTTGCAGAACCGCACCTGAACCGTTCAGGGCTTCGATGTTCACTTCTATACCTTCTTCTGCAAAATAGCCTTCACCCATCGCTGCAACGATTGGCAGTAGCAATACAGCCGATGGGTTCGGCACCGCGATGGTAATTGTGCCTGCTGCGGCTTGACCCGCGAAAAACAGAGCAACGGATGCAACCAATCCCGCTTTGAAATGACCCATGATTTCTATCCTCCCGACAAAATAATGGAATATTTATAATTAAACTTTCTACTTTCCATTTTCCTTCTATGTCAATAGAAGTTTTAAGAACAAACATGGGAGATGGGCATGACGCAAAATTCTGCCGATGACGGATCAAAGCAGACCACAACGAGCTTGATCGCTGCGGAACTGCGCATAGCAATTCAGCAAGGGGAGCTTCGACCTGGCGAAAGATTGAAGATAGACCATTTGAAAAAGCGGTTTGAAACCGCGGTCAATCCTGTGCGCGAGGCGCTAAACCGACTTGTTGCCGAGGGCATGGTCGATTTGGCAGATCACAAAGGGTTTTCTGTCGCAACGATTTCTTTGGAGGCCTGGCGAGATCTGCTCGAAGCACGTTGTTTGATAGAATCCGGCGCTTTAAGGAAATCAATATTAAACCCGACGGAAGAATGGCGGGACGAAATCGTTGTATCGCTTCATCGTCTTTTACGCACGCCGCGCTTCCATGATGATGAGCGCGCAGTAATGAACCCCGAATGGGAGCGCATCCACCATTGGTTTCACCGCTCCTTGCTCGCACGTTGCGGATCGGAGGTGGTATTAAGCATGTGTGACGATCTTCGACTGCGTTCTGACCGTTACCGCGTGATTGCCCGTCGTGCCCGTCATGCCCGCACCAGTTATAATGAGGAACATGCTCTGATAGCAGATCTCGCCATCAAGGGTGATGCCGAGCGTGCGGTAGATGAGCTGGTAAAACACTATCGTGCGACGCTCGGGGAGGTAGAGATGTATTTTAAATCAGCAAGTTAAAGGGCCTATCCAATTGCGTCGACCTGCGCACTCTATTTACTGAAAAAATGAAAATCTCTGACAGCGATCTTCAAGGTAGAGTTTGATTATTCTTTCACGTCCAGATAAACATCACCTCTTGATTGCACCCGATCAACTGTTTCCATGATCTCATCATAATCGGGGTTCTCATATATAGCTTCCTGACCCGGATAGCCTAATTTGCGGGTCACAGCTTCATCGAGAAAATAAGCCCCTGCAATCAGGAACGAAATCACATAAAAATCGTCCGGGTTCAGAGTCTTAATTGCACCAAGTGCATCGGATGGCCGATCATCAGGTAAGCGTGATAAAGCGTTGAAGAATTTTGGTGCCATATCGTCGCGCTCTTTCAGGGCGCGCGGTAGCATCCGATCCAGCAGGCCAGCCTCCGTTGCAGAGGGCATACCAAGTGCGGCATCTGAAGGAATTAGGGCATCCGCGACCCATGCGATTTTATCTCGAAAGTTCTCTACAGTGTTCGTCATGGCTTAATATCCAACCTTGTGCGCTTCTGTTGATCCGCTAACTGGCTGAGAGCCCTTATTTGCGATGATGGATTCAGCGTTCCGCAATGCCAGCGCTGTCACTGTGCCAGTCGGATTGACTGCGCCAGACGTTGGCATGACGCTTCCGTCCATTATAAACAGATTTGGCACGTCATGCGCACGTCCATATGAATCCACAACCGAATTTTGCGGATCATTGCCCATTCTAGCCGTACCAAGGATGTGCCAACCGGTTTCTCTCATCACAGACGTTGCTGTTACTTCATAGGCACCTGCCTCCTTCATAGAATGAGAAGCCCGATCCATGTTAAAGCTCAGCAGGTCTTTCGTGTTCTGGGAAGACTTATACTTTACTTTGACCGCTGGCATACCCTGAGCATCCGTCACATCTGGATCGAGGGCCACCATGTTATGCTCTTCCGGCAGGTCTTCTGCCATGATACCCCAATAGGCAGAACGGCCAAATCGCTTATGTACTGTTGCGTGGAAGCTGTCACCCCAAACATCGCCGTTGCTGCCCCACGGCCAGGTGCCAACGGTGGCCAACGGTCCACCCATTCCCATAAGCTGCCATTTTGCACCGCGGTAAAAATTTGTATCTTTTCGACTTTCTGCAAATTCAAGCGAATAGGCGCGCTGGCCATAAGGCCCTTGCCAGTTTTCGAAAAAATCTTCAAATAGACCGCTGACAGTTGCATAAGGATGCATCATAAGCCGCTTGCCCACTAGGCCAGATGAATTTGCCAATCCATTTGGATGAAGAGTGGAAGCAGAGTTTAGTAGCAGTCGGGGCGTACCGATCCCATTGGCTGATACGATTACTGTTCGTCCAGGTTGAAAATGGGTGACTCCCGTTTCACGATCCCTATAAGTGACGCCTGTCGCGAGGCCGTCTGATCCAGTTTCGACCCGCAATACACGCGCATTCTGGACCAGCTTTACGCCGAGCTTAATACATGCAGGCCAATGCGTGCGATCTACCGATGCCTTGGCACCGTCGAAACAACCCCATGCGCAAGCACCTCGGCGAACGCAAGGATGCAGACTATTGTGTTTGACGGTGGCAATCGAATTGCTACCCGGCCACCAATGCCAACCAAGGCGATCATGGGCGGCAGAAAATTTTCGTTCCATTTCACCCATTGCAAAGGGCGGGAGTGGAATCTCGAAGCCGGCTGGAAAGGCTGGATCCCCTCCGACACCTGAAACCGCAAAATCCTCTTCAACGCGTGCATAGAATGGTTCAAGTTCTGCGTAGCTGATAGGCCAATCATCAGCGATTCCATCAACTGTCCGGACCCGGAAGTCACTCGGCTTCAATCGGTGCCATGCTGCTGTATAAATAATCGAACTCCCCCCAACACCGTTCCACATCAACGGTTCGATGTCTGAATCCTTTACATCGATCGGATAATCAGAAGGATCGTTGCGGCGATTTGGATTTGTCGCAAAGTGTTGACTTTTTGTAAGCTCGAATTCAAAGCCAGCGTGCCGAAGCTTCGTATAGTCGGGGTAGCTGCCTTGTTCTAGGCAGATGACGGAAAATCCATCCTCAGCCAGACGCTTTGCCGCCACTGCCCCAGAAGGGCCAGCTCCAACAATTACGACGTCATAAACAGTTGTTTGGCTTTCGTTGGTCAACTAACCGACTCCTTGAATTCTATCGTGTGATTGCCGCTAGGCACACCTTATGTCCTAAGTCGCTGTATTTAGAGCGCCCTGCGCCTGATGAGGCGTAAAATGTCGCTTTAAAATTCTCTATTTGCTGCATAATTTCCCATAAGCTGTAATTCACGTCGCGCGTCCGCAGCGCAGCGTCACTGGATTGCTAGCAAAACTATACGCGCTTCCCCTTTTATGCACTGGATGACTTCCCGAATCTTTGTCGAGCTTGCTTCCAGTCGCACTATTCGATTTTTTGAATGCGCTTGCCCACAGTGAACACTATGATCCAGATGTATGTCAAGAGGATCAAGTGATCCTACTGCTGTTTTTACTTGGGCTCCAGTTTAGCGACGCCGCAATCGCTAGGCCGTGCAGCTCTAGCTTTGGTTTCTAAGAATATGTGGTCAAGGAGTTCAACTGGTAAATCAGAAAAAGTATGCGTGGATCACATGATCCTGTTGACACGATGTTGGATCATGTTGTTTATTGCTCATCAATGAGAAGTAAATGGAGAACAAGATGAAGCTCGGCTTAGAACACAATAGCGTTGCAGGAGGCTCCATCATCGGCCAGCGGTCAGAAGCTGCCTATGCGCGAGAGTGTAAGGTAGTTCCGGGTGGATCGATGCGGGCAGCATCATGGTTGAAGCCACATCCACCTTATGCTGCACGCGGTGAAGGTTGTTGGGTCGTTGATCTTGATGGCCAGCGCCTTCTTGATTGCGCAAACAACTTTTTCTCGCTTATTCACGGTCATGCTTACGAACCTGTTCTTGAAGCGGTTCGCGAAGCAATGACCAAGGGGACGGCATTTGGTATGCCGACCGAGAGCGAAATTCATCTCGCCGAAATGCTTGCAGCCAGAAGCCCGCGCATGGAGCAGACCCGTTTCTGCAATTCGGGAACCGAAGCAGTTCTCGCTGCAATCAAGGGCGCGCGTGGGCTTACAGGTCGCTACAAGATTGCTAAGTTTGAGGGCTGCTATCATGGCGCCTACGACTGGATTGAGGTGAGCCTCGACTCGTCGCCTGCCAATTGGGACGACGAAAATGGCAATCCAGCATCGGTTCGTTGCAATGCAGGTACGCCTGAATCAGTTTTGCAGGAAGTTGTTGTGCTTCCTTATGATGATCCACAGCGTTGCGCAGATATTCTCAAGCGCGAAGGACCAACGCTTGCAGCACTTATCGTTGATCCGAACGCTTCGCGTGCCGGCACAGTCCCAATGTCACGGGAAACGACAGCTGTTATTCAGGAAGCTTGCCGTCGCGATGGCATCGTGCTCATTGCCGATGAAGTCATCAGCTTCCGCTTGTCTTATGAAGGTGCATCGCCTTTGTTTGGTCTTGAGCCAGATCTGATCACAACCGCTAAAATCATCGGTGGTGGCTTGCCGATTGGCGCTGTGTCAGGTCGTGCTGACTATATGTCAGTGTTCGATCATTCTGCCGGAAAGCCAAAAGTATCAATGGGCGGGACTTTCAGTGCCAACCCTCTGAGCATGGCTGCTGGCCTCACGTCTCTGGAACATTATTCGCGGCCAGTCGTGGATCGTCTCAATAAGCTCGGCGAAGAGTTGCGGGTAAAAATTCGCGAAGGTCTTGCTGAAGCTGGTCTTGCTGCAACTGTCACTGGAATGGGGTCGCTCTTCCGTCTGCATATTGGAGCCGGTGAAGTAACAGGTTATCGTACCGCGTTTCCAACACCAGAAAACGCAAAAATTATTCGCCAGGTTCAGCTGGGAATGCTGGAAGAAAATGTTCTTCTTACACCCAATTGCTCTGGCTCTCTTTCAAGCCCTATGACCGAAGTGGAAGTATTTTCGATAGCGGAAAAACTGGTAAGCGTGGTCAAGCGGGAACTTAACGCTCAATAATAATCGGCGACCTGAGGTTTGCATTTTCAGCGACCTCTAACTTGAAGCATAAGGATATGGTGAAGCAACGATGAGTGGACAGCCGATGTTAATTGCACCTTACCGCGTCGGAGTTGATATCGGCGGTACATTTACTGACCTTGTTATGGTCGATTCCCGCGGGGCGGTGCGCGCTTTTAAGGCGCCTTCTGTGCCGTCTAACCCGACAGAGGGTGTGCTTGCAGCAATCACACTGGCCGCGAAATCTCTCGACAGTGATGTGGAAACATTTCTTTCCAATACAGAACTCTTCGTTCACGGCTCGACCATTGCCACCAATACGCTGCTGGAAAAAAAGGGGGCAAAGGTCGGACTTCTGGTCACTGATGGCTTCCGCGATTCGCTAGAGATCAGACGCTCTATGCGTGAATTTGTCTGGGATCACAGAAAGCCGTTCCCGGAAGTTCTTGTTCCACGCTATTTACGTCTTCCTGTTGTTGAACGTCTTGAGCAGGATGGGACCGTTCGGGTTCCGTTTGATCCAGCGTCTGTTTCTGAAGCCGCGCGTGTATTCAAGGAAGAGGGCGTGGAGGCGATTGCTGTCTGCTTCCTGCATTCCTATGCAAATCCTGCGCATGAAAAGGCAGCGAAAGCTGAACTCAAAAAGCTTCTTCCAGATGTCTGGGTTACAACGTCTTCCGAAATTGCACCAACGATTGGTGAGTATGAACGTACATCAACAACGGTGGTGAACGCTTATGTTGCCCGTCGTGTTGTGCCTTATCTCGAAAATCTTTCGCAGAAGCTCACATCACTGGGCCTCAAACGCAAGCTGTTGATGATCCAGTCAAACGGTGGCGCTATTTCGATTGACGAAATTGGTCACGCACCTGCAAGCCTCGTTCTGTCGGGTCCTGCTGCTGGCGTTGGTTCGCTTAAGTTCTTTGGAGCCGATACAGGTTCTGATAGGCTGATGTCGATTGAAGTTGGCGGAACAAGCTGTGATGTCACATTGATGGAACATGGTTCGGTCTCTATGACTGACCAGATTGTCGTCGATGGCTATCACCTCAATATTCCATCTGTCGATATTCACACGGTGGGCGCAGGTGGCGGTACGATTGCTTCCGTTGATGGTGCAGGCCTTCTCAAAGCCGGACCAGAAGGTGCGGGATCAACTCCGGGACCTGCCTCTTACGGACGCGGGGGCACACGCCCGACGGTTACCGATGCGCAGCTTGTACTCGGACGCCTTAAGCCTGGTCCTTACGCGGGCGGCGTGATCACGCTTAGTCTGGAAAATGCGGTCGATGCGATTAATAACCACGTTGCTAAGCCGCTTGGTTTGAGCGTAAACGATGCTGCTGCCGGTATTCTACAGCTTGTTGAGCAGAATATTCTGCACGCGGTAGAGCAAGCTTCACTTGAAAAGGGCTACAATCCACGCGACTTCACGCTTGTGGCTTGCGGTGGCGCTGGCCCCCTCCATGGTCCATCAACGGCACGGTTGTTGGGCTGTTCAAGCCTCTATATTCCGCGACTGGCTGGCGTTTTCTGTGCATTCGGCATGTGCAATTCTGATCTGCGTCACGACTATGTACGCAGCTGGCTTAAAGAGCTGGATAGCATTGAAAGTTCAAGCCCTTCACAGCTTGAAGCGGCTTTCGAAGAGATGCAGCTTGAAGCAACTGATGTGCTGGCGCGCGAGGGCTTTACAGGTGATAAGGCACTCCTTAAACGATCCTATGACCTTCGTTATTTTGGTCAGCAATGGACCATTCCGGTTGAATGTTCTTCGACGGATGCGGCAACCATGCGTGCGGCTTTTGAACAGGTCTATCAGCGTCTGTTCGGATATGTGCAGCCTGCGGGCGCAATCGAAGTGGTCAATCTTCGACTGGCAGCGATTGGCAAACTGGATGCCCTGCAAGTTGCAACTGCATCGGCAGATATATCCGATCCGATGCCTATTTCACGCCGCCCTGTGTGGGTCGACAAAGAGACCGGCTTCGTTGAAACACCTGTTTACGACGGAACGACCTTGTTACCACGTCAGAAGCTGACTGGCCCGGCCATTATTGAAGAAGCCACAACCACTCTTTTGCTTGGAGCCGGTGACATGCTGACGATGACTGACGCTGGGAATTATCATGTCGAGATTTCGCAAAGCGAGGCTGCATGAAAACGCAAAGCATCCCTGAAAACTATCTGAAAATTTGCGTGTCTTTGTTACCGCAAGAGTCAAATGCCCCGCGCTGCGGTTGCGCTTTTGTAAGAATTGATGAGGTCAAGTTATGAGCACTGTTACGTCTCCCGAATATGATCCGGTTCTCATCGCCATTCTCCAGCGGCAGCTGGATCACATCAGCCTACAGATGGGCACTATCATGACGCGGACTGCACGCAGTCCGATCTTCAGCCAGAGCCACGACTTCTCGTGCTTCCTCAGCAATGCGGATGGTGAAACTGTTGCTCAGGCGGACGGCTTGCCGATCCATTCCGGCAGTGGCGGCTTTGCTGTGCGTGCGGTGCTTCGGGATTTCGCAGGCCGCATTGATCCAGAAGATGTGTTTATTCTCAGCGATCCTTACGCCGCAGGTGGTAATCACTTGCCTGACTGGACACTTATTCGTCCGGTGTTCGTTGAAGGCGAACTGGTCGGTTTCTGTAGCAACCGTGCGCATCAATCGGATATTGGCGGTGGTGCGGCTGGAACTTACAATGCAAAAGCGACTGAGATTTTCCACGAAGGAATTCGTCTGCCGGTTCTCAAACTGATCGAGAAGGGCAATCTGCGCGACGATCTTTGGCGTATGTTGCTTCTGAATTCGCGCTGCCCGGATTTGCTGGAAGGCGACCTTGGTGCGATGATCGGTTCCACACGCATCGGTGGTCAGCGTTTGGCAGATGTTATTGGTCAACTTGGTGCCAGAAAAGGCCGCGATTATCTCGATGCGTTGCTCGACTACGGCGAACGCAGAATGCGTCAGGCCTTGGCAGAGCTTCCAAATGGTGTTTGGCGGGCATCCGACTTCAGTGATACCGATTGCTTTGAACTTGTCGACATTGAAACCCGCATTACGATGACAATCGATGATGACTCGATCATGTTTGATTTCACCGGCACATCTCCGCAGATCAAAGGCTTCAAGAATAGCGGCATTGCTAACACGCATTCCGCTGTCTATTGCGCCCTTTCTGCCTTCCTTGATCCAGCAATTCCTCACAATGAAGGCACGTATCGTTGTGTTAAAATCATTGCACCGGAAGGCTGCGTTGTGAACGCGTTGCCGCCAGCGCCAATGACCATGAACACGGTATTTCCGGCGATTGACATTATGAATGCTTGCTGGGGTGCATTGGCTCAGGCTGATCCGGAACGCGCCTGCGCAGGCTGGGGTAAATCGGTGTTCGGCATTTCCTCAGGCAAAAAGCCTGACGGTAATGTGTTCGTTCTTTATCATTGGCATGGCAGCTCCGGCGGTGGTGCCGTTAAGGGCCGCGATGGATTCGCAACATCGAGCCATCAGATGACACTCGGCGGCATGTTTATCCCGAATGTCGAAACCTATGAACAGTCCTACCCGATCCGTGTGCATCGCTATCAGATGCGCTGCGACACAGGCGGCGCTGGTGAGTATCGCGGTGGAACAGGTGTCGATTATGTAGTTGACGTGCTTGCAGGCGGCGAACATCTTTTGCGCGGCGAAGGCGCACGCAAGAAAACCGGTGCGGGCGTAAACGGCGGACATTGGGGCGAAAAGGGCTCAATCCAGGCTTTTGATTTGGAAACTGGCGAAGAACTCTATTGCCCTCCTTACGGCGTAGAAGAAGTCCGTCCTCTTCACATTAAAATTGAAGCGACCGCTGGCGGTGGCTGGGGCAATCCACATCATCGTGATCCCGCTGCTGTTCTGCGCGATGTCCGCGATGGCGTTGTATCAAAGCAGTCTGCGCTTGATATTTATGGCGTAGCGATTTCCGAAGACGGGAAATCTGTTGTGTCTACCCAAGCAAGACAGCTAACAGCGTAAATTCGCGTTTAGTCTGCTACCGTGCATAGAAAAATTGAGGAGATTTAGATGAGCAAGAAGCGAGCAAAAGACATTCTGCGTGATTACCACGATGCTTGGTCGAGCGGCGATGTCAAAAAAGGCTGCAGTTTTTACGCAGATAATCTCGTCGTCCATATGGGCGGAACGCATCCCGTGCTTTCGGGTGATTTTCATGGTGCCAATGGCTTTGTCGATGGTTGGGTGAACAAAGTTGCCGCTTACACTGACAAATGGATTGTTGGCGGTGAAGCAGGCCACGATGAGATCATCTCGGAGTCTGATGAATCGATTTTGATCATGGTTCACGAGATCTGGACGCGTGGCGATAAGTCGGTCAAAACTGACCGTCTTGCTGCCTATCGTTTTGAAAATGAGCAGATCGTTGAATGCTGGTTTTGCGATATGCGTCAGGCTGAAGTCGATGCGTTCTTCAGTGACGTAAAATAAATCTGCGATGCTCCGATTATCTATCGGAGTATTTAATTAAATGTACATCCCAAACACCGCTTTTGCAGCTCAGAGATGTGCTCCGGAATCTTACCAGTTTCTCAGATTAGGATAATGTGATGCCCGATTTTATCGTGGTGGGTGGCGGTTCTGCGGGATGCGCTGTTGCTGGTCGGCTGAGCGAAGATCCGGATGTATCGGTAACGCTCTTTGAAGCTGGCCCTAAAGACAGCAGCATCTGGATTCGCTTTCCGGTAACATTCTATAAGTCGTTCAAAAGCTCGATGCTTCAATGGTACAAGGTGGAAACACTCAAGCACCAGAACAACACACAACCGCTCGTTGGTCAGGCGCGCGTTTTGGGCGGCGGCAGTTCTCTGAATGCTATGATCTATATGCGCGGCGCTCCATCGGATTTCGATCGCTGGGTAGAACATGGTGCAGAAGGCTGGGGTTATAAAGATGTGCTGCCTTTTTTCCGCAAGGCAGAGAATAATGAGGTTTATTCGAATGAGGCCCACGGTCAGGATGGACCGCTGAGCGTCTCCAATCAGCAATATACGTTGCCGCTGACAAAGGCCTGGGTAAAGGCGTGTCAGGAAGCGGGAATCCCCTATAATCCGGATTTTAATTCCGGTGAATTACAGGGTGCAGGGCTTTATCAGTTGACAACGAAGAACGGCCGACGGTGCAGCTCCGCGGATGCTTATCTTCGTCCGGCTAAAAAGCGTGGTAATCTTAATGTCGTTACCAACAAGCAAGTCACCAGAATTATCATAGAGGGTGGCCGAGCTGTCGGCGTTGAATATATCGAGAGTGGCCGTGTAGCCACTATGCGGGCTGAACGCGAAGTCATTATTTCGTCGGGCGCTGTTGGCTCTCCGCGTCTGCTGATGCTTTCAGGCATCGGGCCTGCTGCCAGTCTTGAGAAGGCTGGCGTCAAGGTTATTCACGATTTGCCGGGCGTCGGGCAAAATCTGCAAGATCATACCGATTGCTTCATGATCTATAATCTGAAGTCGGATTCAAGCTACGACAAGTATAAAAAAATTCGCTGGCAAATGGCTGCTGCCGCTCAGTATGCGCTATTTGGATCAGGACCAATTACGTCCAATATCTGCGAAGGCGGCGCTTTCTGGTGGGGTGATAAATCTGATCCGACACCAGATCTGCAATATCATTTTCTCGCGGGAGCGGGCATTGAAGAGGGTGTGGAAACGACTGAAAGCGGCAATGGTTGCACCTTGAATGTCTATGCATGCCGGCCAAAATCGCGTGGGCAGATTTCGCTTCGTTCGTCTGATCCCAACGTTGCCCCTATCGTCGACCCCAACTATCTCAGCGACCCTTATGATGTTGATCGTCTTATCGATGGCATTCGTCTCGGGCAGGAGATTATGGACCAGCCGGCGATCCGCAAATTCGTTAGCAATGCACATTTGCCTGAAAAACCGTTGAAGTCACGCAAGGATTTTGAAGATTTTGTCCGCAAATATTCGCAAGGCGCTTATCACTTAAGCGGTGCCTGCAAAATCGGAAAAGACGCAATGGCCGTTGTCGACCGTCAGTTGTGCGTCCATGGCATCGACGGGCTCAGAGTTGCGGATACTTCCGTGATGCCGTTTGTCTCATCCAGCAATCTTAATGCACCGGCGATAATGATCGGTGAGCGTGCTGCTGATTTCATTAAGGGAAACCATATTTAGAGCGCAGCACGAAAATTCCCATCCATTTTCTGATGAATTGAAAGCACCGGCACGGTGCGGGAGGACTTATGAAGCTCGTTACTTATGATTCAAATGGCTCTTGGAGAGCAGGCATCATTGTGGATACGTCGGTTTTTGACGTTGAAACACTTCTGAAAAGTGACGCAGATAAGGTCTTAAAGCCTGTATCCTCGGTGCTGGAATTGCTCCGTGAATATGGCGGCGCATTGTCAGATCTTGCGCAGAAACTAACCGCTGCAGCAAAGAATAACGCATCGGCGGCAGTTGGTGCATTTGAAGATGTGCGTCTTGGAGCACCGATTACTGAACCGGCTAAGATCCTTTGCATAGGTCTCAACTACAACGACCATGTTGCGGAAACCGGACGCGCCCTGCCAACGCACCCCGATATTTTCGCAAAATTTGCAACCTCGCTTATCGGTCCGTTTGACGAGATAGATTGCTGCAAGATCACCCCAAATCTCGATTTTGAAGGTGAAATGGCGATCGTTATCGGCAAGAATTGCCGTTCGGTTTCTGAGGAAGATGCGCTTGATTATGTTGCGGGCGTGACCGTGTTAAACGACATCACCGCACGCGATCTTCAATATCGCGGTACGCAATGGCTTGCAGGCAAGGCTGTCGATGGTTCGACGCCGGTTGGTCCAGCAATTGCAACGCTTGATGAAGTTGGTGACATTCAGAACCTGAATATTCAGACCCGCGTGAATGGTACACAGGTCCAGTCGTCCAACACCCGTCTCATGATTTTTCCAGTGCGCCATTTGGTAAGCTATATCTCGCAATTCATGAGTCTTGCTCCAGGCGACATTATTACCACTGGTACACCGCAGGGTATTGGTGCCAAGCGTAATCCGCCAATGTGGTTGCAGCCAGGAGATACTGTTGAGGTTGAACTCGAAAATGTTGGTATATTGCGTAACGCTGTTCGCTGATACGCTTGACTTCCTGATCCTAAAATCTGCGACAATTTAAGATATTATTCTGCAGCAGACATAAACTTTTAGAGTGACCTTTGTGCGTTAGATCGATGGTGAACGCTGAAAATTAGCGCCCACCATCGGTCATTCTCACCCACATTGTTTGGGTGTGAATGACGCCACGGCTGTATGCCTTGTGCGGCTTATCTGCACCACGGACATTTCTTCAAAATTTAGTTTTCAGTGTCCGGCGCGTTTAAATACTCCCGGTTGACGCGAAAGAAACTGGATGTGGATCAGTTGATCCTATTGACACACAATAGGATCATAGTGTTCACTGCCGCTGAAGATAAGTGCAATCCGACCGATTGAGACGTTCGTCTAAGCAACTTTGTTTGCGTCTGACTGGTCATCCGTGCGGGTTAATTTTACGGCCAATATGTGAGAGGAAAAGACCGATGAGCGAAGCTAAGTTTCAAGTATTGCACACAATGGTTCGTGTGAAAGACCTCGAAAAATCGATCCATTTTTACACCCGCCTCCTTGGAATGAAGTTGCTGCGCAAGCTCGATTATCCCGAAGGCGAGTTTACGCTCGCATTTGTTGGATACGGCCCGGAAGAGTCAAATGCGGTGATCGAACTGACCCATAACTGGGATCAGGAAACGCCTTATGATCTTGGCAATGGCTACGGGCATGTTGCCCTTGGCGTGAGGGATATTTACAGCATTTGTGATGAACTGGCGGCAAGCGGTGCGCGCATTCCCCGTCCTGCAGGACCGATGAAGCACGGGACGACTGTGATTGCTTTTGTCGAAGATCCTGACGGTTACAAAATTGAGCTGATTGATCTCGACACGATGAGCTGAGGGTTTTCAAACCCCATCTGTTCACACCCTTGATAGCGCTGTTCCTTTCACCTGATTTACACCCAATGCGGAGAATTCAAAAATGACGATGCAAGACGAAAAGGGGATCATTTTGGTTGCTCCCCATCGCTTCCCGAACGTGAACAGGGAGCGTGCATTCGCTGAGAAATTTGGTCGCGAAATTTATGTTGCCGAAGATCAGGCTACATTTCGCAGCCGTATGGCTGAAGCTGAGATCGTAATGGTCACCCCTTACGCAAAGATGACGGCTGAAGAATTTAGCATGTTGAAGCGCTGTAAAGCGGTTGTTCGTTATGGTGTAGGCTATGACAATATTGATGTCGATGCCGCCAATGATGTCGGTGTGCCGGTTACAATCGTTCCTGATACAGCTTCGGAAGAAGTAGCATCGCATGCATTTGCGATGGGGCTAAGCCTTGCACGCCGTATTCCGCAGGGGCAGTCGGCAATCCGTGCTGGTGAATGGGCTGGCGTTGTCGGTCTTGATACACCGAAACTCACGAACCTTCGTGTTGGCGTCGTCGGAATGGGTCGGATCGGCAAGCTGGTTGCGAAATGGTGGGCGGCAGTTGGCGCGAAGGTCCATGCCTTTGATCCAATGTCCACTTTCTCGGAAGTCGAGACAGCCAGTTTAGAAGAAATATTGGAAGAATCGGACGTTATCTCGCTTCATGTTCCTCTCACTTCTAACACTCGTCACCTCATCTCAGCTGAGGTCATGGAACGTATGCGCAAAAATGCCGTGATTATCAATGTATCGCGTGGCGGTTTGATTGATGAAGAAGCGCTGGCTGCTGCACTCAAGGCAGGAACCATTGCTGGTGCGGGTCTCGACACTTTTGCACAGGAGCCATTGGTTGGAAACCATCCGTTGCGCGATGCACCCAATACACTTTTCACGCCGCATGTTGCGTGGCGTTCAACCACTTCGCTTGACGCCCTGCAGGAGCAGGCTGTGGAGCGTGCCCGCCGCGCGTTGCAGGGAGAAGCTCTTCCTGATCTTGTAACTCACTCACCTTGTTGAGTTTAAGGCGTCTAGTCTAGAATAGATGATGCATCCAAAGACAATGGAGCGAAATTAAGTAGAAATTATGCCTTGGAATTAATAGAACCTTTAATATGCATTGTGCAGAATTATTATATTTTATTCCAACAGCACAGTTTTATATAAAATGTGCTGTTGTACATATTTATCTGTAAACTATATAATATTAAATAACATATGATACTATATTGACCATATAATATTATATGTTATTTTAAGAAAAAATGGGGACGAGAATGAGAAACTTGTATCGTATAATATGTGTTTTTTCTGCTTTGATAACTATAGTATATTTATCAAGTGCAGAAAAATTTGTCGATGTAATTAAATATCAAATAACACAAATTGGACATGTTCAAATAAAGCAGGCTGAAGCGCGATTTGCTCGAACAGAGGTTGAAGCTCTATAAAATATCTGAAGCTTGCCATTAGTTATGCGTTATATTTAGCGACGATAGACGACATAGCCTAAGGCCCCTCCGAGAGGTTGTCTGCACAACGAGTGCTGCTGAGGTCCCGATGCTCATATACAAAATTACGATCTGCTTCGATTTTTGCGTGTCATCATTTTCTTCGAATTTGAATTAGTTAGCACGAGAAGCTTCAAACGCCGAGATATTTAAAAGGCGAATACATGGCAATTCTTCTTATTTCCAAAAGCGACAATACAAGCCTCTACAATCGCAACGCTAAGGCACTGATTTCCGCAGTCCAGTTTAGTGTCGATGTGGATATTCTGGTTGCAGGCGAGGAAACAAACGCTATTGCCAAGCCTTCCGCCACAATTCAGCAACAGGCCGGTATGAAAGAGAGCCGCTTAATCGAGGCACTCAACAAGGACGAAGAAGCACCAATCTCCCAGGCCGCTGATTATGGCATCGTTGGCGATATCTTCACCATACTACCTGAGTCGCGGACAGGTATTTAAATGTACGATGCAAATGCGCTTCCCGAACGCGAAAGCATGGAATTTGATGTTGTGATTGTCGGCGCAGGCCCTGCTGGCCTTGCTGCGGCTATCCGTTTCAAACAAATCAATCCCGAATTTTCAGTCGTCGTTCTTGAAAAGGGCGGGGAAGTCGGCGCTCATATTCTGTCAGGCGCAGTCGTCGATCCAAGTGGTATCGATCAACTGCTGCCGGGCTGGCGTGATGAAGAGGGACACCCGTTCAAAACACCAGTAACCGCAGATCATTTTCTGCTGCTCGGTCCTGCAGGCTCGGTGCGTCTACCGAATTTCGCCATGCCGCCATTGATGAACAATCATGGCAATTACATTGTGTCTCTTGGCAATGTCTGCCGTTGGCTTGGTACCAAGGCTGAAGAACTTGGCGTTGAAATCTATCCGGGCTTTGCGGCGACTGAAGTGCTTTATAATGATGAAGGCGCTGTGATTGGTGTCGCAACTGGCGACATGGGCATTGAACGCGATGGCACACACGGTCCGAACTATACGCGCGGCATGGCTCTGCTCGGCAAATATGTGCTGATCGGGGAAGGTGCGCGCGGTTCGCTTGCCAAGGAACTGATAGCGAAGTTCAAGCTTGATGAAGGTCGCGAGCCAGCAAAATTTGGTATCGGCCTCAAGGAACTTTGGCAGGTTGATCCATCCAAGCATAAGCCGGGTCTGGTGCAGCATTCGTTTGGCTGGCCGCTCGATATGAAGACCGGTGGCGGCTCATTCCTCTATCACCTCGAAGACAATATGGTTGCGGTCGGCTTCGTGCTGCATCTCAACTACAAGAACCCGTATCTGGCTCCGTTCGAAGAGTTTCAGCGTTTCAAGACACATCCAGCGATCCGGGATACTTTTGAGGGCGGCAAGCGGTTGTCCTATGGCGCTCGCGCCATTACTGAAGGTGGCTTCCAGTCGGTACCAAAGCTTTCCTTCCCGGGCGGCGCACTAATCGGCTGTTCGGCCGGTTTTGTGAACGTACCACGCATCAAAGGGAGCCATAATGCAGTCCTTTCGGGCATTCTTGCTGCCGATAAGATCGCAGAGGCTCTTGCCGCTGGTCGAGCCAATGATGAGCCGATCGAGATCGAAAACAGCTGGCGCGACAGTGCAATTGGCAAGGACCTCAAAAGAGTCCGCAACGTCAAGCCATTGTGGTCCAAGTTCGGAACGGTCGTGGGTGTGGCGCTCGGTGGCCTCGATATGTGGACCAACCAGCTTTTCGGATTTTCGTTCTTCGGTACGTTGAAGCATGGCAAGACCGACGCGCAGGCACTGGAACCGGCAGCGAAGCACAAAAAGATCACCTATCCAAAGCCGGATGGTGTGCTGACTTTTGACCGCCTCTCATCAGTGTTTCTGTCGAACACCAATCACGATGAAAACGAGCCTGTTCATCTGCAGGTCGCGGACGTGAAGCTGCAGCAGATATCTGAACACGACGTCTTTGCAGGACCATCGACACGCTACTGCCCGGCAGGTGTTTATGAGTGGGTTGATGCTGATGGCAATTCAGCGGCTGATCCGCAGGCCAAGGATGTTCGTTTTGTAATCAACGCGCAGAACTGCGTCCACTGCAAGACTTGCGATATTAAGGACCCGAACCAGAACATCAACTGGGTTCCGCCACAAGGCGGCGAGGGACCCGTTTACGTAAACATGTGATGCGCTAATACTATTTTAAGCCGTGTCTCATCCAAAATTCAACGTCTTCAGTTTGGCAGGATCAACGTCTACGCCACGTTCAAACATAAATGATCGAGGAGTGAGACAGAAAACTGAGTAGGAGAAAATAAAACGTCGCATAAAGGATAAAAACATTGGAAATAGGCGCTCCTGACGGCATCTATTTTATAGCCTTCCTTTAAAATTGAGACTTCCAATAAAAATTTTACCAAAATATATGTTGCTTAAACCCCGGCGGATTGTGAAATTCGCCGGTCTTTTTTGGTTTGAGAAAGGGGAATTGCTACCCCTAGTATTATTCGATGGTTGCGAGTTCCGCGCCAAGCCCAACGCCTTTGCCCGGTTCCGCACGCAGGCTGATCTTACCAGCCTTAGGCGCGGCTATGCGGGTCTCCATCTTCATAGCTTCCATAATGGCAACAACTTCGCCTTCTGCAACCGTTGCGCCATCTTCAACCAGCCATTGCTGGAATGTGCCGGGAATGGGGGCTGTGACGGCACCTTCTGCAACCTGTTGAGTGGCAGAGCCTACGTGCTTCGGTGCGCTGAGACCGGAGAAGAGTGCAGCAGGCAGGCCAAGTTCATGGCGCTTGCCATCGATTTCGATAAAACTGCGGATCACACCCGTATCGACCGGATCAATCCGTGCCGATGGTTCAACACCCCGAAACTCAGTTTCGATCCAGTTGGTGAACACCTTAAACCCGTCTTCGCCGGTAAAGGCTTTGTCTTCGACAACCGCACGATGGAATGGCAGCACCGAGGCCACGCCTTCAATCTTAAACTCTGCCAAAGCACGGCGCGCATGGATAAGTGCTTCTTCGCGTGTGGCACCTGTCACGATGAGCTTTGCCATCAGTGAATCGTAGAGGCCTGGAATTTCTGATCCGCTTTCGACACCTGTATCAAGACGCACACCCGGACCCGAAGGAGCGCGGAAACGCGTGATCAGGCCCGGCGTCGGCAGGAAGCCACGGCCCGGATCTTCTGCATTGATGCGGAATTCAAAGGCATGACCGCGCGCTGCCGGGGTTTCTGTTACTGACAGTTCTTTTCCGTCCGCAATGCGCAGCTGCTCAATGACAATATCGATGCCAGTGGTTTCTTCGGTAATCGGATGCTCAACCTGAAGGCGTGTGTTGACTTCGAGAAATGAGATCGTGCCGTTTTGCGAAAGCAGAAACTCAACGGTGCCTGCTCCTGTGTAGCCCGCTGCCGCACAGATTGCGCGGGCGGAGTCATGAATCCGTTCGCGCTGGTCTTCCGTGATAAACGGCGCTGGTGCTTCCTCAACCAGCTTCTGGTTGCGGCGTTGCAGCGAGCAGTCACGCGTGCCCAGAACCACAGTGTTGCCGTGTGTGTCGGCGATAACCTGTGCCTCGATATGGCGCGGCTTTTCAAGGAACTGCTCGGCATAGCATTCGCCACGTCCGAAAGCTTCCACCGCCTCGCGAACGGCGGAATCAAACAATTCGCCCACTTCTTCCAGATGATGCGCCACTTTCATGCCGCGTCCACCGCCGCCAAATGCAGCTTTGATCGCCAGCGGCAAGCCCGCTTCACGCGCAAAGGCCACAGCTTCCGCCGCCGATGCCAGTGGGCCGTCTGAACCCTTGACGAGTGGTGCGCCGACTTTCTCGGCAATACGCCGTGCTTCAACCTTATCGCCCAGCGACGTGATGACTTCGGGCGATGGGCCAACCCAGATCAGACCGGCATCAATCACGGTTTTGGCAAATTCGGCGCGTTCTGACAAAAAGCCATAGCCGGGATGGACAGCATCCGCGCCTGAACGCTTTGCAATGTCGAGTATCTTTGCAATGTTGAGATAGGTATCTGCCGGCCGGCCTGCACCAAGGCCATAGGCCTCGTCGGCGAATTCGGCGTGCAGCGAATTCGCATCAGCGTCGGAATAGATCGCGACGGATGCAACGCCATAATCGCGTGCTGCGCGGATGATGCGGATGGCGATTTCGCCGCGATTGGCAATAAGCAGCTTCTTCATCAGGCTATAACTTCTTGCGGTTCGAAATTGGAGATTGGGTTGAAACGGATGCGGGCACCGATGGGTATCTGGCCTGCAAGGTCTAGGTGATGATGTGCCACCACACCAATGACCGGATAACCGCCGGTCAATGGGTGATCGGCAAGAAACAGAACCGGTTGTCCGCTCGCAGGTACCTGAATGGCACCAAGGGCTGTGCCTTCCGATGGCAGCTCATCGTGAATGGCGCGTTCAATGGTTTTAGCGCCTTGTAAGCGCATACCAACGCGGCTTGATTCCGGTGTCACGTCCCAGTCCTGCGATGTGAGGGTTGCAAGTCCCTGTTGGGTGAACCAGTCGGTGCGCGGACCGAGAACAATGTCGAGTGTAACGACTTTTCCGGCGCGCGGCAGCGCGCGGGGTGCGCTTGCATCGGATGAAACCGCCAGTGCGGGCCGGTTGGCAGGCACAAGAATATTGCCTTCAACTATTGGTGATGGACCGACCTTGGCGAGTGTGTCGCGTGCCGCTGATCCGAGAACAGGTTCAACCTCAAATCCGCCGCGAAGCGCGAGGTAGCTGAGCATCCCTTCTGGCGGGATGCCGAGCGACAGTTCATCGCCTGTATTGAGTGCCACTGGTTGCGAAAAGCCTGCTGTAAGGGTCGTGCCTTCCGGGGTGCGAATGGTCAGCGGGCAAGGCGCGCCGGTCACTGCAACAATCACAGGACGGTCCGCCTTGAGCGCAAAGCCACCAAAGGAAATCTCGATAGCCGCCGCATTACCGGAATTGCCAACACAGCGATTGGCCTCACGCATAGCGATGCGATCAAGCGCGCCGGATTCCGACACGCCCTGACTGGCAAGGCCCGGACGGCCCATATCCTGATACAGTGCCGGACGGTCAGCGCGTGTTATAAGCAGGCCGTCGGCAGGCTGTGTCTTCACTACTGTTGCGGCTGGTGTTGATACGGTGATTGTTTCGCCCTTGGCCATGTTTCGAAACCGCACGCGGTCACCGGGCGCAAGCAGTGCTGCGCGTTCCCGTGCTGTGTCCCACATGGCAAGCGGTGTGGTGCCGAGCAACTGCCAGCCGCCGGGGCTGTCAGACGGATAAATGCCGCCGAATTTGCCCGCAAGCGCTACCGATCCCGCCGGTATTTTCACACGCGGGCTCTTGCGGCGCGGCACGTCAAAGCCGGGATCGTCGCAGGTCATATAGGCAAATCCGGGCGCAAAGCCGGTAAAGGCGACTGTATAGGTCGCCTCAGTATGGCGCTCAATGACTTCGTTGATCGTGCAGCCAAGGAAGGCGGCGACGTCGCCCAGATCTTCGCCATCATAGGTGACGGGTATTTCAAACAGTTCGCCACTGCGGGTGCTGCGGACCGAGAGATCAAGTGCTGCAATCTGGCTCGTGAGCTTGGCACGATCTGTCAGCCATCGGTCGAAACGCACCATGATCGTGCGCGCGCCCGGAATGACTTCACACACGCCTTCGAGCTTTGCGGCCTGCAAAGCGTCGAGCAGTGTGAGTGTTCTGGCAAGGTCGTCAAGCTCGACCAGAAAGCTGTCACTGCCCGATGGCAGAAAGCGCAGGCGTTCACTCATGATGTGACATCAACGAAAGGCTTAAGTTCCACGCCGCGCGTCTCCAGTTGCTCGCGCAATGCGGCGGCGATTGCAACCGCAGTCGGATTATCGCCATGCACACAGATTGACTGCGCATCAAGCGCAATATCTGTTCCATCAATGGCAGTTACGCGTTGCTCATTGACCATGCGCAGCATCCGTTCTGCAATCACTTCAGGATCGTGGATAACGGAACCTTCAAGACGACGATTAACCAGACTACCATCTACATTATAGGCGCGGTCGGCAAAGGCTTCGCACACAACAGTCAGACCCGCTTTGCGGGCCTGTTCAACGATAGGCGCGCCAGCTAGCGCCATCAGCACGAGCGATGAGTCGATTGCTTTGATACCTGCGATCACGTCGGCTGCCTGCCGCGCATCATGAGCGATTGTATTGTAAAGCGCGCCATGCGGCTTCACATAACGCACCTTTGTTCCGGCAGCCCGTGCCAGCCCCTCCAATGCGCCGATCTGGTAAATCGTATCGGCAACAAGTTCGCTGCTTGATGGGTCCATGTTGCGACGGCCAAAGCCAACCAGATCGCGATAGCCGATGTGCGCACCAACCGACACGCCACGTCGGGCAGCTTCACGTAGCACAGTGAGAATTCCGGCAGGGTCGCCCGCATGGAAGCCACAGGCAATATTGGCGCTGGTCACTATCGCCAGCATTGCTGTGTCGTCTCCCATAGGCCATGGGCCGAAGCCTTCTCCAAGATCGCTGTTGAGATCGATAGCTGCCATTGAGAGAAACCTGATGTAGGAATTAAGCACATAAGTTGGAGACCGGATATCGTCGACCGCTTGAAATATCTGTGATCAAGCCAAACTAATTTGCAGCGCCTCTGTCATCGCAGTGGCGATTGCGACGTCCGCATCCACCGGCCCTCCAGAAACCCCAACGCCGCCAATTACTTTGCCATCTGTAACAACTGGAAGCCCGCCGCCAAACACTACGAAAGGTTTTTTGCCGCCAAGAGCCTCAAGTCCGAACAAAGCACCACCTGGCTGCACGATTTCAAGCCAGTTGGAGGTTGGGGACCGAAGCGCAAGCGCGGTGTAGGCTTTGCCTTCAGCTATATCACCTGTCGCTAATGCTGCATCATCAACCCGCATAAATGCCAGAAGGTTTCCACCAGCATCAACAATAGCAAGTGATGATGGTTCGCATATTTCCCGTGCTTTTTTTGCCCCGGCTTCCAAAGCAGCGAAAGCAGCCTCGTGCGTGATAATCTTTCTCATAGTGTTCCCTCATATATCCGGATTACGCAGATCAGTTGTAAACACCACCGTCAACATTGATTGCTTGCGCTGTGACGTAGGACGATTCATCCGACGCCAGATAGACGAACAATGGTGCGACTTCAGCGGGTGTGGCCTGCCTGCCAAGCGGAATCGCCGCACGAACGGCGGCTTCCTGCTTTTCGCGACCACCCATAAACTCGATGGCAGGGCCATTGAAGGGGGTGTCAATCCATCCAGGACAGACGGCATTGACGCGAACGCCATCTCGCGCAAGTTCCACAGCAAGCGTGGTTGCAAGACCGATAACAGCCGCCTTTGATGATGAATAGCAAGTCAAGCCTGGAGCGCCGCGCTTGCCAGCGAGCGATGACATCATGACGATTGAAGATTTACCTGCTTTGCGAAGATGGGGCAGCGCTTCGCGTACGAATATGAAGCCCGACCGGACATTGATGGCGAATACCTTGTCCCAGTTTTCAGTTGTAAAAGAGTCGACGTTCCCAGAAAGTTGAACACCAGCGTTCAGGCACAAAGTATCCAGTCCCCTCATCCAGTCGACAGAAGTACCAATGGCTGCGATGATGTCCTGCTCACGCCTGAGATCGGCCTTGATGAACTTCACCTTGCCTGAGAAACGTTTTTCAAGATCAGCGCCACGAGTTTCATCGATATCAACGACCGATACTATCGCGCCTTCGGCAACAAAGGATTCCAAAACGGCAAGGCCGATATTGGCAACGCCGCCCGTTAACAAAACCTTCTTTCCATGCATACGTCCTGACATGTTTTTCTCCTTCAACTTAATATTCTGCGTTCAGGCGCTGGGATCTTCTGAACGCGCAGGGTAAGCGACCATCAGCTTCGACGGTCAAAGCCCTCAAAGCCTTTTGATGCGACTTCATTGCAGATGCTGCGGTAGCTGGCCATACCGTCGATGTAAGGCATGAAGACCCTCGGCTTACCTGGAACGTTAGCCCCCATGTACCAGCTGGCGGCAACAGGGAAGAGCGTTTTCGCCGCGAGTTCGTTGACGCGCTCGGTCCAAGCCCTCTCCGCATCGCCATTCGCTTCCAGAGCCTTAATATTGTGGCTCGTCGCAAAGGATATGATATCCGCGGCAAGCTCGACATGCTGCTCGATGGCCATTGGAACGTTGGCCAGAACACCGGGGCTTCCGGGTCCTGTGATCGTGAACAAGTTTGGGAAGCCGGCGACGCTGATACCGAGATAGTTAGCAGGACCATCCTTCCACTTCTCGGAAAGAACAACACCATCGACACCGGTGATCTTCATCCGGGTCAATGCCCCTGTCATCGCATCAAAACCGGTTGCAAAGACAATAGCATCGAACTCATGCTCACCGCTCTTCGTACGAATACCCTTCTCTGTAAGTTCGATAATGGGGTCTTCATTGATATCGATCAGGGATACGTGATTCAGGTTGAATGTATGGTAGTAATTAGTTTCAAGCGGCTGGCGCTTTGTTCCGTATGGATAAGACCGCGGTGTAAGCTTTTCTGCTGTCTTAGGGTCCGTGACGATACCGCGAATTCGCTCACGGAGGTATTCCGATGCGTAATCGTTTGCACCCATGTCGGTGAGCAGGTCCTTGTAGCTCGCCAGCCAAAATGAGAAGTCACCCGCGTCGTAAAGCCGGTCGAAGGTTTCCTTACGATGCTCCGCCGTAACCTCATGCGCCGAAAGTTCCATGGGTAATAACGGGTTGCCGCCATAGCTCCACTTCATCCGGGCATGCAGATCACGTGCTTCGGCGCGATAGCGCGCCTGCTCCTCAGCAGTATGCGTGACGTTCTTAGCCGGCGTAGCGTAATGTGGAGTTCTTTGGAACACCGTCAAGGCTGTTGAGTCCTTGGCAATTTCGGGAATGACCTGAATGCCGCTGGATCCCGTACCGATGACGCCGACCTTCTTGCCCTTGAAATCAACGTCGGTATGGGGCCAATGCGCGGTGAAATACACCTTGCCGCGATAATCGTCATACCCTTTGAAGCTGGGTTTATTTGCCGCGGACAGCGCGCCTGCTGCAGAGATGACGAAACGTGCGCGAACAGTATCGCCGCGGTCGGTCATGGCCACCCAATGTTTGTCGGCCTCATTCCAATCGAGTCTTAACACCCGCGTGTTGAACTTGATATTTCTACGAACATCGAGCTTGTCTGCTGCAAAGTTTATATAACGAAGAATTTCCGGCTGCGTTGGATATTTTTCGGTATAATTCCAGGTATTGATAAGCTCTTCGTTGAAGGTGTAACAGTAGACTTGGCTGAGCGAATCTACCCGGGCACCCGGGTAGCGGTTTGTGTACCAGACGCCTCCAAGATCCTCGAATGCTTCCAGACCCTGGACTGTCAAGCCAAGATCATCTCTGATTTTGTGAATGCTGTAGATACCGGCTAGCCCAGCACCGATAACCAGTACGTCAACGTCACTGTCCAGTACACCCCCAGCGTCAAGATGAGAGCTATTGCCTTCCGACATGATCTTTTCCTTCATTGATCAATCATTTAGTGGGAGCAGTCCGCTCTCACCAGAAGATGGTTCCACCATCCACCACGATCGACTGACCGGTGATGAAGTCGGAATCCGGGGATGATAAGAAGCGAGAGATGCCGACAAGATCTTCCGGTACAGAGGGACGACCAAGAGCCGCGGTTGAAGCGAATTTCTCGAAGGCTTCGTTTTGCTTGCTCGTGAGACCGGATTCGACAAATCCTTCGTCGATCTTCTTCCACATGTCAGTGGCGACATTACCAGGGCAGATTGAATTCACGCGAATGCCATGCTTGCCGAATGTTCGGGCTGCAGCCTGCGTCAATGCGATCACACCAAACTTGCTGGCGCAATAGTGCGCAAGCGGTTCGGTGCCGAGGCGGCCACCGATCGATGCGGTATTGATGATCTTGCCGCCGTTGCCCTGTTTAATGAAAGTTGTGATGGCTTCCTGCATGGCAATGAGCACGCCGAGACCGTTTACGTCATGCATCACGCGCCAGTCCTGATCAGATATTTCCAGAAAAGGCTTAACCTGCACAATGCCAGCATTGTTAAAAATAGCATGGAGTTCACCGTGCGCCTCTATCGAAGCATCAATCATTTTGCGAACGCCTTCACGGTCGCATACGTCAACCGTGACCGCGATCGCCTTTCCGCCTGCGTTGCGGATTTTCTGTGCGGTCGCTTCAGCTGTTTCGGTCGAAAGATCGGCGACGGTAATAAGTGCGCCATCCCTTGCGAGGCCCTCCGAGATTGCTGCTCCAATGCCACGGCCAGCGCCCGTCACGATGATGTTCTTATCTTTAATCTTGGTCACGATAGTATCCAATTCTGTCTGTAATGTCGGCGTAGCTGTTCATTGCCCCGCCGGAGCGGGACATTACTTTCAGTTGTTAGTGAAGCTTCTACTTTGTCCGAAACAGAACGTTTGTCGGAATAGGCTTACCGAAGCGATAGGTATCAAGTGCTACCGGCTTCCGGTCCTTGAAGCCAAGCATTACGATCTCGGCATCGCGCTGGATATGCCATTCCGGAGTGAAGCTCATCGGGCCGATGATTGTTGGAGCGTCTTTAAGCGTTTCAAGCTCGTGAACCACGCTAGCACCATCGGTATTGCCTACCTTTGATACAGCCGCACCCCAAAGTTCCATGAAGGGATAGATAGGAACACCATACATGGTTGCGGGAGCCTCACCGAACTTTTCCTTAAAGCGGTCTATGTAGGCATTAACCTCTGGTCGAGGATCATTGCCGTGTACGGAAGCCTGAACAGGTACATAAAGATTGTCCAGATTAGGAACGGCATCTGTCCAGTAAGTACCGTCAAAAGATGATGTTGCAATAATTGGCATGGTCAAACCAGCTGAGCGCAACTGGAGAACGGCACTAGCTCCGCCGGGAATCCATGAGCATAGCGCAATTACATCAGGCTTTTTTGGCAGACTGAGAATACGAGTTATTTGCGATTGAATAGAAAGGTCATCATTTTTAAAGGTATCGGATCCAATTGATTCCATACCCACTTCTTTTGCTGCCCATTCAAATCCAGCACAAACTGACTTATCGAACTCTGTTGTCGTATCCAGAAGCGAATAATATGTCTTGGCACCGTGTTTTGAATTGATCCAACCGGCACCAGCAGCACCTTGCACCTGAGCCGCGATCGTTGAGGTGAATGCTAAAGCACCTGCGCCCTGCACCCCAGCCTTCGGGTCCATTGCACAAAGAAATACCGATGGGATGCCCGCTCTTTGAGCGGCGCTGGCTGCAGGCACGCCCTGGTCATAGTCACAAGACACGACCAAAAGATCGACACCTTGATCGACGAGTTCTTGCCCCGCTCGACTGCCCTGCGCTCTGTCCGTCTTTGTGTCTACAGTAATTGATTTAATCTTGCGGCCCAGCAAGCCACCTTTTGCGTTCTGGTCGTCAATCCAGAGCTTTACTGATTTGGTACCATCACTATCATAGGCTGCCATGAATCCCGACTCGGCGATCGCGAGCCCGATTAGAATTTCGTCTTCCTTAGCGAGAGCGGGAGAAAAGAACGATAATGCAGCTACAGTCGTGAGGGCTTTGAGAAGAGTTTTACTAATAGTCATTTCTTATATATTCCCCTTTTTTGATTATGATGGCGATATTTGTTTAGAAGGTACGCCCCCCGTCGGAGCGAAGATCGGTTACAAGCATGTGCCCAGGCTCATGCGTAATTGCCAAAGAAGGTCTTGCGCGCAAAATTGCCGTCTGGGGAGTTACGCCACATGCCCAAAAAACAGGAACCTCTCCAAGCAGAATATCCGGTGCATCGCCAAAGTCAGGTTTCATAATATCCTTGATTCCGATAATGCTTGGATCTCCAAAGTGTATCGGGGCGCCGTGCGCCTCAGGCATCTGAGCCGAAAGGATCATTGCTTGAATAGCGCTTTTGGGTGCAAAAGGGCGCATCGAAACTACCATTGGCCCGCCGAAGCATCCCGCAGATACTGTTTCCACGTCTGTGACATACATCGGAACATTTTTGCCATTATCCATGTGCCGAACAGGTATATTCGCTTTCACGAGCGCATCTTCGAACGAAAAAGAACAGCCTAATACGAATGTTACGAGGTCGGCGCGCCAAACTGAACTAAGATCGCTGACAGTTTCGGCATGAATACCATCCCGGAAAATACGATATTTTGGTACATCAAAGCGTATATCAATTTCGCTACCTAAACGAGCGAGCGAAACATCGCCAGGTTCACTAACATCGAGTATTGGAGCCGGCTTCGGATTGAGGACGCAAAACCTCAGAAAATCTTCCGCATCTTTTTTAGGAAGAATAACCAAATTGCCTTGCTGATACCCGGGCGCAACACCGGAGGTTGAGGTTGTTAACTCACCTTTGCGGGAAGCTAATCGAGCAGAGTGTGCATTGTCATATATACTGCGTATAATTGGCATCGTCATGGTGAATCGCACTTGGCCGTGGAACATGTAGCTATACTTGCACCAAGAATCGATTAGTCAATTTCCGAATTTTCATGACAAACGATGAATTTAATTTATTGATAAAAAATCCGGAAATCACTTAAGCTGTTCGGAAATCGCCCTCAGCCATACGCGACTTCTGCCACTGCGATGCGACGGTAAACGCTATTTCCCCAACGAGTGCGACTTCATAATTGTCAGGTGCATCCAACCAACTGACAAAAAATGAGAGTGACGGTATGGAGGCATCGCATTCCAGAACCTTCAGTTTACCATCAGCAATTTCAGTCAAAACGAGGTCTAGTGGGATTATAGCAACCCCCATTCCATCTAAGGCCATCTTAATCGCTGTCGCCATAGAGGCACTTGCATGGATTTTAACACGAGAAAATGACGAGTGATTAAAAAGCGATTTGACCACCTCGTAGGGCTGCGTTTTCCTCGAAAAAGTAATGATAGGATATGATGCGATATCGCTAATCGTAACAGTTTTAGGTAATTTCAGATCCGATTTGGCTATGAACCCTATAGGGTACTCACAGAGCAACCTATTGCATGCGCTGGGTGCGGACACAGCACCTTGAAGAAATGCGATATCGATTTCCTGATTTAGCAGCATAGCCTGTAGATTAAGCGATATATCAACCTCAATCTCAATTGAAAGCTGAGGATAGACTTCGCTTACCTTTTTGATGAAGTCTGGCAACCAGGTCTGAACAATACTTTCCGCTGCTCCAAGTCGAACGACGCCTCTAACTGCAGACTTATCGCGGATTTGCGAGAGCATCTCAGCCCTGAGTGCGAGCATTTTTTCCGCATAGCTCAGCATAATTCTGCCGTGGGCCGTCGGTGCCGCATGCCGTCCGTCACGAACTAGAAGTTTAGCTCCAACATGATCTTCAAGCTGGGTGATCCTGTGAGAAATTGCGGGTTGGGTCGCGCTTAACTTCTCCGCAGCTTTTCTGAAACTACCGAGTGAAGCCACCCAAACAAGTGTCTCAAGTCCCCTAAAATCAACCATTAGGCTCCCCCTATTATTTTAATTCGAGCCCAAGCAATGTATTTCGATTAAAAATATTTATCAATTAGTATGAAAATTAATATTTTGACTTATCGTGAAATGATCGCGTAACTTTCCAAAAAAATAAATAAGGGGTTCGATAATGTTTCAGCCAATAGCTGATTTCGACTTCGTCGTCGGAACGCGTGTATTCAACGTCTACTCAGGATCGGGCATTTCCTCCTCGTCTTTGTCGAAACTCGGAGGTTAAAGTGGATCCGCGTACAAATATTTACGATCTGGCGGGCCGGGTCGCTATGGTTACGGGCTCTGCTCGTGGTATAGGTCTTTCAATCGCTGCAACACTAGCTGGATTCGGCGCAAAAGTTGTGATGACCGATATTGATGAGGAGGCAGTAAAGAATGCCGCAGCATCTATTGGAAATAATGCAGTAGGACACCGGCTGGATGTTACAGACTCCCAGGCCTTAAGTCGTTTAATGAAACTTATTGGAAGTTGCCCTGATATTCTTGTTAACAATGCAGGAATTAGCATGGCTTCTCCAACATCGGAAACATCTGACCAAGATTGGCGCAAAGTGCTGTCGGTAAATCTTGACGGTGTTTTTTTCTGCTGCCGCGAGGTCGGCACTAAAATGGCGGAGCGAGGGGCAGGATCTATAATCAATATAGGGTCTATGTCAGGAAAAATTGCCATACAGGACACGGTAGTAACCGCTTACAATGCGAGTAAAGCTGGTGTCCATATGCTCACAAAATCCCTGGCTGCTGAATGGGCTACTTCCGGAGTGCGCGTAAACGCGATAGCTCCAGCCTTTATCGAAACCGAAATGACCGGCACCTATCCTAAAACAACTGTCGAGAAATGGCGCCAGCTCACCCCAATGGGGCGTTTCGGACGTCCGGACGAAGTTGCCTCTGCCGTACACTTTCTGGCAAGCGATGCGGCGAGTTACATCACAGGTACTGTGCTGATGGTGGATGGCGGCTACACTAGCTGGTAAATAATCCCACAGATACTGGTGTTTAGATAGAAGTATCTCCATTGCCAAGGTGTCCGGACCAACGTGCATTTTCATTGAATACTCTGCGACCGATGTAGGAACAGATGGTAGAAGATCAAACGCGAAAAGAACTTGTGGCAAATAGTGTTTCGGTTCGGTTTGGCGGATTAGTAGCACTCAGCAACATCAGCCTTTCGTTGAAGCCGCAAGAAATCGTGGGGCTGATTGGCCCCAATGGTGCAGGGAAGACAACCCTAGTTAACTGCCTCAGCGGTTTTCAAAAATTAAGCGATGGTCATATAACAGTGGACGGAGTGGACGCCTTTAGATGGTCTGCTGCCGATTATCGTCTGAATGGTGTTGCTCGGACATTTCAATCAGGACGTCTTTTCGCGGATCTTTCTGTGAGAGAGAATATAGAGGTTCCAATGGTAGCGCTAGGCATGTCGCGCGCTCGTGCTCGTCGCGATTCAACTATTCTTTTAGAGCGGCTCGGTCTTGGTCCTGTCGGAGATAAAGATGCTTCTACTTTACCATACACGGACGAACGTCGGGTAGGTATCGCTCGAGCTTTGGCAATGAACCCAACATACATGCTATTGGACGAACCAGCCGCGGGAATGTCCGACAGCGAATGTCATGAGCTAATGGAAATAATCAAAGTGCTTCCTACAGAATTTGGCTGCGGGGTTCTGCTGATTGAACATAATATGACGGTGGTCATGAGCGTGAGTAATCGGCTTCATGTTCTTGATGTGGGGCAAACGTTGGCGGAGGGCAGTGCCGACGAAGTCCGTAACAATACAGCGGTAATCGAAGCATATCTGGGAGCAGAACTTTGATTTCTCATTCACGCCACATACTCGAAGTGTCAAACTTAACAGTTTCATATGGAAAGATGACAGCAGTCAGAGGTATATCATTTTCGCTCAGACCTGGGTCGATCACCGTGATTGTCGGACCCAATGGCGCTGGAAAGTCCACGATAATGAAAGCGATCGCGGGAGGCGTGAGATTCTCAGACGGTGATATATTGTTGGAGGGCAACTCCTTCCGGGGCAAAAAACCGGAAACGATCGCAACGTTAGGTGTTTCTCTGGTTCCCGAGGGGAGACATGTATTTCCAAGCATGAGCGTCCGGGAAAACCTTATCGTTGCGTCTTACATGCGTAAGGATCGTGAAAATATTCCTGAAGATTTTGAGCGAATGCTAAAACTGTTTCCTCGGCTCGGTGAAAGGCTCTCACAGGCCGCAGGTAAACTGTCAGGTGGCGAGCAACAGATGCTTGTTATCGCTCGCGCGTTGATGACGCGTCCCTCACTATTGATGATTGATGAGCCGTCACTTGGACTGGCGCCTAAGATAGTTGATGAAGTTTATGAAACACTTTTAGCTTCACGCGGTTTGAATAACTTGACACTTCTTATCAACGAGCAAACATCGAAACGAGCGCTTCGCGTTGCTGACGAGATACATGTGCTACGCGAAGGGTCGATAAGACTCAGTGGCTCTGCGGCCAGCATGAAGGAAAGCACAGCACTTTCCGACGCATATTTTGGCCACTCGTCGTCCCATGAATCGGTATCAAATGAGGTCGTATAGTGAGCTACTTCATCCAAACATTCTTTGACGCCATAAGTCTCGGAAGTTTATATGCTCTTGTCGCTCTTGGTATTGGGCTTCTATTCGGCATTCTTCGTCTTATAAACTTCGCTCATGGCGAATTTATTACGATCGGCGCATACAGCTTGATCGTTCCGTCATCGGCAGTAACAGCTACCGCCTTCATCGGTTCACTTCCCATCTGGGTTATAGTACCAGCCGTCTGTTGCGTGGTTGTTGGATTTGCATTGCTTTCAGACCGCTTGGTCTTTTCACGTCTTAGAAGAGCACACCCCGCAACTCTCATGGTTGCATCCTTCGCACTGGGATACGTGGTGCAAAATATTATTCTTATGATCTATAGTGGGCGGTCAAAGTCTATTGGGCTCTGGCCTTCACTATCTCAGATCATTGAAATAGCTGGCGTCCGAATTCCTGCGCTTCAGTTCGTCGTTATCATTACAACAGTAGTCCTTCTTGTCGCGCTAACATTATTTCTGCACAAAACCAGATACGGCATTCAAATGAGAGCCGCATCGGAAGACTTTACAATGGCGCGTTATCTTGGGGTAAAAGGTAACTTCGTTATTGGCCTTGCTTTTGCCATAAGTGGAATCATGGCAGCTGCCGTGTCTCTACTACTTGTAGCGCAAACGGGTGTTCTTTCGCCGACAATGGGCGCTTCAGTGATAACCTATGCCTTCATAGCCACAGTTATTGGCGGCATGGGAAGCTTAACCGGAGCTGTCCTTGGCGCTCTCGCTGTCGGAATGGCGAGCTCGTTTTTGCAAGCTTATCTTCCTATCGATCTGCGTTCTTTTAGAGATGCTTTCCTGTTTGGTTTGCTGTTCCTCTTTCTCGCATTCCGCCCAGGCGGAATCATCCGAGTAAAAGCACTGGAAGAACGGATTTAAGGATTTTTCTATGTTGAACTCTTCTATCAGATACCTGTGGCCAGTTTTGGTTATTGTGCCTCTACTTTTGATACTCGCCCTCGTAAGTATTTCGCTTGGAGGTTCTATGCCTCAGGTTATCACTGAAATGATGATCCGTATCATTATTGTGGTCGGCGTTTATATATTTGTAGGAAATTCCGGTGTTTTGTCTTTTGGGCACGTGGGTTTTGTGGCAATTGGCGCATATGCCTCGGTATGGTTTACGTGCTGTACACTTCCAATGGTCAAACCTCTATACATGTCAGGACTGCCGACATTACTTCAGGACAACAGCTATCCTCTTTATGCAGGCATTCTCGCTGCGGCGGGCCTATCCGCCATCGTTGCGGCTTGCGTTGGAGTACTGATAGTACGCCTTAGTGGAATAGCCGCGTCAATTGCAACTTTTGCATTTTTGGCAATCGTCTTCGCAGTCTACAGCAATTGGGAATCTGTTACTGGTGGAACTGCATCAATATCGAATATACCAGTTGATATTGGGCCTTATGCAGCAGCAGTAGGTGCAGTGAGCGCTGTATTAGTCGCGTTTGCTTTCCAGTCATCGCGTTATGGTTTAATGCTCAAGGCAAGTCGTGACGAAATCGTTGCAGCTCGTTCGTCGGGCGTAAATGTTGGTTATGCAAGATTCGCGGCTTGGATGCTTAGTGCGGTAATTGCCGGGGTAGGGGGTGCGTTCTATTCCTCTTTTATGGGTGTGCTTTCTGTCGATACATTTTATCTCACGATGACATTCCTCGTTTTGGCAATGTTAATTGTCGGTGGCCTGCAAAGTCTTTCCGGAGCGGTAATAGGTGTTATTCTGTTAACGGGTGTCACTGAAGTTCTGCGTATGCTGGAGACAGATAACGCTATCGTGCAACTTCCTAAAGGTCTACAGGAGGTTGGCTTAGGCGTAGTCATGATACTCATTCTAATTATGCGGCCAAAAGGAATTATGAACGGACGCGAGCTCACTCTACCGACGAGAAAAAGCAAGTAATTAGAAGGATCTCGGTTTTTGGAAATCTGCACCAAATACATCGTGAGTGTATCCGATTAACCTGCTTGTTGCAATAATGTAAAAAAGCTCAGCAAGTATGTTAAAACCAAAACGCTTGCTGAACTGCACCCCATTTCGAGGGCCGCGAGCGCTAATATCAAGAGAAAATTTGTTTGTCGTCTTCTTGTCATCGACTCTATTTCTGTGAGGTTAGGCTGGGGTAGGTTCAGGATACGTGTAGAAACCGGTCACAGTGGAATTTCGAAGGGCAGCGGGGCAGGAACCAGTGGCTCCGGCAAGTCCTCCATGTCGAGAGAGTACTTTCCGAAGCGCCGGATTTGTTTTCGGGTATATGGACTGAGAGAGGCGGCCAAGTCGGGGGGTAACGCGAATACCGTCGTCCGCCATGGCGGAAAGGACACCGGTCAGGTCCTCGACATTGGATAGCATGATAGCGTTGGCGATCAGGCTGGCGTATTTGACCTGTTTTTCCTGCTCGACCGGATCGCCGCTCTTGATGACTGGGCCGCCGAAGGTAATCCAGTCGAGAAAGTCGTTGTAGGACTCGATCTTGGTCGTCTCGGCGCGAATGGAGCGCCGGATCTGCGGGTCCGAGATATAGCGCAACAAGAACAGTGTTCTTTCAACGGTTCCGTTGCAAAAATTCGTTCATCACGGAGCATGCCTTGGCTGCAGACGCAATTATGCTGTGAGGGCTGTGAACTGTTGTTTGAGTGAAAGCGGTGTCGCTGCGGCGAAAATGCCCTGCTGCTTTCGCATCATGTGAATGAGTTCGATACCAGCCAAAGTGATGCTGGCTGAGACTGTGCATTTGAACCCAAGCATGGATCTTATCCGGCGTTTGATACGCCGGTGATCCTGTTCAATGTTGTTGTTCATGTACTTGGAGGATTGAATAACAATCGGGTTTCCACCTCGCTTTAGTCGATCTTCGGCGTCACACTGGATGATTGCTGTTCGGTTTGTCTGGCTGCCATCGACCGTGATGCGGGTCGGTCTGCCATGGCGTGCTAAAGCCTTGCGCATAAAGCGTTTGGCAGCCCTTAAGTCACGCTCTTTACTAAACCAGAACTCAACCGTATCACCATTACTATCAATGGCACGGTAGAAATACATCCATTGGCCTTTGACGCGAACATAGGTTTCATCGACGTTCCATTTTCGAGTGACTTGGCGTTTCTTGCGGTTGAAGCGCTCAAGGTAAGCGGTGTTTTCCTCGCACGTTGACCAGGCGCGGTGTGTCGTCCCGAAATCTACCGCGGCGACGTGGATGACAAGAATGCGCCAAGAGCGGTCGCGCTGAAGCGTTGGAACCATTATTTCGCCGTCTTAAGTAGTGAAGAGGCTTGCGCTGCAAGCTGATCGATGAACTTCCCATCGATCGGCTTTCTACTTATGAATGTGCGGAACCAGACGGGCGACACAAGACACTCGAGTGCGTCATTTCCTCGCTCGGTCACTGGAATTTCGGCCCGTTCGACCGCGCGATCTATCATGATTTCGGCATCAGAAAACCTTTCCCGCCATATCTCCGAAATTACACTTTCTACAGCCTCGTCTCCATCGAATGACGCGACGAAAAAGGTTTGCAGCAAGTGCTTCAAGGACTGATCGTTGAGCATCTGAACGATGCTGGAGAGGTAGGCGTCGAAGTCACCATGAAGGCTGCCCGTATCAGGTATAGGTACCAAGTCGGCGGCGAGATCACGGAATAGGTCGGCCACCAGTCGCGCCTTTGTCGGCCAACGGCGGTAGACGGTCACGTGATTTACGTCCGCTGCGGCAGCCACTCCCCGGTGAGACAGCTTGGAATAACCGACACGCGAAAGTTCAGATCGAACCCCATTCATCACAGCCATTTTTACCTGCGAACTCCGCCCACCGGGGCGTTCTTTCACCGTGTCGAACTTTGCGTCTTGGATGTCCGTTGACATAGATGAATTGTATCCTTACTCATAAAGCAACACTTGTTGCTTTAGGACGCTACCATGAAAATCCATTGCATTCAAACTGGCGATGTACAGATCAAAAGCAGGCACGAGCAAGCTAGGTTTGAACCTCGCCCGGCGCGCGCGTTGGATGTGATAATAGATAAAAACTGGAGCCCGCGTCTCCCGATTGGATGCTGGCTGGTCGAGCACCCTGAAGGCCTGATCGTTGTCGACACCGGGGAAAGCTCTCATGCCAATGATCCGGGCTACCAGCCCTGGTGGCATCCGTTCATGCAGTTCTGCGAGCGTCGGTGGGTGAAGCCTGAGGAAGAGGTAGGGCCACGCCTTCGCGCGATGGGATTCGACCCCAAAGACGTCCGCTGGGTAATCATGACACATATGCACGGGGATCACGCGGGCGGTCTCAACCACTTCCCGAACAGCGAAATATTGATCAGTCGTCCCGAAGCGGCCGCTGCACTATCGAAGACGGGTCCGGCCGTGGGCTATCTCAACTCCCATTATCCCAAGTGGCTCAAGCCTTCCCTCGTAGATTTCAAAGACTCTCCATGGGAGACTTTTGAACGGTCGAGTGTGCTCACGTCAGACAGTCGGGTTCGTATCGTACCCACCCCCGGACACACGCTCGGCCACATGTCTGTAATCGTTGAAATGGAAGATCACTGCGTACTGATCGCAGGAGACGCCTCATACAGCGAACAGGCAATGATCGAGGGGCAGGTTGACGGCGTGGCATTCAGCGCGGCCATCCACCACGACACCACAAGGCGCATGCGTGAACTCTGCGCTCGTCGTCCCACGATTACACAATTTGCTCATGATCCGAAAAGCTTCGAGCGACTGCAAGCCGGTTTGAAAACAAATGTAAATCGTTGAGTCTAATGGCAGCTTTGGGCCGACAGCAGACTTTATCCGTTTGACCGCCGCGAATAATTCCACGGCATCAGCTCTTCGATACGGCTCTGCCTATGGCCATTGACGATGGCGGTGAGCGTCTTGGTCAGGTAGGCATGTGGATCAACGGCATTGAGTTTGCAGGTCTCGATCAGGGAGGCGATTGTCCCCCAGTTCTCGGCCCCAGTATCGTGGCCTGCAAAGAGAGCATTCTTCCGATTTAACGCTATCGGCCGAATGGTCCGTTCGACGGTATTGTTGTCGATCTCGATCCGGCCGTCGGTAAGGAAGATGCAGAGGCCATCCCAGTATTTGGCGATGTAGGAAAGCGCTTCGCCGAGCGGCGATTTACCAGCGACGCGGGTGCGATGCTGCGTCAGCCAGGTTCGCATGTCGGCAATCAATGGCGATGATCGTTCTTGCCGCCCAGCGAGGCGAGCTTCTGCGGAGAGCCCGCGTAGCTCGGCCTCGATCCGATAGAGTTCGCCGATCCGCTTTACACCCTCCTCGGCAATCGGTGCTGAGCCGCTGCGCGTGATCTCGACCAGCTTGCGCTTGGCATGAGCCCAACAATAGGCAAGCTGGATGTCGGGACCGACACGATCCGGTGCGATCAGTCGATTATATCCAGCATATTCATCGACCTGGAGGATGCCTGTGAATCCTTGCAATATCCGCTCGGCATATATTCCGCCGCGACCGGGTGCGTAGGTGAAGGCGACGCCGGGCGGCGCACCTCCGTCCCACGGTCTGTCATCACGGGCCAATGCCCAGAAGTATCCTGTTTTGGTCTTGCGGGAGCCAGGATCGAGGACTGGCGCACGCGTCTCGTCCATGAACAGCTTCGTCGACCGCTTCAAGTCGGCAATAAGAGCGTCGAAGACTGGGCGCAGTTCGAATGCGGCCCGGCCGACCCAATCGGCGAGTGTGGACCGGTCGAGATCAATACCCTGTCGGCTCATGATCTGGGCCTGCCGATAGAGCGGCAGGTGATCGGCATACTTCGAAACCAACACATGTGCGATAGTCGCCTCGGTAGGCAATCCAGCGTGGATGAATCGTGCTGGTGCTGGAGCCGGGGATACGCCGTCGGTGCAGGCGCGGCAGGCATATTTTGGCCGACGCGTGACGATAACGCGGAACTGCGCCGGAATGATATCCAGCCGCTCGGACACGTCCTCGCCGATGCAATGCAGGCCGCCGCCACAGTTGCAGATCAAGCTTTCCGGCTCGATGATCTCTTCGATACGAGGAAGATGGGCGGGAAGAGAGCCACGATTGGCGGCGCGAGATTTGGGGTGCGGCCTACCTGGAGCACTGTCGGCGTCGTCTTCGGCATGTATCGCCGCAATGGCCGTTTCCAGGTCTTCCAGTGCAAGATCGAATTGCTCAGGATCGGCCTTCTCGGATTTGCGGCCAAAGGCGGCTTGTTTGAAAGCGGCGACCAGTTTCTCCAGCCGTTCGATCCGCTCGTCCTTGCGGACTTCACGAAGCTGGGAGGCGATCAGCATCGCCTTCAGGGCAGTAATATCGTCTGGAAGATCGACCGCGTCCAACATACTGGAAGTTTATCAAATTGGGCGGCGTCTCGCTGCCCGAATTTGCCACCCGAGTCATCGTGACGCACCTATTCGATTGCGGCTGGCGCTCGCGCCTCTACGGACCGGACCCGACGCCAGTCGAGCCCGGCAAACAGCGCTTCGAACTGGGCATGTCCCAGGGTCATCAGACCGTCGCGGATGTCTGGCCAGGTGAACGTATGCTCCTCCAGCCGCTTGTATGCCATCACCAGACCGCTGCCATCCCAGTAGATCAGCTTTAACCGATCCGCTTTGCGTGACCGGAATACGAAGACCGTTCCCGTGAACGGGTCCTTGTGCAGTTCGTTTTTGACCAGCGCCGCCAAGCCGTCGTGACCTTTGCGGAAATCGACAGGCTTGGTCGCCACCATGATCCGAACCCGGTTCGAGGGAAAGATCATGCCGGAACCGCACAGGCACGTGCGACAGCGGCGATCCGGCAGGCGGACGCGCCTTCTTCCAAGCGAATCGTGACAGCGCCGACGATGATCTCGGGACGGCTGGCTTTCTTGATGGGCGGCTCCGCAATGGGTGGATCGACGACAACCGCCGCGAACTCCACCGCATCCTCGGGTGCTGGCAGAACCAGCTTGCCCTGCCGCGCCATCGTTCGCCAAGTCGAGAGGTGGTTTGGCTTAAGGCCGTGGCGTTCTGCAACTTCATTCACCAACGCTCCGGGCCGAAGGGTCTCGGAAACGATCTGCGCCTTCACCTCGTCCGGCCAATGCCGCTGCGGCTCACGCCCAGACTTCCTGGTCGTGAGAAACTCCAATGTAGTCTCCATGGAGAAACTCCCGTTGCTCATCCATGGATAGGCGATCACAGATCAGGGCGGCGAGGACAATGTGGGATTGGAACAGCGGTTACGGTGAAGCAGGTCGAGGACACCGCTGATCGTCGAAACAAGACTTGGTGCATACACTGCGGCTCTCGCCTAGAGCAGGTCATCGCGAACCGCGATCACGCGCCTTCAAAAGCACTTCTGGACGAGCCGTTTCCTGCTAACCTGCCTCTCACTCGGGTGTGCCAGCCTTGCAATTCGAGCTTCGCAGAGGACGAAGAATACACTGCTGCATTTCTCGGAGCTGTCCTTTCCGGAGGCACCAATCCCGATGCGCAGGTGGTGGACCGACCTAAAGCGACGTTTCGTAGCAATGTTGCTTTGCGTGCTCGGATAGAGAGGTCGAAGACGGTCGAACGCGACCTTTTTGGCCAGGAAACGGTCGCTTGGTCGCCCGAGCATGATCGCCTGCGGAGGGTTCTGATCAAGAATGCCCGCGGTCATGCCTTCTATGAACTAGGGGAACCAATGCTTGGGGAGCCGTCGCGAGTATGGTTCGGGCCTCTCGTCGTATTGGACGAAACCCAATCTGAAGTATTTGAAAATGTCGTTTGGCCGGAAGGATTGATGCCCGAAGTCGGCAGTCGCTTGATGACCCGATTTATCACTGGCGATGATCTCGATGAGGGTTGGATAATTGTGCAAGAGGGCGTTTACCGCTATGCTGTTCTTCAATCAGGAGGTGTGATTGTTCGGCTGGTCATGCGGGAATATCTTGCGGCCGAGATTATATGGGAGTGACGATTTTCAATCTTTTAATGGGCGGCGTCGCGTTCAACCAGCCGCGTAATGGTTCCGAAAGCTGACAATCGCGGCGACCAGGTTCTGGTGAACCCATGATGCCTTATCGTCTCTGGTCAAGAAGCCATCGAAATAAGTAGCATAGACCGCAAAACTTAGGTCGATGAAGTCGTTGCTCGCGCGATCAATGCGAACGACGGCCTGGCTTCCGCCCCGTATCCACCAGAGTAGATACATGATGAGCCCAAGCGCGAAACGGAACAGATAGGTCCGCGAGATTTCCTGCTCGCTCAACCCTTCACGGGGCAACTCGTACTCCTTTGCCAATGTCTCCCAGATCTGGATAGCGGTACTAAAAATGGTGACGATCATCTGCCGGGTGTATTTGCCGCCCGTTCTGATGATTCGTATTTCGCCACGGTCGAACAACTGCGCCTGCATCTCTGGAAAGGATTCGACGAAATCGACAGCGCCCTCAATCAACGATGGCTTCATGGTTCGAGCCCAAGCCCAAAGCGCATCCAGGTGGACCCGGGCGTCTTCATCCAATGGAGCATCCGATCGAACCAGCGAGACGAAATGGCGAATGTCTCCAGATGGCCCCTCCCAGATCAGACGGCCCAAATCTTCGGCTACCACCGGCCCAAGCCGCGCAATATGGTCGCCGGACCGGAGCAGTATTGTCTGATCCGGATGATCCCCCACGACTGAAAGCCCATGCCGGACTCCATCGAGTGATTCCTGCTTGTAGATTTCGTACCAAGCGAAATCGGGTAGGACGGCCAGGTTGCAAATGCTGGATTGAAGGTACTGGCGCAACTCATCCGATTGCAGCATGTTGCTGTCGATCACCCAAGCTTGCATGTCGAACACTCGCGCTCAAAGGTGTGACAGCGTTTCGCCACTTTATTAGCAAACATTACCCCTGCCGTTTCCCAGATGTTGACGCTCGACTAATCCTGCTGAACCGTCTCCAAGTACGCTTTGATGCCGGCAAGTGCTACATGCATGTCGATCCGATCTGAAAAGGGATCCATAAGGACACCGATTTGCTTGGCCATGGCAGGATGGATGGGCACCTTCTCTGCTCCCGCCTTCTTCTTTCCGAAGCGGCTCAAGCCGCACATTGCGACGGTTTCGATACCCTTGTCCGTGAGAGGTTTGACGACTTTCCCGAACCACTGGATGTGATCGGCGTAGTTGTCAAAATGGGGATGCACGATTTTATATTGCTGAGATCGAGTTGGGAACCGCTTGAGCGCGGGATTGACCCTGACCTCTTTCTCCTTCTTGGCAAGATTACAATCCTTGCAAGAAATGCTCAAGTTCTGAGGTACAAACATGAACCTGGGTGCTGCGTCACGGGATATGATGTGTTCCCCGTCCCAAACTGCATTGTTGTTAGTCGCGATTTCAAATGTGCAATAGCAGCACCGCTGACCCTGTTCAGCAATGTAGTGGTCCTTAATCTGCTTTCGAATTGGAGAGACTTCATCGTCGCCCCAATAGGACCCAGCCTGATCGACAGCAGGACGGTCTTCATAGTTTTTGATGATGAGCTGATTTGCGTCGGAATAGACAACCGGGTTCATTACGACGCCTTCGTTCCCGCAGACCGAGCGACATCAGCAATATCGCCGATAATATCCGCAATCGGATCTCCCGGTTTCAATTGCTGACTGATCTTGTGAAGATCAGCTGTGACCTCGTCGAATTCCGGCGACTTCGACTTACCTTCCGAGATGAGTTCGAGTGCTGCGACGACCCTCCCCCTGACATAGAGGTTTCCGGGCATTGGCGTACCGAACACCTCCGCGAGCAGGTAGTCTGCCGACTGACCGGTAATAGCTTCTGTGGCCGGCATTGACGGTTGGTCGAGCGCGATGACGTTCGCATGCTTGGGAAGCTCCGATATGACCATCGGAGAATGCGTGGCGATAACGAAGTGGCATCCTTTGAAACGGGCGAACGTCTTGATTAGCAAATTGACGTAGTCGACCTGCCACTCAGGATGCAGGCTGAGTTCTGGCTCGTCGATCAACACGAGGCTCGCATTGTTGATGACCGAAGCCAAGGCAAGCAGCGCGCAGATCATGCTCAGCTGTCCGGAGCTGGCACGTCGCAGGTTGGAAACCGGACCGTTGATTTGTTTAACCTCGACACCGGAAAGCCGGAGAAACCCTGCGCGCCGCAACGGTTGCAGGACGCGAAAAGTATCGTCGAGAGCGCCTCCGTAATTGAAATCCGCAACCGTCTTGACGAACCCGTCCTCAGCGCGCCCCATTGCCAGGTCCAGCAGATTGTTCAGCTCCGCTTCGTCAAAGCCGCTACGAAGCATTTCCTCGACGTTGCGGCTCTCCGAGAAGTCGCCGATCGTTTTCCAATCGACCCTTTCTCCGCGCTGCAACCGCCGCAACACTGACGAGTGGATCCGTATCTTGTAAATGACGGTCAGGATCGGCTCCAGCCCAAGGAATTGAAAGACCGAGCCAATATTGATGCGACGGAGCGCCTCGTTCTCCGCCTCTTCGAACAGATTGTTCAGTGACCGAAAGAGAAGGGATTCCATCGAAGCTTTGCCGAATTGATCGCGAAGCCCGAGATACTCGTAGATCGAGGCATCAACCGGCTTGACAGAGTGTCGGATGGACCGTGGAACCGGGAATTTATCGAAGGGACTGATGGTTAGCGCGACAACCCGTCTCGGAAGCGGCAAATCAAAAATAGATATCATTACTCCGTCAAGCCGACATTCCAAGGTTTGCTTGCCATAGTAGTCTATCGTGCAGTGGCGCCCATCGATCATGTATGAGAGGTGCTCGAGTGAAAACTCCCTGATTGTGCGACGTTTTCGCGTCTGCAACTGCTCCAACGTCACAAACGTCTGGACGATCGAACTGAGAAGGTGCGACTTTCCGGTACCGTTTTTGCCTATCAGAGCAGTGATGTGTTCCGACGACGAGTAGTTTGGTGTCTGAGGCAGCTCGCTGAACGAAACATGAGGGTTCATCCATTCCTGCTGTCGACGCCACGGAAGGTCCACTTGAACCTTTGCTGTGCGAGCAGCCAGCAGCTGGAAATCGTCCCGTGCGTACATGGTTCCCCTCACACTGACCCTGAGTGGTAAAAGAGGGTCATGATCCTGCATATCCGCTCTTTGATGCCTGCTAAATCACGTTTTCAGGTTGCAACATATCTATCCACAACAACATTGAAGATTGGAGCCGAACAGAGTGATGGACGACACGCGCTGTCCATCTGCGGACATGTCGACTCTCCAGCTGGGTATTGAGGCTTAGTACAGAACCCGTTTGATCGTGCGCTCGCCCGGATTGATGCCTAAAGGGAGCAGCTGCGATCGTTTAACACTACCCGGCTGAGGTTCACGAAATTCCACCGATAGAACCTACGCATTCCGTCAATTCGGATAATATTAATCTATAAGTTCAGGAACAGTGGAATTTGTGGAATTCATAGGTTATAAAATTAGCAGGAGATTGAAACCTATGGATTCTAAAAGACGAAATCTGAATGCTCTCGCTCGATGGGCGCTGGACTTACAGCTAACACCTCTGCGGACAATGGAGCCGTTGATTCGCCCGGAAAGGGGGTGGATCCGGGCTATTCGCGAATCGATTGGCATGACGACCGGGCAATTCTCGAAGCGATTGGGCGTTGCCCAGCCACGTATAGCAGCCCTCGAGCGCGCCGAGGCAAGCGAAGTCATAACGCTCAAGAGCCTGCGGCAAGCAGCCGAAGCGTTGGATTGCGTTCTCATCTATGCCGTCGTGCCCAAGGCTCGGCTGGAAGATGTCGTAAAAGCCCGGGCTCGTCATGTTGCCGAGCAACAGCTCAAACGTACGGCTCAGACCATGCGGCTGGAAAATCAAGCGGTCAGCCGCGCCCGAATGGAGCGCGCTCGGGATGACCTCGCAGAGGAGATTCTCAGGGACTACAAGCGCTTGTGGGCTGACGTATGACCGATCCGCTGATTGGCGCTGAGGATGATGCTGCGACGCCGTTGACGCCGGATGAGCGCCGCGATCTGATACCCAGCTACATCACCACGCGCGACCAGTTGAACGAGGTCGAGCAACTCGGGATCGCCGAAGCTGACCGATGGGCTTTCGGCCGAAAGCGCGACGTACTCGACGAGCGATTTCTGTTAGGCCTGCACAAGCGGATGTTCCAGGATGTCTGGAAGTGGGCAGGAAGTTTCCGCACGACACCGCGAAACATCGGCGTAGACGCCTATAAAATTGGCGTAGAGTTGCGACATCTCCTCGGCGATGTGCGCTACTGGAGTGAACATGCGACTTTTGCAACAGATGAAGTTGCACTTCGATTCCATACGCGACTGACCTGGATTCATCCGTTCCCAAATGGAAACGGCCGTCACGCGCGTCTTGCGGCCGATCTTCTGGTCGTGGCTTTGGGCGGCAGTCGCTTCACATGGGGCGGGGCCGGCCTCGTCGATGCGAATGCCATGCGTAGAGCTTATATCGACGCTGTACGTGCAGGCGACAATTACGACTTTCAACCGCTTCAAAGATTCGCGCGTTCCTAAATTTAGATATAAATCGAACGCTATTGTCGCGAACGACTAAGCTAAATAACTCGCCTATACAAGTAGTGTGGTAGATCAGTATGATAAATAATATCAACGAAAACATTATCTTAGAGAAAGATTACGACAGGGCCGTAAGTTCACATCCTTTCAAGGCGTTACGGAGCTCAATTGCTGCGGGTGAGAAGCAGGACCCTGAATCTTGACTGGTTATCTGGAATGGCTCACGGGTGTTCATTCCTGACTCATACACAAAATCAATGACACGCAAACAACGCTGCACCGGTTATTGAAAGTTGCGGATGGTATCTACGGTGCACGTTTTTCGCCGTAATCCGCCTCCTGTGGCAAGGAGAGTGTGTGCAATCAATGCGTCGCAACGAACGCATAATAATAATGCAATTCCATCATGTACTAAGAGAATATAGTCTTTATAATTTTGGGTATGGGACAATCAGCAATACGTCCCTTTACCTTCCCAATCCAAAAGCCATAATTTACGTCAATGCTGTCAATGCCATGTTCATTTATAGATATTCTCAATTCTTTTAGAAAGTTGTCAATATTGCTATCTAGTTCAATATACTCAACAGAACCGTCACGATTTGTGATGCTCTTGCCTAGCTTGAAATCTCCAGTACCAACATTATAATCTAATAATATACGGCATCACTCAATTTTCTGCCAACACTCTTCGATAAGTCAATGTCATTTTCATCATAGGAAACCGCTGCAATGATTTGTGCAAAGAAAATGTAATCGATCTCGCCTTCCTCATAGAAGGAATCGATGACGTCTCTCTCGCGATTTTTCATTGGGCCACCCTCACGGTTTTATATCAATTTCAAATGGTGTTCCTATGCTCGGAAACAAATCAAATTTCGCGCCTCCTGTCTTGGAGGTAAATTGCCATCCAACGCGTGCTCCAATGGTTCCCTAGCGTAGACACTGCTTCATGCTTTTAAAAGCCATGAGTGCTGGCTAAACTCCTGAGCAAATAGCGAGTATATAGCTTATGAAATTGGATTATCCGCTGCTTGGCCTCATCAAACACTGCGAAACGGTCTGCGAGGCAGCTTGCTGTGGTCGTGATGCATTTGACTTTTCCCCAATTCATATGGCGTCGTTCTTGCTACGATATAATTGCGGGATCGACGCAGATCAGATTGAGCAGATAAAATCCCAACTGAGGAACCTCAAGAGGGAGAGCATAGACGCAATAAAAAACGACAAGGCGATAACAATAGCCGAAATGAATCAGATTTTTACCGGAGAACAACTCGCTGAACTTTGCTCTGAATTATCTGATAATTTACTACTTGTTCCGGAAATAGTTTCGTTTGCGGAAAAGCTTTTGGAAAATCTGTCGGAATCGGAGAGTGATTAACTCATTCGGAACACTGTTGCTATGGATAGTTATTGATGAATTGCACAATTAAGAAGATCGATTGTTCCGAAATCTTGGACTGGCCGTCTTTCCATGATGTTTTCATTTCTGCTTTTGGTTTTCCAGACTTTTATGGGAGAAATCTCAGCGCTTGGGTCGACTGCATGACCAGTTTGGATGACGACTTCTCAAGTTTCGTGGTCGAAAGAGGAAAGATGGTTGTTTTACAACTCGATCACGGACAAAAACTGAAAGACCGCTCGCCAGAAATTTGGAATGCAATCTTAGAACTTGCGGCGTTCGTAAACTATCGACGTCTAGAATGCGACCAACCGCCGATTTTGATTGTCTCTTTTTACTTATAATTGAGGGTTTTAGAGGTGCGCCCCGATTGCATAGCCAATGTTGACCCAGTGAAATCCAAGACATATCGCATCGGTCAGCCCTTCAAACACACCTTGAAGCGACACCAATCTGGAAAGTCGCCGTTAAAAACGAAGAAATCCTCTAGGTACTTTAGTCCTGCGACCTGGAGCCGTCTAACAAATTCGTCGGCAGCTTCCCCTCCGAATAACGGGCCAAAAGACACGATATCGTCGCTAGTGTCTAAAGGAGGAGACTGTTCCATTAGCTCACACAGTTTTTCCAGATTTATCTCGGCGTGTTTTAAGCTTTCTCGCCGAATTATTATTCCGTACTCGCAAGTTGCTTCAATTAATGTCATTCTCCAGATCCTGAGCTTTGTGTGTCCTGCACCCGTTGCATTACTTGGCTCCACCTCCGCTTTCCCGTCGTATTAATTGGCGCCCGCGATACGACAGAATCAAGGCGCTGTCATATTGTGTAAAGGAAGTTTTGCTGAGGCGACCAAGCGAATTTCAGGGGTAATCCCCCCGTTTTTAACGGGGCTTTGCAGTAGAATTTACGCAGCCATTTTCAGTTTCTGTGCGGGCGTTTTGCCGCCGATACCCATATTGGGACGTTCGTTGTTATACGTCCAGCGCCATTGGGTAGCGAATTCCTGAGCCTCTTCGATGCTTGCAATGATGTGCTGGTCCAGCCATTCGTGCCGAACAGTTCGGTTATAGCGCTCGACATATGCGTTTTTTTGCGGCTTTCCTGGTTGGATGTGACTGATAGTAACCCCTTGTTTTTCTGCCCATTCCATGAGCTTACCACTGACATACTCAGGGCCATTATCCACACGAATGGTGCGGGGTTTGCCGCGCCATTCGATGATCTGGTTGAGGCAACGAATGACACGCTCAGCTGGTAGTGAGAAGTCGACTTCAATGCCGAGCCCCTCGCGATTAAAGTCGTCCAGGACATTCAGCAGCCGGAATTGCCTGCCGTCCTCCAACCGATCCGCCATGAAATCCATGGACCAAATCAAATTTGGCGCTTCGGGCACGGCCAGCGCATCGGGTTTGTCGCGCTTCAACCGCTTGCGTGGCTTGATCCTGAGGTTCAGTTCCAGCTCACGGTAGATGCGGTATATGCGCTTGTGGTTCCAGCGATGCCCCCGGACATTGCGCAGGTAAAGAAAACAAAGACCAAAGCCCCAGCTCTTCTTCGCCCTCGTTAGCCCGATCAGCAGATCGGCGATCTGCTCGTTCTCTTCGTTCAACCTAGCGCTGTAACGATAGCAGGTCTCGCTGACACCAAAGGTACGGCAGGCCAGTGCAATGCTGACCCGCGTAACGCCACAGCTTTCCTGGCCATCTCCCGCCGTTGAGATGACCGCGTCATTTTTTTCCAAGAGCCTCTTTTAGGCTCAGGACTCATTGCTTTCCGAGCCAGAATATAACGGCTGCTGCGAGATCTATTGCTGCACGGAACACGACCGGGCAGCGATCATAACGGGTAGCAATTCTTCGCCAGTCTTTCAGTCTGCCAAACATGATTTCGATACGATTACGCCGCTTGTATCGACGTTTGTCATACTTGATAGGCTTCTTACGGTTTTTGCGACCCGGGATGCACGGCTTTATCTCTTTGTCTTTTAACCGTTTTCTGAACCAGTCAGCATCATAGCCTCTATCGGCAAGAAGTCGACCTTCGGTAACGCCTGATTAAGGCTGCAGCTCCGGTGTAGTCGCTGATTTGTCCCGCCGTGACGTGTAACCTGATGGGGCGCCCTTGCGCGTCAGTGACGGCATGCAACTTGGTATTCATGCCACCTTTTGTCCGGCCGATCAGTCGTCCATCGCCCCCTTTTTTAACCGTAGCCTTGAAGCCGTGCGGTGAGCTTTCAAATAGGTCGCATCCATCATGACAGTCTTTCCAACCGACGATTTGGAAGACAGACCTTCTAATATCTGAGCAAATATCCCCTTGTGACACCAACGGTTCCAACGATTATAGAGCGTTTTACAAGGCCCGTATTCCCGAGGGGCATCACACCACCGTAACCCAATGCGAAGAATGAAGATAATTCCACTCAAGACACGTCTGTCATCAACGCGTGGTCGTCCATGGCTCTTGGGAAAAAAGGGGCGAAGGCGTGACATCTGTCCTTCGCTCAGCCAGTAAAGATTGCTCATCGTTCAGTCGGAACTGTTGCAAACTTTCCGTCAACGGTCGCTGATATATGATCCGGTTTTCAAGCAAGCCGGGATTATGTGATGTTCAAGGGCCGTCATTTCGATAAGTCAGTAATCTTACTTTGTGTGCGATGGTACCTTTCCTACAGTTTGAGCTTGCGCGATTTGAAGGAAATGATGGCTGAACGCGGTATCGATCTCGACCATTCGACAGTCCACCGTTGGACGCAATATTTCAGTCCAAAATTGCTTGAGCGCTTCAACCGCAAGAAACGCCGAGTCACTCGAAAATGGAACGTCGATGAAACCTATGTTCGCGTCAAAGGCCAATGGATGTATTTCTACCGTGCCATTGATAGTAATGGTGATACGGTTGAGTTCTGGTTTAGTAAAGAGCGTGACTTAAGGGCTGCCAAACGCTTTATGCGCAAGGCTTTAGCACGCCATGGCAGACCGACCCGCATCACGGTCGATGGCAGCCAGACAAACCGAACAGCAATCATCCAGTGTGACGCCGAAGATCGACTAAAGCGAGGTGGAAACCCGATTGTTATTCAATCCTCCAAGTACATGAACAACAACATTGAACAGGATCACCGGCGTATCAAACGCCGGATAAGATCCATGCTTGGGTTCAAATGCACAGTCTCAGCCAGCATCACTTTGGCTGGTATCGAACTCATTCACATGATGCGAAAGCAGCAGGGCATTTTCGCCGCAGCGACACCGCTTTCACTCAAACAACAGTTCACAGCCCTCACAGCATAATTGCGTCTGCAGCCAAGGCATGCTCCGTGATGAACGAATTTTTGCAACGGAACCTGTTCAAAAAGGCTCTCGGCAGCACCCCAGCACAGTATTTTGCGCAACGAACTGTGTCCAGGTGAGGTTATGCTGAAGTGCCTCAACTGCGCTCCTTTTCTACATGCGTGGCTTCATATCACTACCGACGTTAGCTGGAACCGAAAATCTTGACTGGCAATCAAACGTTGACCGTAAAATTGTTTAATGATCGCAAATGGTTAAATAGCAGCTTGTGAGATTGAGTAGCTGAAATATCCCACGTTACAAAATGCTGTAACTTCTAATCATGTCACAAAATTAGGTTATATATATCCAAGCTAAATGGCGTTCAATTCGAACCAGCCTGAAATATCCTGTATTTTATCGCGATTTTGCTTTCGGTCTGGAAACAGCGCAAAATAGCCATAGCCTGTGTCCAAAACTCTGGAGAAAGGGCGCAGAAGCGCCCCACTGGCTAAGTCATCCTCTGCAAATGTAAGGTCACCCATGGTCACGCCAAAACCACTTGCCGCAGCCGTTATTGCAAAATCTTGCGTGTCAAAAACCTGATTACTCGAGCCTCGGAGCGAATAAGCGCCTTCAGCCTGTAACCAGAGCATCCAGTCACTGTGTCGCGGATTTGAATGAATCAACACACATTCAGCCAGTTTGTCTATGTTCGCAGGCTGCCCTAATGTTTCGATCAACGACGGCGAACACATAGGTGTCAGACTTTCTCTGACCAGAGGGATAACCACCATCCCTGGCCAACTGCCATTTCCATAAGTTATCAGCATATCGATATCGTCAACTGAGAAATTCGGACGCGCAAACCAGGCAGTATCGATATTTATATTCAGATCAGGGTGCTTTTTTAAAAGATCCGGGAGGCGAGGGAGGAACCAACGCCGAGCCAACGTTGGTGGCATACGGATAGTCAGTGTGCGACTTGGACGTTTTGTAGCTTCAAAGGAGCTTTTAAGCGAAGCCATCAATCCATTGATGATGGGCAGCAGCGCGCGCCCTTGCTCTGTCAAAAGTACTTTTCGCGTATGCCTGTCAAAAAGGCTACAGCCGAAATAATGTTCCAAAAGCTGGATTTGACGGCTGATCGCACTTTGACTGATGTTCAACTGATTTGCTGCAGCCGTAAAACTTCCAGTATCAGCGACAACTGAAAAGCTTTGAAGTGTCTGCAATGGTGGCAGACGATTATTGTCCAGCTTGAGATCCAAGGGGCGCTCGCGGTTTCAAAGGATTAAGGACGCCATTCAGGCTATCATTGTCGGCTAATAAAGGCGAACATTATTGCATTATATACAAGAGCTTGAGTTTGATCTCAAATAAAGCCATGTATTTAAACAAACGGATAAAATGTTGGTTGTGGGGCGTTGTATCGCCCCAAAACCCTTGGAATTAAAGCAAAGCTCGAACTTCCGCTATGGCAGCATGTACCTGTTTTGGAGCTGTGCCGCCTCGATGATTACGGCTCGCAACTGAGCCTGCGACGGACAGAACATTGAATACATCATCGCCGATCACAGGTGCGAAAGCCTGCATTTCTGGCAGGGGCAAATCTGACAGCGTGTTCAGCTGTTTTTCCCGAGCATGACCGACGATAGCAGCCACGGCGTGGTGAGCATCCCGGAAAGGCAGGCCGGCACGCACAAGATAATCAGCAAGGTCTGTCGCAGTTGAATAACCTTGATCTGCTGCCAGAAGCATCTTCTCCTTCTTCACCTTTATCGAAGGGATCATCTGTGTTGTTACAGCTACCGCGCCGCGGACTGTTTCAAGACTATCTGTAAGTGGGGGTTTGGATTCCTGCTGATCTTTGTTGAAGGCAAGGGGCTGGCTTTTCATCAGTGATGCCGAGAAAGCGAGGTTCCCAATCAGTCTCGCAGCTTTGCCGCGCAACAGTTCAGCGAGATCGGGGTTACGTTTTTGTGGCATGATCGAAGATCCGGTGCAGAACTGGTCTCCGACTTCTATGAAGTCGAACATGGGGGTGCACCAGAGAATAATTTCTTCTGATAGCCGCGAAAGATGACCCATGATGATCGCACCTAGACTGCAGATATCTATAACGTAATCACGGTCGGACACAGCATCAAGTGAGTTTCGAAACGCTGCACTAAAACCGAGCTGTGCGGCGCTGTAGTTTGGATCAATCGGGAAACCTGTGCCGGCAAGCGCCGCAGCACCGAGTGGCGATATGTTGAGACGTTCGCGAGATTCTTTTGCCCGCTGACGATCGCGCAAAAACATCTCAGTATAAGCCATCAGATGGTGGCCGAACGTAATCGGCTGTGCAGCCTGAAGATGCGTGAAGCCGGGCATTATTGTTTCCGCGTGTTCTTCAGCAAGATCAACAAGTGCACGAATAAGAGCAGAAATTTCCGTATCGAGTTTGTCAAGTTCACTACGGGCGTAGAGGCGTATATCGGTCGCGACCTGATCGTTACGCGAGCGCGCAGTATGAAGTTTCTTGCCGGGCTCACCTACAAGGTCAGTCAAGCGCTTCTCAACGTTCATATGAACGTCTTCAAACTCTTTTTTCCAGACGAATTCTCCCGATTGCATTTCTTGAGCGATCTTATTCAGACCGGACTGGATCGCCAGATTTTCTTCTTTTGTTAAAATTCCGGCACGCGTCAGCATGTCAGCGTGTACGAGCGAGCCATGAACATCATACAGTGCGATGCGCTTATCCTGATCGAGACATTCATGGAAATCGCGGAAATCGTCAGCGACTGCTTCTTTAAACAGTGGTGACCAGGTGGAAGCCGTATTGGTTGACATCTAACATTGTCCTCAGTTTTGCATTGGGGATTGCAGGAGGGGAAGAAGCGCCCTCACGTCGGGGATGTTTTCGAGGTTGAGGATCCGTTCCCGTATCGCGTTAACCTGCGCAAGTGGCAGAATTGCTTTGCTAAGATCGTGATATTTACCGGTGATCTGCTCAACAGAAAGAGGATTGTCCGGGCCGCCGAGAGGGGCTTCGACCACTTGCCGGTGCTCCGCACCGCTATGGGTCATAATCCTGACTTCCGGTTCATCTTCATCGGCCATGGTTTTGTCGATTTCTATGGTCATTTTGTCGAGCCACTGCGCAATTTCAGGCGCTTCCCAAGCATTGTTGGCAAGTTCATCCAGGAAAACCTTGCCAAAATGCAGTCTGGCGGCAATCGCATAAGGCAGGCTCATCTGCGCCTGTGCACGCGTCATAACTGACTTGCTGCCGCACATTGCAAACTGAAACGCACTCATTCCAACTTCGATTTTAGCCACATTGGAAGTGCTCACACCATCTTTCTCGAAAATCAGGTTGATGGCGTCGATTGCGGAATGGGTTCCACGACATGTCGCATAAGGCTTGATTGAGCAGCGATTGATACGCCAGAATACACCGTAATCGCGTATAAGTGTCTGCGGATCAGCTTGGTCTCCGCAATAGGTTGCAAAGAAGCTTCCCCACTGATCGGGTTCAAATACAGCCTCTGGTCCCTTAAAGCCGCTTCGCGCCAGGTAGGAAGCCAGAACCCCGGCTTCGGCAGCACGTCCGGAGTGCAGCTTTTTCGCAGAGCTTCCGTTGCCGATAAAAGCCCATGTTCCTGCAGCGAATGAACAGGCCGTGCCAAGCGCCGAGGAGAGATCATGCGTGTTGAGTTTGAGAAGAGAGCCAACTGCGGCCGTAGCCCCAAAAACGCCACATGTGCCGGTCGAGTGCCAACCGTGACCGTTATGGGTCTCATAGCCACCCGCGGCCTCAAGCACACGGCGACCAACCTCATAGCCCAGAATAATACTGCGCAGAAAAGCCGCGCCGGTCACAGGCTCCGAAATATCTGCAAGAGCAGCAATCGCCGCGGGAATTACGACAGCGCCCGAATGATCGCAACCACCGCTGTCATCAAGCTCATAGGCATGAGCCGAGACACCGTTGATTAAAGCTGCCGTGCGGGCGTTCGTGGAATAAGATGTTCCCCAAACCGCACAATGACCTTCGCCACCAGATGGTTGCAGTACTTCCAGCATTTTTTGTGTTTCAAATGATCGTGCGCCTGCAAGAGAGACCCCGATCGTATCAAGAACATGTATTTTAGTTTTGTCGATTGTCGCTTCCGAAAAAGCAGATTCAGGCGTTTTAGTGAGAAGACCTGCAAGCGCATCTGTTATCATTGTGCGGTCTCCTGCACATAATCGTTGTAAACATTTATCGGATGTTGTGGTGGAGAAGGCTGCAAATGCTGAAGGCACCATTGTGCAATTTCAGGCGCTGTCGCAAACCAAACGTCATTGTGACTCTGGATGTAGTCTATCATATCTTCAATGATGCTGATCCTGCCCGGCGTGCCACTCCATTCCGGATGGATTTGCAGTACAAAGCAGCCCCCATAGCGATGATAGGCATCGAATTCAGCTTTCCAGTTTGCAAGAACCGCCTCATATGCCGGAAGCCTGCTCTGACCTTTTGGAAAGGCTGGAGTGAAGTTGAACTGAAAGTAGGGACGATCATCAAGTTCGATATGCACGGGGATTTCCAGCAACCGCGATTGATGAAGAAATGGGACGTCATCGCCATTCAACGATGCCGACCACTCGAAGCCAGCTTCAAGAAGTTGCCGGTCAAATCCATGAGGCCAGTTGCCTGCTGGGAGCCGAAAACCTGTGATCTCCTGATTGAGGCAGGTTTCAAGAAGTGTTTTCGATTGCCTGATGCGGTCCAGCGTTACCTGCGGACTTAGAAGATCGTAACGTTCAATAGTGAGGCCGTGGCTCGCGAAGTCATGTCCGCTAGCGTGTATATCGCGAAGAAGTGCTTCGTGTGTCTCAGTGAGTGTCGCGGGGACGAACCAGCTGGTCGCCAGCTTCTTGTCTTCGAATGTACGGCACAGGCGTTCGACACCGCGAGCCGCTCCATATTTCCATACAGAGAAGCTTTTGTTACGATCAGCAAGATCGGGCGCAGTGGCGAGTGCATCCAGTCCATCACTAAACAGAATAGAAATTGAAGCGGCGCAGCCCTTGCCTTCTGGCCAAAACGATTGAGACCCAATGGTCTGGGTTAGATGTGATTGGGATTGTACAGACATCAGTTTTTCACCCGGTCTGTTTGTGCGCCGTTTGTCGCGATCCACCACTGTGCTACCTCCGAGAGGCGTGTGCACCACACATCATCACCATGCGCTTTGATCGCACGAAACAGACCTTCGAGAATTGAAAGACGTCCCGGACGGGCGCAAACCTTTGGGTGAAGTATCGTCGTCCAGCACAGACCGTCACGATGATAACCTTCAAATTCGGCTTTCCAGTTGGCTTCAACGGTCCGGTAATCGGAAATGCGATCCAGCCCAACAGGAAAATCGGGTTCTTCCGTATAGGCGAGGGCAGTATAGTCGTCGATGTCCCATCGGGCCGGGATTTCGACGAGACCGTGACCGGGCATGAATGTGTCGTGGAAGTAAGGCCTGTCATCACCACGCATGGAGCTTGAGTAAATAATGCCAAAGGTTTTGAGCAATTCTGCTGTTTCATTGCTCCAATCCCCGGATGGTGTGCGGAAGCCAACAGGCGTCACGCCGAGATAGCGTTGGAAGATTGCTTTGGAAGTTTCCATAATATCAAGCTGTTGCTGCGCAGTGCAGTCTATAAAAACCTCATGTCGGTGGCCGTGATAGGCAACTTCGTGTCCCTCGGTAGCAATGCGGATGCAATGCTCGGTCCAATGTGAAACAACCCAGGTTGGAATGAAGAAGGTGGCCTTCAGCTCATATCGCGCCAGTAGCTCCAAAAGTCGGGGCAGGGCTTTCCAGGGGCCATACGCACCTTGGGTGAAATATCGTGCATTGTCCCGCAGCGAGCCGTCGAGCATCGCGTCCCCAGTCGGACCATCTACGTCAAACGCTAAAGCGACCGCTGAGCGCCGCCCTTTTGGCCAGAGAATTGGTCGTTGATGTAAAGAAGACTGCAGCATTGAGACGCTCGCTACCTTATTTGCAGATACTGAAATTGTTCGCGCACTTAGCCTGCGGAACGCGCAAACGCGTTCCGTTGGTTTGATTTTGATATTGTTAAGCTCTGTTGAGGCTTACTTAACGCCGTTAATGACGGCCTTTTCGACCGCGTTGTGGGTCAAGCCCCACTTCTTTAGAATTTCAGCGTAAGTGCTATCTTTGATAACTTCGTCGAGCGCTGTGGCGACCGCATCGCGCAGGGCGGTGTTCGATTTTTTAAAGCCCATGCCGAATGTATCATTGCTTAGCAGCGGGTCGCCGATGAGTGTGAAAGTATCGGGTTCGAGACGCATCTGATAGGCAATGGTTTCAATTCCCTGTACCACGGCGTCGTAGCGGCCTTGCTTCATTCCCAGACGTGCAGCATTGGAATCTGCCGTGCCTTCAAATACGATTGCTGGTTTGCCCTTTGCTACGCAGTTTGTTGCGCTCCAGTCGGTGACGTTGGTTCCGAAGGTCGTGCTGCGGCTTCCTGCAACTTTCTTGCCGCAAAGATCTTCTGGCTTCTTATAGTCTGCTGCATTTGCACTCGTTGTGAAAAGAATGGGGCCGCTCGTAAGGTAGTCGACAAAATCCATGCTTTCTTGACGCTTTGGATTGTCGCTCATACCGGAAACGATAATGTCACCGCGTCCGGTTTGCAGTCCGCTTTGCAGTTCCTGAAATGCAGAAGTTACAAGAAGCACATTCAGGTTGAGCTTCTTTGCCACGGCATTAATAAGATCAATGTCGAGGCCATCAAGTGTGCCGGTTTCTGGATTGACGAATTCCATCGGTGGGTAAATGGGGTTGACCAATACGCGCAGTTCGCCTTCATTGACCAGATTGAGATTGTTGTCTGCCATTGCTGCAGATGCTGATAACAGCGTCATAGCTGTTGCGATAAGGGTAGTAAGCTTCATGATGTTCTCCTCGTGATTATTTTTTTGTTAGAGTACTGCTGACACGAAATTTCTAATTCGTGGATTTGTAGGATTATTGAGCACCTGATCAGGTGTTCCCGTTTCAACGATGCGACCCTCATCCATAAAGATCACACGATCTGCCACCTCGCGGCAGAAGCCGATTTCGTGGGTGACGACGATCATCGTGGTGCCTGATGCAGCAAGTTCTTTCATCACGCCGAGCACTTCACCAACAAGTTCCGGGTCAAGGGCCGAGGTCGGCTCATCAAACAGCATGGCTTTGGGGCGCATGGCGAGCGCACGGGCAATTGCCACACGTTGCTGTTGGCCGCCTGAAAGTTCCGCTGGATATGAATCTGCTTTGTCAATGAGTCCGACGCGGCTGAGTAACTGCTGTGCTTCCGATACACATTGCGACTTTGGGCGTTTTTGTACGCCGGTGGGTCCGGCGATTATGTTTTGCAGAACGGTGAGATGCGGAAAGAGATGAAACCGCTGAAACACCATGCCAACAGCCTGGCGCTGTTTTGCTTTTTGCTTGTCGCTGAGCGGATAGAGCTTCGTTCCTTCAATGCGAAAGCCAGCTATTTCAGCATCGACCGAAATATATCCCGAATTGATTTTCTCAAGCTGATTTATGCAGCGCAGAAAGGTGCTTTTGCCTGAACCGGATGGACCGATGATGCAAACGACTTCACCTTTATGAATATCAAAGTTGATATCTTTGAGGACGTGAAAACTGTCGTAATATTTTTGAAGCCCGCGAGCATGAATGATCGGTTCCATCATGCTTCCTCCTCGGCGATTGTCTGAACAATTTGCTGCTTCGGATTGCGTCTTCCCCAACCTTTTGAGAAATGCCGTTCGACATAGAGCTGAACAATACTCAGCACGGTGACTATTACCATGTACCAAACTGCAGCAACAATCAGCAGTTCGATAACGCGTGAGTTGACATAATAAATATCTTCAACGCTTCGAAGGACTTCTGAATATTGGATGACACTTGCCAGTGAAGTGAGCTTAACCATGCCGATTGTTTCATTGCCAATTGGTGGAACGATCACACGCATCGCCTGAGGGAGAACGATCTTGATCATCGCTCGGAGACTCGTCATACCAACTGACTGAGCGGCTTCCGTTTGTCCTTTATCAATGGACATAATGCCGGCTCTCACAACCTCGGCAGTATAAGCGCCCTGTTGAATTCCAAGACCAAGAAATGCCGCTACAAAAGGGGTCATAATTTCGACAGTCTTGACTGAAAAAAGTCCCGGAATACCAATGGTTGGAAAAATAAGCGCCAGATTGAACCATAAAAGTAATTGAAGCAGAGCTGGAATGCCGCGAAACAACCAAACATAACCGATTGAAATACTACGCAGAACACCATTATCCGACATACGCATCATTGCCGCTACCACGCCTAGCAATATGCCAATCGCCATCGCGCAGAACGTCATGATAATTGTATTGACGACGCCAGAGAGCACCGCAGGTGCAAACAGATTTGCAGAGACATATTGCCAGGCAATGTCACCTTTCCAGAAAGCTCTGATAAGAAACAAAACTGCGACGACGCACGCGACTGCGAGAGCTTTCGTTGCCCAACGACGCGGTGGGACGATTTCCAGTTTCCCTGGGTCTCCGATCAATGGCTGTGTCATCAAGTTCCCTCTGGCTTTTTGCTCAGTGCTTTTATTAAGCGCGATATTGAAAGCTCCCATTCGATTTAACAAACGCAAATCAGGTATAGGATTTATGCGGTTTGGGTATAAATCTTTACTTTTAATCTTCGGGGAAAAGGTAAGTCGAAATATTCGTCGCTGCTCTTATCAGAAGCTTCGTTTCATGTTTGCCATCGCTATCGACGTCGGATAGGTGAACGTTAAGCCCATCAGGTACCCCACATCGAAAATTAAAAATTTCAGATTTTCCAAAGGTCGCTATGCCTATTTATGAACTGGCAGCATTAGGAGCCGCTATATGCTGGGCTCTTACCGGTCTCATTTCTGCTGGACCTGCCGGTCATCTCGGCGCGTTCACATTCAATCAGATGCGGCAGATATTTGTCAGTTTTTTGCTGATTATCTATGTGGTGGCGACCGGAACATGGCATGGATTGACTATTGCCACAGCGATCCCGCTTTTCCTTTCCGGCATCATAGGCATATTCCTTGGCGACACCATGCTCTTTGCAACGCTCAACAGATTGGGGCCGCGCCGTGCAGGGATTTTGTTCGCCATGAATGCGCCGATCGCGGCGTTCCTCGGATGGGCAGTGCTGGGTGAAACACTAAACCTTCGGATAGTCATCGGTATCGCAGTCACGATCGTCGGAGTATGCTTTGCAATATTCTTCAATAATCGCCGTGTGGTTACACATCCGTGGGAGACAGTTCGAGGTTCTTTAGTTGCGGGCATTTCATTGGGTCTTCTGGCAGCGATTGGACAGGCAATCGGCTCCATCATTGTGCGACCAGTCATGGAAAGTGGTATCGATCCATTTCTCGCTTCACTGCTTCGTGTTGGCACGGCGGCCTGCTGCCTCAGCGTTCTCTCTGCGTTTCCGATAGCAGCAGTTCGACCGCGTAACCGCATGTCTATGCAAGTGGCATCTATGACCGCTCTATCGGGGTTTCTTTCGCTCGCGATGGGTATGACATTGCTATTATTCGCTCTTTCAGGCGGAGAAACAGGCATAGTTTCTACGATTTCAGCAACGACACCAGTCATTATTCTTCCGATGCTGTGGCTACGCACGGGTCAAAAGCCAACCCCAGGAGCTTGGGTTGGAGCGATATTCGTTGTCGCAGGACTGGCCTTGATTGTGTTAACTTAATGTTTGTAATGCTAAATCGCCGGATCCAAGTAGCTTTAAAAGCTACACTAACTGCGTAGAGCAAAGATTTTTGACTGGCAATCAGTCATTTAGATTGCAGTTCGATCTGGTAATCCTGCGTTTTCTTATTCTCTTGTGACGCCATTCCTTTATTCCGATTTTCGAAAGTCTTGCAAACACGTTGGCAAGCGCGGGGGTCACCTTGAGCATCTGCATCGCTGTCGGAGAGCCTATCCATCATTTGTAATTACAAAAAAACTGGGCAATGCCGTTGACATCCGGATTGCGAGAGGTTTAATTGTAATTACAAATAAAAAAGGGAACAACAATGAAATTGCCTCTATCAATTGCGGCGCTGACTGTTGCGCTGTTTGCTGGTTCGTTGTCAGGCGTTCAAGCCGAAGAGCAGCGCGAAATTGTTATCGCCAATGAAGGCGGCTTTCCTCCGTTCAACATGACGGCCGCGGATGGCACGCTCCAGGGTTTCGATATCGATCTCGGCAATGCCATGTGCGAGATCATGAAGGCCAAATGTAGCTTCGTGACCAATGAATGGAGCGGTATCATTCCCGCCCTACTTGCGGACAAGTTCGATGTCGTCATCGGCGGCATGGGTATTACTGAAGAGCGAAAAAAGCGTGTTATCTTCAGCGAGCCCTATGCGCGCACCTATTCATATTTCGGTGTGATCGAAGGCAAGGAGTTCCACATTTCACCGGAAACGATGAAGGACAAGACGATTGGCGTGCAGCAAGGCACGACGAATGCGGCCTATATCGAAAAGACCTATCCTGGTCTGGAAGTCCGGCGTTATCCATCCATGGATGCCCTGGTTTCTGACCTCAAGACCGGTCGTATTGATATAGTTCTCGGCGATATCGAGCCCTTTGTTGGGAAAAAAGACGACGCACCGAAATTGATCAATATCGGTGATCCGGTCCAGGTATCGGAAGGTATAGGCATGGCTTTCCGTCCGACAGATACGGCGCTGCGGGATGAATTCAACGCTGCGCTCAAGACGACACGCGACAACGGTGTCTGGGATGAGCTTGCCAAAAAATGGGGCCCGCCAATCAAGTGATTTCGTGGCCTGTTGCTTCCATAGCGCAATTGTGATGATCGGCTGCCCCGATAACTGAGGGCGGTAGCAAGCCTGAAATTCCATCTCCACCAGCGCCTAAAAAGCAGCCACTACCCGGCTTCGAATAATATCAGGAGTCGCACCCTCTGGCTTCCCGGGTATTTCCCGGGCAGCGTCGGGAAAAATGTGCGCTTGGCAGGAAATCGGCATAAATTTTGCGTCGACATGGCGCTACAGAAACGGGTTATCTGCATGCTTGAGTATCTGGAATCTGGCTGGGGCTGGCAATTTGCGAGAGCCTTCGGCGTCAGCCTGATAGTGGCAATCTTCAGTTTCGCCTTCAGCATGCTGATCGGGATCATGCTTGCAATGGTCGCCAGTTCGCGACTTAAGGGAGCAGCCTTCGTCGTCAGGCTTTACACCTATATTTTCCGGAGCCTTCCAGACATTCTACTGCTGATCCTGATTTTCTACACCGCTGATGGCACTCTCAACAGCCTGATCTCTGTCATTCCGGGCATGTCTCACATCAAGATCAGTCCGCTGGTGCCGGGCATCATGTCCACATCGATCGTGCTCGGTGCTTATTCAACCGAGCTCTTCAAGGCCGGCTGGGCGGATATTCCTGCCGGGCAGCATGAGGCGGGCCGGGCGCTCGGTTTCTCTGGCTTGCAGTCTTTGGGGCTCATTGTCCTGCCGCAAGTCTACAGAAAAATGATCCCGCATCTCAGTTCTCTCTGGCTGATCAGCATGAAGGAAACGGCGCTTCTGAGCATTATCGGCATTTCCGATATCGTGCGCATCGCCTCGCTCGGGGCGCGTTCAACCGGTGCTCCCTTTACCTTCTACGGCATTGCCATCGCGATCTTCATCGTCTTCGCATTCGTCTCGGCGAAGCTGTTTCACCGGCTTGAAAGACGCTCCCGCCAGCCGATGGGAGGCGTGTGATGGATCTCATCATCTCCTATACGCAGGAAATTCTCGGCGGGCTTTCCACCACCCTCAGCCTGTTCATCATTTCGCTGCTGATCGGCTTTGTGCTCGCCGCGCTTATGGCCTTTGTCCAGATCCGTTTCGGCGGCCTGACATCAAAAATCGTCTGGAACCTGATGTTTTGTATTCGCGGCGTACCCATGCTGCTGATGCTCTATGTCATCTATTACGGCTTTCCGGTTCTGCCCATCATCCGCGAGACGTTTCTGTGGAACATATTTTCCAGCCCGTTCTGGTGCGCGATTCTGTGTCTGGCTATCGTAGAAATGGCCTATACGTCGGAGATTCTGCGTGGCTCCTACTATCAGACGCCAAAGGAGCAGATCGAGGCGGCCAGATCGCTGGGACTGACCGGCTTCCAGACCTTCCGGGTAGCAATTTTTCCAGCCATGCTGCGCAACGGATTCGCCGCCTATACGACAGAAGTCATCATGCTCTGTAAGTCGACGGCCCTGGCGTTTACGGTCACGGTCATGGATGTCATGGGCTTTGCCAATGAAATCCGCTCACGCACGCTCGATATCTATGAGCCGCTGCTGATTGCCGGCATCATATATCTCTGCATCACCATCATCACACGGGTCGCTATCTCGATGCTTTTCTCGCTCGTTTCCGTTTCGGGGCGGGGAGGCGTCGAAGCGCTGTGACCACCCTGCCCATGATCTGAAAGAAAGGGGCCAGGCATGCCCGACACGAATATCGAAAAGTCGATTGAAATTGAAAAGATGAGCAAGTGGTTCGGTGACTTCCAGGTCCTGGACGATATCAATCTCAGCGTACGTGAAGGTGAAAAGATCGTCGTTTGCGGTCCTTCCGGCTCCGGTAAATCAACTATGATCCGCTGCATCAACGGCCTTGAATCTTTTCAGGGCGGCAAGATCACCGTCAATGGTGTCGAGCTTTCGCAGAAATCAAAGGTGCTGGATGCGGTTCGCAAGAATGTCGGCATGGTTTTCCAGCAGTTTAACCTCTTTCCACATCTCACCGTGCTGGAGAACTGCACGCTGGCGCTACGGTGGGTTCACAAGGTACCCCGCCACGAGGCCGATGGCATTGCCCGCCGTTATCTGAAGCGGGTGAGAATACCCGAGCAGGCAGATAAATATCCCCGGCAGCTTTCTGGCGGGCAGCAGCAGCGTGTAGCCATCGCGCGTTCACTCTGCGTTAAACCATCGGTCCTGCTATGCGACGAGCCAACCTCCGCACTCGACCCGGAAATGGTCAAGGAGGTGCTGGAAACGTTGGCAGACCTGGCGCAGGACGGCATCACAATCATCTGCGTAACGCATGAAATGGGCTTTGCGCGCAAGATCGCCGATCGCGTCATCTTTATGGATCAGGGCAAGATCGTCGAGGAAGCGCCACCGTCCATATTTTTCGAAAACCCGAACGAAGCGCGCACCAGGCACTTCCTTGAGCAGATACTGCACTAGCGCAAGCTACAGCTTGCGCTCCGAAGGACCAAGATTGTCCAGGTAATTTGAAGGTAACACGATGACAGATCTGAATATCGAGACTCCCTCGCTTGCGAAGGGACAGAGATCGCTTGGTCCGGGAAATCCGGCTTTTCCGCTGCTGCCTGCCCTGCTTTCGGGTTGCCCCGAAACTTCGAATGAAAGCATGCAGTTTCCGCTGGAAGTGGATTACGACTATGCAGCCGTATCCCGAGTTCGTTTTTCGAAGGGGACGAGATGGAATGACTGGCAGGAAATCCTGCCGCCACTTCACCCAAAAATGACCATGCCGGTTGGGAATACGCCGCTGGTCGATGTTTCCAGCGTTGCGCCGCCCGCCTTCCGTGACCGGAGCGTATTCGTCAAGGACGAGAGCCGCAACCCGACCTGGAGTCACAAGGACCGGCTGAATACATTCACGGTTTCGGCGGCGCTTTATGAGGGCGCCTCGACGATCATAGTCGCTTCTTCAGGCAATCATGGCGTATCGGCCGCTGCAATGGCCAGCCGCGCCGGTCTTAATTGCATTGTGCTGACCATGCCGGAAGTCAGTCCGGCATTTCGCGATATGATCCTTGGCTATGGCGCATTTCCCGTATTCCTGCCCGCCGAGGATCGCTGGCCGGCATTGCGTACGCTTCAGGAACTGCCAGGCACCTATCCAGTCAGCAATCTGACATCGGTCCATACGGGTCACCCGTGGGGGCCTGAAGGCTACAAGACTATTGCCTATGAAATCCTTGCAGATCTCGATGGCCAGACCCCATCTGCCGTGCTGGTGCCGACCGGCTATGGCGAGATGCTTTACGGCATCTACAAGGGCTTCAACGAAGCGAAGCTTTTGGGCCATACCGACCGCATACCACAGCTCGTTTCCATCGAGCCAGCCGCCCGTGGCCCGCTCTTTCATGCAATTGAGGCCGGGGTTCCGGCAATCACCGTCGAGGCGAGGCCGACCTTTCAATCCGGTACCGCCACGACGGTCAATGGCTATCGCTCGGTTGTCGCCATCCGCGAAAGCAACGGCTTGCCGATGCTGGTAGATGATAATGCGGCGTGGGCAGCCCATGCCGTCATGGCGCGTCAGGGTCTGTGGCAGGAATATTCCTCCAGTGCGGCATTTGCGGCGTTGGATCATATCGCAGGGTTCGAAAACGATGGTCCTGTGGTGGTTATCGGTTGCTCGACAGGACTGAAAGAGCCGACGGAGCCCAGGCAGGCGCCCGTTGTGAAGGCGGATATCGCATCACTGCGCGATTATCTCAAAACGGAATTCGGTTTCGAAATCTGACCGGCATAAACGGGCGGCTAGTCCACCCGGCAGCTCTATCAAGGGAAACAGCGGATGTCTGACATAGGGAAAACGCTTCAGGAGGCGGATCGCAACCTCGAAGCCGGGCTGACCAAACTCCTCGATCTGATAGCGATCCCCTCCATTTCGGGCGATCCCTCAGGTGCGGAGGGCATCGGACAGGCGGCGCGCTGGCTTGAGAACGAGCTTGCCGAGCTTGGCTTCAACGCGCGCATTGTCGAAACCGACGGCCATCCGCTGGTGCTCGCCCACTCGGCCGGTGCCGTTGCCGAAAACAGCCCGAGAATGCTCTTTTACGGGCATTACGATGTGCAGCCCGTCGGCGAACCGGACGCGTGGAAGCACCCGCCCTTCGCACCCGAGATTATCGAGGAGGACGGGCGTCGCCGGTTCTATGGCCGTGGCGCATCGGATAGCAAAAGTCAGCTCTGGACATACATCGAAGGGTTGCGCGCCTGGAAAAACATTCATGGGGATTTTCCAGGCAAGGTGATTGTCCTGTTGGAAGGTGAGGAAGAATCCGGCTCGCATAGCCTGCCCGCCTTTCTTGAAGCCCACCGGGAAGAACTGGCCTGCGATGTTGCCTTCATCTGCGACAGCGATATGTGGTCGCCCACGCAGCCCGCGCTGAGCATTCGTCTCAAAGGGCTTCTCCACGAAAAGGTGACGGTGCACGCGCCGAATGGCGATCTGCATTCAGGGTTTTTTGGTGCCATCGCGGCCAATCCCGTTCGTATTCTCAGCGCGATCCTTGCAGGCATTCACGATGAAAATGGCCGCGTGATGATTAAGGGTTTCTATGATGGTGTGAGCGACATCTCGCCGGAGCTTCGCCAGCAATGGCGGGCACTGGCGCAAGAGACCGACCTTGTTGAAAAGGTCGATCTGCGCGGCGGCGTTATCGAGAATGGCTATTCGCTTCTGGAGGCCATCTGGGGGCGACCCACCGTCGATCTGAACGGTATCACCGGCGGCAATCAGGGGCCGGGCGAGCGCTCGGTGATTCCCGGATCGGCAACCGCCAGGCTTTCCTTCCGGCTGGTGGAAGGGCAGGATCCAACTAGGATACGCGAACTGTTCCAGGCCTATGTCCGCTCCCGCCTGCCGGATGGTTGCACGGTGGAATTCGAGGGGTTTCCCGGAAGCAGCGCCGTCGCCATGCCCGAGGACAATCCGTTCGTGAAAGCTACCGCTCGCGGCCTCGAGGAGGAATGGGGAAAACCAACCATCCTTAAGGGTTCCGGCGGCTCCATTCCGCTTGCGCAGCAGTTCCGCGATATGCTGGGCATCGATTGTATCGTGATTGGCTTCATCCTGCCCGATGATGCCATCCACGCACCGGACGAACGTTATGATGTCGGGCGTTTTCACAAGGGCGTGCGCAGCTGGGTCCGCATTCTCGAGGAAATCCGCAGCAGCATGAATATGCCCGGCCAGGGCAACTAGAGCCAGTGTCCAGCGTCCGTTCCATAAGTTTTTTCCGGCTTTGGTCGGGCAATACCGCATCGGGTATCGCCACCTGGGCGTTGCCGTTTGTTCTCGGTTTCGCAGTTGCGGATGCTGTTCTCTCTACGGTTGATCTGGGCATATTTCTCGCGCTGCGCTCGGCGGGTTTTCTGGCCGCCGTGCCGGTTGCAGGCGTCATGGCGGATCGGGTGGGAAGTCGTCGGATTATTCTGGTGTCGAGCCTGATTGCCGCCTGCGGCGCAGCGCTGATATTTATCGACCTTGCGGGAGATATGCGACCGTTCTCCATTCTCACCGCAGCAGGCGTTGTGCTTTCGGGCATGGGGCAGGGCGCTTGCAGGCCGGTCTACCAGTCCATCGTTCCCGTATTTGTGCCGGAGGCAGATCTTCAAATTGCCAATGCGGCGCTTAGTTTTTCGGTGCGGGCAACGATCCTTGTCGGCCCGGCGGCGGCGACCATCGTGGCAACCATGTTTGGGCTGGAAGCGGCTTTTCTTTCCATCGGTTTATTGTGGATGATCAGCGCGCTACTTCCGCCATGGCCCGCCGAACCGCATGGTGAAACCGGGCGGACTGTCGCGGGAACAGGCCTTGCTGTAAGGTTCGTCGCCGACTTGCTCGAAGGCTATCATGAAGCGCGCCGCCATCCGTGGTTCTTTGCAGCGCTAGCCGCGCTGTCGGCGGTGATCGCCACCGGCTATTCCGTCACCGGCGTTCTCGTGCCGCTGATCAGCACGACCGTTTACAATAATGCGAGCCTGCTGGCCGGTAGCGTTACGGCCTATATGTCCGGTGCACTTCTGGGCGGCATTGCAATCTCTTACTGGAAACCCGTCAAAAGAGGCTGGTGGGCGCTTGCCGGTTTGGGTGCCTATAGCGCAGTGCCGCTCAGCCTTCTTGTGCCGGAAATTTTCTGGATACCGATGGCGGCCTATGTGATTGCCGGTTTCGGGATGGAGCTTTTCAACGTCATCTGGTTTACCGCTATCCAGGGCGAAATGGAGCGCCGCAAGCTGGCCCGCGTTTCATCGCTGGATTTTATCGTATCCTATGGCCTTGCGCCGCTCGGGCTTTCAGCTATCGCGCCCTTGTCGCAAGGGGTGGGGATGACGACGGTTCTTGTCGCCACGGCCGTTATCTGTGTTCTGGCGGCATGTTTTGCGGCCGCAGTGCCGACAGCCCCGGAATTTCGTATGAAACATGTGTGAGCCGGATATTTTTACCTGATGAACTGATTAAGCAGAAACAAGGGAGCCAGCATGACAGGCAAGATGAAAAGCCAGGTCTGGACGACAATTGACTTCGAACAGCGCGGTGTGCAGAGCGATTATGCCCGGGTGCCTTTTTCATCCGATACGTCGGCCTATGGCTGGATTCCAGTGCCCATGGTCTGCATCAATGGCGGCGAAGGTCCTACGGTTCTGCTCACGGCGGGCACTCATGGCGATGAATATGAGGGACAGATTGCCCTCCGCAGAATTGCTGCCGCATTGTGCGATACGAAGGTCAGGGGCCGCGTCATCATACTGCCTGAACTGAACCGCCCCGCAGTTATTGCTGGGTGCAGAAATTCCCCGCTTGATTCCGGCAATCTCAACCGGCTGTTTCCAGGCATCGCAAATGGCGGGCCCACAAGCATGATTGCCCACTATGTAACCACAGCTCTTTTTCCGCTGGCTGATTATGTGCTGGATCTTCACTCCGGCGGAAGCTCTCTGGATTATATGCCGGTTGCCTTTGCACATCGGGGGCGTATGCCGAAGCAGGAAAAGCGCATTGCCGCATTGCTCGACAGCTTCTCCGCGCCCAACACCATTCTCACCGATGGCCGGGGCGGCGGCGGCGCAACGACGCTCTACGCATCGGCTGCCGCGCATGGGCTTGCCGCCCTGACCACGGAGCTTGGCGGTGGGCCCGGATTGTCGCAAGGCGGCATAACGCTGGCTGAAGCGGGAATACGCCGTGTTCTGCGGGACTTCGGTGTCGTCCCCGAGCTTCTGGCGCCGGAAAAGCTGCCAACCCGCATGCTCAGGATGCTGCCGCCCGAAACATCAATCTATGCACTATCGGATGGTCTTTTCGAGCCGTTGCAACAGGTTGGATCGACTGTGCGCAAGGGTGACCTGGCGGGGTTTCTGCATCCCATTGGGTTGCCGTTCAACGAGCCGACGGAGCTTCGCTTCGCAGCCGATGGCATCGTTGTCTATCGCAGGTTTCCGACATTGAGCGCCGCCGGAGACGCTTTATACGGCCTGTGCGCGCCTGTGGAACAGTGAGTCGCGTTCAGGAAATGACGACTAGTTCGCGTGAAATCGTCGTCAGCGGCTCATAGCCCGTGGTCGTAACCCGGATCATGTCCTCTACCATCATTCCATCGACGCCGATCTCGTAATAGGGAGTTTCGAGACACAGACACATTCCTTCCCGAAGCAAGGTCGTGTCGCCAGTTCTGATTGTCGGATTGTCATAAGATTTTAACCCTATGCCATGCCCGCAATGCTGCCGCCGGTAATGGGGAATGCCGCTCGAACGAACGCTTTCCATAGCGATTGCAAACAGAGCATCGGCCTGTATACCGGCACGAACAGCCGCCAGTTCCGCTTCGAGCCCGACATGAAGCGCCTCGTAAATCCTGCTCTGTCGGGCATCGGGTTCGCCAAACACGAATGTCCGCCCTATATCCGACCAGTATCCGTCGACCGTGCAGCCGGCATCGATGCGCAGGATATCGCCAGCCAGCATTTTCCGGTCAGTCGGATAGGCATCGGCAAGCGCCGATCTGATGCCCGAGGTTACGGATACGAAGCGCGGCACACCACCCCCCGCGACCATAGAACGGGTGACTACGGCAGCAAGATCGCGTTCGGTCAATCCGGGGCGGGCAATTTCCGCCACTTGGCGAAAACCCTCCTCGACAAGCTGGCTTGCCCTGCGAAGGCGCACCACCTCGCCTTCAATCTTGGTGGCGCGCGTCCGAGCAAGATCCGGTGTGATATCCCGCACCCTGTTTTCTCCGAGAATTTCGCGGCACAGCGCCCAGGCCACATCGTCATTTGAGCGATCCACGCCTACAAGGCCGTCCGCAGATCGATGTGCTCTAATGGCATGGGCAAACGCTTCCTGAAAACCGGCATGGGTATCCTTGCGGAATTCCGAAAATGCATCATCGGTTGTTTCGAAGTAGAACTCTCCATAACGGTAAAGGTGGCTGGCATCCGCAAAAAAATTACGAGCCGGACCGGCATCGGCGGCACTTACCACCAGCGAGACATTATCGCGCGAGGCAAGAACTGCCGACCTGTAGGCGGGCGCAAGGTCATGCGTCATGCTGACATAGCCGGACAGATAGGCCTTGTTCAGCGGGTCGGAGGATATGACAAGCGTCACTTCTTGCGGCGCTTCAAGAAAAAACTTCTCCCGAAGGTCCCGCGAGAGCGCGCTCATGCCCGCAATTCCATCCATGTCATTCACCATGTAATGTACCTTCAGCCCAGATTTGCGAGGGGTTCAAGAGGGCTGAATTCGCCGACGAACTCGTTGCGATAGCCGGGAAAAGACAGCTTGACCCACGTCAGCGCATCATTATGCGCCCAGGTGCGCCGCTCGGATACCAGCACCGGCTCGTTCAGCGTAAGACCGAGCACCTTTGCAATCCGGCGGTCGGGGCTTGCGGCCCGGATCGTATTGACCAGCCGGGTACAGGGCAGTCGCGCCAGCAGCCATTCGTTGGGCAGCACCGCATCGAACTTCTGGAATTCGACTTCTGGAATGACAGAAATGCGTATGAAGCGTTCCTCGAAAACCTCATTCACGCCATTTGCCTTGTGAACAAGTTCCAGCCGCAAAAGCTGCTCGTTGCGAACGGCTTCTTGCCAACCATAGGCGTCTTCGGCACTGACGATCTCGTGTTTCAGGAGCTCAAAACTGTATTCCTTGCCGGATTGCTCGATCTTGTTGCGAATATCGATAATGCCGATCACGGCATGATTATCTGTCCGTTCGCTGACGAAAGTGCCAAGCCGCCGCCGCCGCACGATAATCTTTGCGTTGGCAAGGTTGTTAAGCACCTTGTTGAGCGGAGCCCTTGACACACCAAGGCTGACCGCCAGTTCCTCTTCGGGCGGAATCCGGTAACCAGGCGGCCATGCGCCAGTCTGTATCTTGCTGCGAATGGCTCTCTCGATCTGCTGATAGGGCGCGCCTACACCATCAAGAACCAGTTCCGAAGCCGCTTTGGTTTTCAGCCGGTCGATATTCATCACAAGACTATAGTCGACCGGTCGGCTTCAGGAAAAGAGGCTAGGGCCGCGAATGTGCTGGTATCAGTAGTTTTCTTTTGAAAAACAGGCAGGACTGCCTGTTCTAATAATCGGGGCGGGCCCTGCTTAAGGCGGCGATCAGACAAATCCGAAACGCCTGATCGGTTTGCCCGGTGTGACCGACTCGGCGGCGGAAATAATGCCGCGCGCATCGATGCCGTAATGGCGGTAGAGTTCGGCGATAGAACCAGTCTGTCCAAAGTGGTCGACCCCGAGCGAGCGGGTGCGGTGCCCGTGAACCGAACCCAGCCAGCCAAGCGTCGCCGGGTGACCATCGATGACCGTAACGATACCGCAATGGGAAGGAACATCGGCCAACAGGCGTTCGATATGGCTGGTCGCGTGCGAAAGCCCATTCTCACGCGCCGTTTGCGCCGCGGTCCAGCCCGCATTCAACCTGTCGGCGGAGGTGATGGCCAGAAGCCCGATATCGCGACGGTCCTCGCTCATCAGGCCGGTTGCCTCTATCGCCTCGGGCGCTACCGCACCCGTATAGGCAATAATTACCTGGACAGCGGGGCCGGGTTTGCGCATCCAGTAGGCACCGTTGACGATGTCCTGTTCAAGCTGCGGTGTCATCTGCCGCTTCGGCTGGTCGATGGTACGCGTCGACAGGCGCAGATAGGTGGAGCCGCCATTTTCGTCACGAAGCCAGGTCGTATTGTCCGCCGCCGCCTCGCCGGAGAGCTGCATGTGTTCGAACCCCCAGCGCATTATCACTGCAAGTTCATCCACAAAGGCAGGCTCGAAACTGGCGAGACCATCTTGCGCCATGCCAATCAGCGGCGTGGCGATGGACTGGTGCGCCCCGCCTTCCGGCGCAAGCGTCACGCCCGCAGGCGTGGCGACGAGCATGAAGCGGGCATCCTGATAGCAGGCATGGTTGAGCGCATCGAGGCCGCGTTCGATGAACGGGTCGTATAGCGTGCCGATAGGTAGCAGCTGTTCTCCGAAAATCGAATGGGAAAGACCAAGCGCCGAGAGCATGATGAAAAGGTTCATTTCGGCAATACCCAGTTCCATATGCTGCCCGCCAGGCGAAAAGGCCCAGTTATAAGTAGAGGGAATGCGCTCTGTTTTGAACAGATCGGCCATGGTTTCCCTTGAGAACAGGCCGCGTCGGTTGACCCATGCGCCGAGATTGGTCGAGACTGTGACATCGGGTGAAGTGGTAACGACGCGCGAAGCGAATAGCGTATCGGAGCGGGCGATCTCGTGCATGACGAAACCGAAACCCTGCTGGGTGGACATGGCGGACTGTGCGTTGAATTCCAGCTTTTTCGGCACGGCAATTCTGGCAGCGTCAAAACGACGGCGGCCACGCTGGACAAAAGGCACGGCTTTCAGAAATTCGCGAACCGCCTGTTCCGGAATGTTCATTCCCTCGAACATGTCCCATTCATGTCCCGTGCGCACATTCATTGTCTCGCGCAGCGCTTCCACCTGGGTCGGCGTCATTAGTCCGGCGTGGTTGTCCTTGTGGCCGGCCAGCGGCAGGCCAAAACCCTTGATCGTATAGGTAATGAAGCATACCGGACGGTCGTGCTTGCGCGCCTCATCAAAAGCACCGAGCAGCGTTGCCAGGTCATGGCCGCCGAGATTGGCCATCAGAGCCGCAAGCTCGTCATTACTGTGACGCTCTATCAGTTTCGACACCGATCCCTGATCACCCAGGTCGTCCATCAGCCGCTTGCGCCAGGCCGCACCGCCCTGAAAGGTCAAGGCCGAATAGTCCTGGTTCGGACATGCATCGATCCACTCGCGCAGCTTTTCTCCGCCAGGTTCGGCAAATGCCGCCTGTTGCAGCGTGCCGTACTTGATTAGAACGACATCCCAACCGAAATTGCGGAAAATCGTCTCGAAACGCTCCCAAAGACCTTCGCGCACCACGGCGTCGAGGCTCTGGCGATTGTAGTCGACCACCCACCAGGTGTTGCGCACACCGTGCTTCCAGCCTTCAAGAAGCGCCTCGAAAATGTTGCCTTCGTCCATTTCGGCGTCGCCAACAAGGGCAACCATCTTGCCTACTGGAGCAGCGTTTTTCCAATTCTTCGCCTGAACGTAATCCTGCACAAGCGATGAAAACAGCGTTTGTGCCACGCCGAGACCGACCGAGCCGGTGGAGAAATCCACGTCATCGACATCCTTGGTGCGTGAGGGATAGGATTGCACGCCCTTGTAGCCGCGAAAGTTCTTCATTTTCTCGCGTGTCTGGTTGCCGAACAAATACTGGATGGCGTGGAAAATCGGGCTGGCATGGGGCTTCACCGCAACCCGGTCTTCTGGCTGCAGCGCATGAAAATACAGCGCTGTCATGATCGTCGCCAGCGAGGCGGACGATGCCTGATGGCCGCCGACCTTCAGGCCATCACCGTTATCGCGCAGATGATTGGCATTATGGATCATCCATGTCGCGAGCCACAGTATCTTGCGTTCCAATTCCTCGAGCATGTTCAGGTCGGCCACTTTCTCTCTCCCGGGTGCCTGTTGACTTCGGGGAATGCTAGAATATTCCGGAAGGTAGAACCGACTATATTTGTCCTTACAAATCTAGTATATTGGCTCTGATAACCAATATGATCGCAACAATTGGTGTTTTATGCCAGATTCCGAATTAGACATGATTGACCGCAAGATACTCATCAGCTTGCAGACCGATGGCAAGATTTCCATCGGCGATCTGGCGGAGAGGGTTGGCCTTTCACCCTCGCCTTGCGCCCGGCGGGTGCGGATGCTGGAAAAGGCTGGTATCATCAAAGGCTATGCGGCTGTTGTTGACCAGAAGCGGGTTGGTCTTCCCGTCAACGCTTTTGCATCAATCAAGCTTGAGCGCCAGCGTGAGGAAGATCTCGACCGTTTCGAGGAAACCGTTTCACGCTGGCCGGAAGTGCTGGATTGCTACCTTATGACAGGCCAGCGCGATTACCTCATGCGAATCGTTGCGGCGGACCTTGAGGCCTATGAGCGTTTCATCAAGGACAAGCTGACCCGGCTCGACAATATAGCATCCATCGAAACCAGTTTCGCCTTGGGCCAGGTTAAGCGTTCGAACGTATTACCGCTGAACTGACATTATGATTGCCCGAGGGTTTCAGACGCGGAAAAAGAGATTGGCTCTCTAATATATAGACAATGATGTGGGAATTTAGACTGGCAATCAGCGCATATCAATAGCAGGATCGGCGGTGCAAATCCTTCAAGAAAAACGAGAGCCGCATTGCTGACGAGAGAGAAGCGGGGGCTTTTTTGGTCATCAGAGCTGTTGACACTGACTATGCGCCTTCGTTTCAGTCATTCGTCTAAGGATTCATGTAGGTCAGCTTTCGACCCTAAAACGCCAATCATATTTGAAGCTATAACAAGAAAACAGTGACACAACCTCTCCACTGAATCAGGGTCAGACCAGACCGAGCTATCTCCGTTATTCTGAAGGGTCGCGGGCAGCTTTCATAAGGCGGCGATATAGGTGATTTTCTGATGGAAATCACACCGCATTCTCCATTGACCATCGTTGAAAAATGGCGAAAAGAATGCTCGGCATCAACTGAGGTATTTTATGACGAATTCTTTTCTATCTATTTTGAAATACTGGCGTTCATCGGTTGCTGACAGTGTGATTGGAGATGCCTGCCTGACTGGCAAGCAAGTGGAAGAATTCCACAAACTGTCCCGTGAGGAAGCAGAAACGGGAATACTGGAACAAAAGGCACTCGATTTTCTCTTTGATAGGGTGCCTGAACATGTGCTTCGTATAGCGGTCAGTTATCGGCCACTTCATGTTCGACGGCAGCTTCGGCACACCCGTGCTCGCGGTGATGATCTTCCTGTCGATATCACACCGATCATAACAGCTGCCGAGGTGACGCGTGAAGGACGGATTATACCCCAAAACAGCGTTGTTGCCCGTGATGTTCTCGAACCTCTTGCGCGCGGCACGTTCTCGATCGGCAACGTTACTGATCTCGATTTTGCACTGACTAATGATCCGTTCACCGGAAAAGAGGAGACCCCGAACCTCTGGGGACATTATCAGGACCATTGGCGGAAGTTGATGAAGGATGTCTGTGCTGACTGGCCTGCCACGCACCCCGAATATCAAGTCGTAGGCTATGGACTGTTAAGACCTGCCACAACAGCACCGGAGACGGTACGACAGATATTGGCCTTGAGCGACACTTTGATCAGCAAAATGCCTAGGACACCGCTTCTCGCAAATTTCGCACGACGGGTACCGCGCGATACGGAGCCTTCCCGCCAATCACCGTTTCCATTGGCGGAGCGTCTTGGTCATTCTAACGATGAGCACCCCGTCGCGGATCGTCAGCGCGATGCGCTTGCTCATCTTGTGACAAGCAAAGAGGGGGACATTCTTGCTGTGAACGGGCCACCCGGCACGGGTAAGACGACTATGCTCCTGTCGGCGATTGCGGGGGAATGGGTGCGTGCCGCTTTGGCGCGCGCTGATCCACCACTCATCGTGGCGGCCTCCACCAACAATCAGGCTGTGACCAATATCATAGATGCTTTTGGTAAGGACTTTGCGCAAGGAGAAGGGCCCTTCGCGGGACGGTGGCTACCAGATGTCAAAAGTTTTGGGATTTATCTGCCCGCCGACAGCAAGGAGAAGGAGGCTTCAGCCAAATATCAGACAGCAAGCTTCTTCCAAAAGCTCGAAACAGCAGAATATCTGAGTGAAGCGCGAGCAGCTTATTTGGTGGCAGCGCGTAACGCGTTTCCACACCTCACACACGTGACTGTGGCCTCCGTGATTGAAGCTTTGCATGAACTATTGTCGGAAGAAGCTGCAAAGCTCACTCATATAGATGACACGCATTTAAAATGTCGCACAGCAGAAGAAGCCACGTGTCAACTTTTGGGTCAAGAGCCGCAAGCAGCAGTTGCCAATATCAGGGAGGCTTTGCAGCTCAGCAATATGCAAAAGGTCGAGGCAGTTGCACTTTTGCACAAATGGGAAAGCTGGCTTGCAGCTGAGCCTATGCTGCTCTCACTGTTCAGTTTTCTGCCTCCCGTTGAGAAAAAACGTGTCTTACGTGCTCGTCTTTTTCTCCGGCAAGCGGGGGCTCCTGATAGTCTTTTGTCAGATAGTCGGATCGACACAATTGACAGAGGAGTTAAGGAACACTCCAATAACTTCGTGGCAAAGGCAGAAAAGGCCGCCAAAGCCTATGATAGTGCCGAGACGAGCCTTGCAGAACTGCTGGTTCGGCAAGAGGACTGGCGCAATTTGGCCAAGATATACGTTCCAAACGCCACAGATGAGGTAAGTCTGTTGGAGGTGGACAGTGCCGCCGACGTGTCTGTTCGATTTCAACTCTTTCTTCTCGCCACACATTACTGGGAAGGCCGCTGGATCCAGGAGATGGAAAAGGCGCTGCCGGATATACAACGGTTGCAACGGGACTGGCGTGGTCGGGAAGATCGCAACATTGTTGAAGCCATGTGGCTCCGCCGAATGATGCTGACGCCATGCGCTGTATCGACATTTGCTACTCTCCCCAAGAAAATGATCTGCCGGGACAACTCTTCGGGAAGTTGGCGTCAGGAGTATCTGTTTAATCACATTGATCTGCTCATCGTGGACGAGGCGGGGCAGGTTTTGCCAGAGGTGGCAGGCCCATCTTTCTCACTTGCAAAGCGGGCGCTGGTGATTGGCGACACCCAACAGATTGAGCCCATTTCGTCGCTAACTGCTGCGGTGGATACCGGTAACCTTATTGAAGCAGGCCTCCTCCCACCTGGTGTTGGGCCAGACGCTTTGCAGGCTCTCGAAAACGTTGGTCTAACATCTCGAACTGGCAGTACAATGCGACTTGCGCAATCAGCCTGTCAGTTCCACCCGTATCCAGAGTTAGACCGGGGTTTGTACCTATTCGAGCATCGACGTTGTTTTGAAGAAATCGTCAGCTTCTGCAATGAGTTATGCTATAAAGGTATGCTACGCCCAATGCGAGCTTCGCAGTCAGCTCCGCTACGTCCCATGAACTACCTGCACATCGATGGTATGGCGATGAAGGCAGGTGGCAGCCGGGCACCGTTACGTTAACCTGCCTACGGACATATCCCGGACTTTGATGCTGTTTCAAGCGGATTACAGGCCAGCGATATCGCGCCAGATAGTATTGGCGGTTTGGCGTAATTCTCGGTGAATGGCAGAGGTGAAGCGGTGGCGGGGAAAATGATGAAGGTTATAAATCGGGTCGTGAATGGATGCGAAACGTTGCAAGTGCCGAGCTGACTTGAAGCGCTTCATGCCGCGCTCTCGCCGTCTTATCGGTTGATGTGAATTTTCGGCCCGATTATTCAAACCCTTGTGCTGGCGATGATCACAGACCGTGAGACCGATCTCACGAATGGCGGCGCCATAAGAGCCAAGCTTGTCCGTGACCATGACACGGGGAACTGCGCCCTGACGTGACAAGAGTTTGCGGATAAAGCGTCTGGCGGCTCTGGTATCGCGGCGTTTCTGGACCAGCACTTCAAGTACAAAGCCATCTTGATCAACAGCGCGCCACAGAAAGTGCCGTTCTCCGTTGATTGTCACGACAGCCTCATCAAGGTGCCATTTGTCGCCAAGGCGCGGTGTGCGGCGACGGATTGTATTGGCATAGTCTCGTCCGAACTTCTCAGCCCACTCGCGCACTGTCTTGTGGGTAACGATGATCCCTCGGTATGCCAGCATGTCTTCGACCATGCGAAAGCTTAGCGGAAACCGGAAATACAGCCACACTGCTTCGGCAATAATCTCAGGTGGAAAGCGATGGCGGTGGTAAAGCGAGGAGCGACGGTCGTGCATGCTCTCTTATCCACCGCTGAGACTTACATCAAAGTTAAGGTTACGACAGTGCAGCCCCACGCCAGCAATTAATTGGGGGAAGACCAGTCAACAGCGTTGCTAATTCAAAGGCGTCTTCGCGCGGCCCGCACTTCTATTTTGTCGAGGGACCATTGCCGATATTTCTGAGTTCGATAAAATCAGAAAATACGGCTCGGGGCAGCCGGAGCGACAGTCATCCCTCGCACCTTGGTTGCCGTATGTCCATAATGGACGTAAACACATGGAGATTTGAAATCTGAGAGTGAATAGCCAAATGGGGGTTCCATATCGCTAGGCTAGGAACAACGTGACGTAGTTGTGTCTAGCGCTCTTTCAACATTCTTTTCACTAGCTATGTGAAATTTTTAATGCCACTGCATCGGTTTGTACCTGCTTATAAATGCACTCGGGATGGGTTCAGTTTATCTCTTCAACTTCCAAAAGACTTTGTGGAGATATTTCCTCTGATATCAAACCCTTCTGCAAGATTAGGACGCGGTCTGCCAACGCAGCAATAAAATCCCGGCGTTGCTCAACAACGATCAAAGTCAAGCCTCTGCTCTTACGCAATGCGATTAAAGTCTCGACGATTTCTTCGTTGATCGACGGTTGGATACCTTCGGTGGGCTCGTCAAGCATAATCACTTTGGGCTCACCACACAAGCACCGAGCAAGCGCGAGAAGCTGCTGCTCGCCACCAGAAAGTAGACCACCGGCTCGAGACAAAAGGGGTTTTAAACGTGGAAATAGTTCTAGAACATCCTCCGTCACCCCTTTTTTGTGTCCTCCTGAAACAGCACTTCCTGCACGCAGGTTTTCAGCAACGGTCAGCGCTGGGAATATCTGGCGCCCTTGCGGTACGAGGCCTAAGCCCATTCGCGCGCGCTGATGCGGCGAGTAGTGCGTAATATCATGTCCTGCAAAGTTAATCTGACCTTGTGTCGCTGTGCGAAAGCCCAACAATGTCGTAAGCAATGTCGTTTTTCCCATCCCGTTGTGCCCCCATATTCCGATCGCTTCGCCCTGTGCGACACCGAAGCTTATGCCATGGAGAATCGGAATGTTGCCATAGCCGGATGCAAGATTGGAAACGGAAAGGATCATAGCGTCACGCCTCCGGTCTGCTTCCCAAGATACACGTCTTTGACACGTTGGTCCGCTAAAACACGTTCGATCGTATCTTCCATGAGAACCTCACCTCGGTTGAAGACGGTCACTTTCTTTGCGATCATTTTGATGAATTCCATGTCATGCTCAACCACGATGATCGAGCATTCCCGGTTAATGTCCAAAATTAACTCCGCAGTTCGCTCACGCTCTTTCCCAGTCATGCCAGCCGCGGGTTCGTCAAGCAAAATTAGTTTTGGGCGGGTGGCAATGACGACTCCAAGTTCGACCCACTGCCGTTGGCCGTGGGAGAGTTTTACAACGTCAGCCGAAGCAACGTGATTGAGTCTGATGGTATGGAGCACCTCGTCGGCGATAGCGTCAGCGACGACACGAGGATTGGTTTTGCGTGCAGCAAGCCAGAGGTTTTCTCGAACGCTTAAATTGTCGAAAAGACTTGGTATTTGAGTCTTTATCCCGACGCCAAGTTTAGCAATTTGATGCGTTTGAAGGCCTCTGGTTGGTGTCCCATTGATAGTGACACTACCAGTTGAGGGTCTATGGACACCAGTGAGCAGGCGGAAAAAAGTTGTTTTCCCCGCGCCGTTTGGACCAATGAGGCATCGCAGCTCACCGTCAGCGAGAGAAAAGTCCACATTTTGGATCGCTTTGAGCCCGCCGAAATGAATGCCAAGGTTTTTGGTTTCTACAAGGTTTGACATAGCGCTCATGCGATTTTCTCTTCATGACGAGGGGGAGGCGTTTTAGACCTGATCTGACAAAAGAACTGTCGAACTGAGGGTACGAAACCTTGCCGTAACAAAAGGACCATGAGTGTTAATATGCCGCCAAGGATGACGTCCTTATTGACACTGTCAACCGTCGTCAGCCATGTGGTCAACCACTGAATGAAGAAGCAGCCGAGGATGGGGCCAATCAGTGTGCCGACACCTCCGACGACCACCCAGATGATGATTTGTACCGATTGCGATAAAGCAAAGACTGTAGGGTCGGTATAACTGCCCCAGTTCGCATATAGACTACCCGCAGCGCCTGCGATTGCGGCCCCGATTATGAACGTAACCAGTTTGTAGAGGCGGACGTCGTATCCAAGCAATACGGAACGTTTCTCGTTTTCTTTAACCGATATCACAATCCGGCCGAAGTCACTTGCGATCAAAAACCGTAATCCGATGTACGTAAGGGCTAGAAAACCAACGCAGACAGCGAAGAGTTCGATAGTGTTAAGCTCCCAGGTGGGAAAACCTGGTACGGTCAATCTAGGTACCGACGGAATTCCGTTAAAACCTCCAAGGGGAGCCACACCGATCTTGTAGGCCGAACCGGAAGTCGAATTTGCGACCTTGAAAAAAATCAACGAAACCGTCAACGTGATGGCACCAAGGTAAACATCACTGATACGGCCGTAGAACATAAAGTAGCCTAGTAGTGCTGCAAAAAGACAAGGAACGATTATCGCAACGATAAACGCCGATGTTGTCTCACCGAAATTAATTGCAGCGATTGCATAAGCGTATGAGCCCAGTCCGAAAAACATCGCGTGACCAAAGGATAGAATCCCACCAAAGCCCCAAATAAAGGCAAGGGAGAGGGCAAGAATTGCCAGAATGACGTAGACGGTCATTTGCATGACTTCATATTCGTTGAAAAGTTTTGGTACGCAAATGATGGCGGACATCGCCAAGACGATAGCTGCAAACGCAGGCCCGTATTTTTTCCATTCGATGCTCATCATATGCTACTCCGGAAAATTCGACCGGTTATACCCTGTGGCATAAGGCGGACAAGTACAACGGCGGCAAGCAGCATGGCGACCTCGCCGAGAACGGGTGTTGTCAGGAAACTAGTAACCTGATTGACCGTGCCAAATAAGGTGGATGCGCTGAGCGTCCCAGCTACTACGGATGCTCCGCCGCCAATGACAGTAATGAATGCTTTCGCAACAAAACTTGCCCCGATGCTGGGCATCACGCCCGTTATGGGCGCCATTATTCCGCCAGCCAAGCCTGCCAGAGCCGCGCCGAGCCCGAATGTTAGGGCATAGGTGCGCTTAGGATCGATGCCGACTGCCGACGCCATGTCCGGGTTTTGCATCGTAGCTCGCGCAATCAAACCGAACTCAGTTTTCTTTAAAAGAAGCACAAGCGCCCCCACAACGAGGACGGCTACCCCAATGATAAAGAACTTGTACCCGCTGACATTGGCGGAGCCGATCGTCACAGCTGAAATTGGAGACGAAATGCCGGTGGTGGTATTACCGAAGACAGTCGTTATCAAGCCCACAAACAATAAGGATAGCCCCCAAGTCGCAAGCATTGTATCGATGATGCGTCCATAAAGATGACGGATGACGAGGCGTTCAACAATTAGGCCGAGGATACCTACAACAATTGGTGCTACAACTAAGACTGCGATGTAGAAATTCACACCGAGACTGACGGCCGTTATAGCCGTATACGCGCCAAGCATTAGAAACTCACCATGAGCGAGATTGATCACTCGCATCATCCCAAACACGATGGCAAGGCCAATTGCAATGAGGATAAGACTGGCCACACTGGACAGAATCTCCAGCCCAGCAATTAATACGAAAGTCACGGCTTCCTCCCATGAAGGCAACCTTGCTCGTTCTGTTATGCACCAAACTGGCAAGGTTCTTCGCTGATGGCGTCACTACACGCGGTCCCGCGTATAGTGGCAAAATACGGCACTTCGAGTGCTTTTACGGTGTAATGACGAACTGCTCGTTTGAATCCGGATCACGCTCGAGATTGCAGACCGCTTGCGTATCGACGGAGGCTTGTTGATCCCATTGCTTCAGGATTTCAAAGGTTTGGTTCTTTGTTTCCGCCATACGTGCATCGACTTTGACATGGTGAGTCTGCGGATCAATAGTTACCAAGCCACTTGGACCGTCAATTGATATACCAGCTTCCAAGGCCTCGATGACCTTCTGGCGATCAATGCTGTTTGCGGCAGTTACCGCCTTGGCCCACAAATGCATACCTTGATAGGTGTTCGATGCAAATTCGGTAACGACGGGATAGTTGTCGCCGAACTTTTTATGCCAGCGTTCAAGAAACGCTTTGTTGACGGGGGAATCGATCGTTTCAAAATAGCTTGCAAACGTCACAATTCCGTCGCCTTCTGCAGGGGAGAGAACTTTTTGTTCCTGCCCATGACTGAAAGTACTCGAAACTATCGGCATTTTCGAATTGAGGCCAGCTGCGGCCCACTGGCGGTAGAACGAAACGTGTGGACCTCCGACGAGCGCTGAGAACACCATATCGGGGCCGACCGATTGAATTTTCTGGATCGTTGGGCCGAAATCGGAAACATCGAGAGGAAAGAACTCAACTGCGACCACCTGACCGCCGTTTTCCGCGGCTAGTTTTTTGACCCAGTCGGAGATGATTTGTCCGTAATTGTAGTCGGCTGCGACGATATAAATGGATTTACCGAACCGGCTGATCGATTCAGGCACAGCTGACGCTAAATTTTGGGCAGGCGTTGCACCGGTGCAGAAAGTGTTACGGTCGCAAACGCCGCCTTCATATTGTGTGTTATAAAAATAAAGCGTTTTAGCTCGTCGCATTACCGGTCGGATGACCTCGCGCGAGGCGGACGTCATACCACCGTGTACAACAGCAACTCTATCCGCAAGGGCCATCTTCTGTGCAATTTGAGTATACTGCTGCATGTTGGACTGTGGGTCTTGGGTGATTAGACGTATCTGTCTGCCTAGGAGTCCGCCAGACTCATTGATTTCCTCGGCTGCTAGAATAAGCGCATCAGCCATCGGTTTTCCGTAAAGGTCGAGCCCCCCTGAAAGATCGTGGATGCCTCCTACCAGGATGTCGTCGGCAGCAAATGCTTTTGAATTCAGAAGTGCCGGGCCAACGGCTAGGACAGCCGAAGACAAAGCTGCCTTTTTTAGAAACTCGCGTCTTGAAGTCATTGCATGTTCCCCTTTTTTATTTCGGTATGTTCGCTAAGATTTCCGTTAGCTCTCGAGTTGTTCAAATGCGTGAGCAGCGCGGTAAATCGTCATTTCGTCATAGTGCTTTCCGACGAGCATCATTCCGATAGGCAGACCGTCGATTGATCCGCAAGGTATACTGATCGCCGGATGACTCGTTAGATCAAATGGAAAAGTATTGGCCATATTTTCTGTGGCACGACGCAAGGCGAGCGTACGTGAAGCGGTGTTGTCAGGCAAACGTGTCGCCTTCATGGGCGTAGTTGGCATTAACAAAAGGTCGTGTCGAGCCAGTGCAGCGTCATATTCAGCTCGGAGTTTGCGGGTTAGGTTTTGCGCCTTCGCATAGTATCGACCGCTGCCTGCTCGTATCATACTTTCTCCGACCAGCATTGTTTTCTTGACGGAGTCCGGGAGCTCATTTGCTCGCTCACGCCACTTAGCGTGGGCGTCGATCATGCTGGTGGCATAGAGGCCTTTCCAGTTGAATCCGTGACCGTTGCCTTTCATCAGCTGTTCCGTTGCGCCTTCGAATGCGACGACAACCCAAAGGGCCGAACCCAATCGATGCATGGGTATAGAAATTTCCTCGACAGTCGCACCAAGTTGCCTGAACTTCGCTGCGGCGGCACGCACGGTTTCGTCAACATCGTTTTCGGATTCGGCGTGTGCAAAGCCTTCCTTTAAGATGGCAATTTTTAAGCCGGCCACAGATTTTCCGAGTGCATCGGTGTATTGTTGGGGTTGGATAGAAGCTGATTGTCGCGGATCAAATCCATCGTATCCCGCGAGTACCTCAAGCATCAACGCATTATCAGCAACAGTGCGCGTCATCGGCCCCAGATGGTCGATGGTAAGCTCTATGGGCATAGCACCCGTGTATGGGACGAGGCCCCATGTTGGTTTCATGCCTACGATACCGCAGTAAGAAGCGGGCGTACGAATAGAACCGCCTTGATCCCCGCCGACTGCCATATCGGCTTCGCCAGTCGCGATAAGAACCGCGCATCCCGATGATGATCCAGCAGCCGAATAGTCTGAACGATGAGGATTTCTGACCGGACCCAGTGCGCCAGTATGAGAACCTCCTGAAAGACAAAGATACTCACAGTGCGCTTTTCCTACTATGGTAGCCCCTGCATCCAACAAACGTGTTACGACTGTTGCGTCTATATCCGGCACATATCCCTCTAACGTTGACGCTCCATTCATCATCGGGACACCTGCAACAGCAATATTGTCTTTGATAACAACAGATTTACCAGACAGCTTGCCTTGAGCCGCACCCTTGATATCAGTTTTTACGTACCAAGCATTCAAGGGATTGTCTGCGAGGGCTGGCCGTATGCCTGAGGTGCGAGGATACTTAACATCCGGCAGGTAATCAGGCTCTGCCTCGACAAGGTCATAAAGGTCGAGTGTCGATTGCATCTCCTCCATAAAGAAATCGAGATCGGCGGAAGATAAGTCAAGAGACAGACTTTCAGCGGTCGCCTTCAGCTCTTTCAAATCAGGACGGATTACCGGCATCAAGGATATTCCATATATAGAAGAGGTTTCAGGATGGTGAATAGTAAAATTTTTTATTGGTCTGTCAAGCTTATAGCGCAAACAACTGCTGATACATCTGTAACGCCGTGTTCAAGCAACCCCCGGCCATTCTAGGAACAACTGTCAAATACTTACTAGATTCAGAAAGCATTTCCGTTATCCTACAGCTTTGGTGAGTGGAGTCGCAACCGTTCCGTCGAAACCTTCCAGGCTCGCAAAGGGGAGCAAACCTGTAGTGGGATTACAGTTTACGTACTCGAAGCTTGCAGATTGATTTACGAACAACTCGTGCCATGACACGAATTCGCGCTCTTGCTTGAATTTACGGTTCATCGCAATGGCATGCTTGTAAATATCAAGATGCGTCTTATGCGATGCGGCCCAACTTTCGAGATGCTCCATTGATATGAAGTGTGCGAGGACAGAGGTCTCACGTTTCTCGCTTCCATCCTCGTTTAAATTAGTGAGAATGCGAAGCGCGAGCGTTCCCGTTTTTTGCTTATTATCCAGCAGGTAGCTCATCCCTGTCATCAGTCGCGGTCGCATATTCTGGGTGTAGTCTTCAAGCTGTTCCTGGTGCGCATGGGCCCAGTACTGGCCTGACCGAAGAGTCACCATATTAAGCGGAGCGCGAATCTGGATTCGCTTCCCCTTTGACTCAGTTTCTTTCGGCTGTTGGAGAGGGGCGCTACAAGGTGTGTTCAATGGATCAATTGCTGACAACGGTATACGATCTCGAGCTGCTCCAAAATAGCCATTTGTGGTTATCGGGACAATTGTACTACCCGCGGTGCGGCCAATTCCAATGCGATACCAATTCTCTGAGTAGATCGTTTCGTGCCGGTCATAAGGTACCGAAATCGTTTCACGCCACACGCCGCTTGTTTCAGCCAGACGAGCGTCGCTTTTAAACCAGGCGGTAAGTTCGGATCGAAGACAGAACCTAGCGTGGCGCACAGCATCCACCCAATATCCGACGATGACCGCATTCGTATCACCGAGTTCATCGGTCGCCCGCATTACTTCGTACGTATCCGGGCCATCTTCATCCGCAAAGCTTTCGCGTGCAAAATTGAAAAAATCCGTCTCGCGCCCTAACGGCAGTCCATTTTGTTGCATGGCAAAATAGTCGGAGATAATCGCGGATACAGGTTGTTCCCAGCGCAATGCATAACGCGGCGCCGCAGGATTGTGGCAGTCGGGTTTGCGTGGTGCTATCGTTCTATCGTACTTGATGTGAAAGACCATACAACACTCCCTTACAATGATAAGTGAATAGACTCGCAGTTAGCGACAGCGAGAGTTGCGGAACGGGATTTTGAAGGTCCGGGTTGCCAATAGATACGCATAACGGATGTCCGGACTCGAACCACTATTTATTGAACGTGACGACCTGTTGCGGCGCATCGTTTACGTCCAAACGGAATATGTCTGGGCGCGCATAATGACCAACTACATCGAAATCCAGCTGCGCTCGGGTAATGTCGTCAGTATCTAGATCCGCGATTAGGATTGTTTCTCCTGAATAATCAGGACCTGCAACGATGTGGCCTAACGGGCTGACGATAAGTGCCCCTCCGCGCATGAGAACGTTCGAACCGCTTTGTGGGAGGTGGTTAACAATCGCGCTTGGGGAATCCTCTGTCGTCAGGTATTGGCACGATGAGATCACGAAGCAACGGCCTTCTAATGCGATATGGCGCATCGTCGCGACCCAGGTATCTCGATCGTCTGCCGTAGGAGCGCAGTAAATTTTTATGTTCTGACCAAACATCGCCATCCTCATCAACGGCATATAGTTTTCCCAGCAAATTACGGCCCCCATCGCCCCCCATGGGGTCTCCACGGTTTTCAGCGTAGAGCCATCACCGAAGCCCCAAATAAGTTTTTCAGAAGCTGTGGGCATCAGCTTGCGATGTTTCCCGGCAAGCCCATCAGGCGTGAAGTAAAGTGCAGTACAATATAAAGTCCCGCCATCTCGTTCGATGACACCAATAGTAAGAAATATCTCTGCTGCTTGAACCGCTTCCGCAATGAGTGCCGTTTCAGGGCCAGGAACATTAATTGCCTGAGAGTGATAGAAGGCGAACTCGCTTCGTCCTTCAGCGGTTCTGGAACCGATTGTGACGCCGAAATTTGCACCTTTCGGGTATCCGCCTACAAAGGCTTCAGGGAAAACGGCTACGTTGACGTCCTGGTTGGCTAGTCTTCCTATAAGATCGACGACTTTGTCCACTGTTGCCTTCGTATCACCCACCACAGGTGTGGCTTGAAGCGCTGCCGCCCTAAATGAGGTCATAGTATCCTCCTCCATCACATACTTCGACTGGCTGAAGATAATTCAGCATATGGAATAAATAAGCGTTAGCGGGTTGTCCATTCACGGTCAAGCCCGTTTGAGTTGGATTTGTACAAACGTCGTCGAAAATGAGCTTTTTGGACGCAAATAGCCTAGTGAATAAGGCCGCCGAATCGCGAAAGCTTCCTGGCTAGGAGTTGAATAGCCTCAATAGCCTGAAGCTCCACTTTGGGCGTGAGATCACCCTCATACATCGTAATTGCGACGCCGGCGATTGCCTTGTTCGCTCCCCCTGACACGACGGCTCCATACGAGCACATATGCGGACGTGTCCCTTTGATTTCTTCAGAATAGCCTTGTTCGCGTGTCTGTCGTAAAATCGCCAGAAGTTCGCCCCGGTACTTGGGATTATCCTTCGTCAGCTGTGGCAACTCATCGTCTGGATAGAGCGCTTTAACCTCATCATCGCTTAAAGACGCCAGCAAGGCGCGCCCGCTTGCCATGCAACAGGCCGGTAGCCTAGTGCCAGCTTTGAACGTTACACCCAATGGCTGTGGGCTGTTACGCGTCGCGATAAAGTACACGTCAGGTCCCTCAAGTACCGAAAGCGTTGCGCCGTTCTCTCGGATAATTTGGATCTCGTCGCAGGCCGAATGAAAATGTTCAACGATTTCATAGCGGTTAATCTTGGAACTGGCCAAGTCAAGGATACGCAGTGTCAAGTCGAAGGTCGCATCGCTACGTCGCGAAAGATAGCCTTCGTTCATCAGCGTGGTGCAGATCGAATGTGCAGAACTCATAGCGATACCTAGGTTTGTAGCGATCGTCGTCAAATTTTGTCGCTCCATGGAACCAGCTATCAACTCGAGAACTCGTAGACCACGCACAAGTGCAGGGGCGCCGCTTTTCTTCGTCATGCTATTCTCCATAGAGGGGCCGTTTCAGTATATTGAATTACTCGGTAAATGGTGCGGCGGATATCGTTGTGTCAAGTTTTTCCATATTCAGATGCAAATCCGGGTTGTTGAGCGTCGGAAGAACCTTGCAAAGCCCTCGATTAGTATTCTATATACGGAATATAGTTCCGGATATGGAATCCTTCAGTTATTGTGCAAGTGTTCGCAAGGAAGGGGTATAGGTTGGAATTCAAAAACAGAGCCTTCTTTCATAAAGGTATGAGAGAGTGGCAAGACAAATTTGATGGCCGCAGAACCGCCGAAGCTATTGAGCGTCGTCGAAAACACTATCAGTTTTGGGATGACGAGATAGATATCATAAGTCAGGCTAGATTCTTCTTTATCGCATCCGCTTACGATGGATATGTGGACTGCAACGTCAAGTCAGGCGATCCTGGCTTTGTTCAAGTTGTCGGGCCAAATGCGCTTGAATATCCTGAATATGATGGAAACTCGATGTATAGAACACTGGGCAACATTGTGAAGAACCCAAATATTGGTATGCTCTTTGTCGTCTTCGACGGTAAAAGCCGCCGTATAAGGATCAATGGCAAAGCCATCGCGACCACTGACCCAGCGGTGCTCGACCGGCATTTTGGAGCTAAAGTAGTCGTACGGGTCGAATGTGAAATTTATCCCAACTGTCCACGCTATCTCCCGCAGATGGTCGATAATGGAAAGTCTCCTCACGTGCCACGCAAGGAACATCCGACACCTCCTGCGCCGGAATGGAAAACCCGAGACTATATTCGCGATATTTTGCCTAACGATGATCCCCATCGCCCTAAAGAATAATTAGCGGATTAATTTTGGCACCTCGCGGATATTATCCACGCCTGTATGCTGCTTTTAACGTGTCGCATCCTGTGGAGATCGTCGCTCAAGAGCAGACAATCTGTGATGCTCTGAGAGTTACCGAAATGGGCTCGCTTGCTTTTTGCGTATTTCAGTGAACGCGGACAGCAATTCCGGGTTCTTGCGCACATTTGGTGCAGGAAGCAGGATTCACATATCTGGCGAATGCGGTCATAAGGTGGGAATCGCAATCCTCCCGATGATTTGCCCGTGCTCAATGTTTTCCGTTCACTTGTTTCCGCTACGCTGACGATTGTCCAGATCCTTCCCGGAGCGGACAAGGTAGTGCTGAGGCACCGTTACGTTAACCTGCCTACGGACATATCCCGGACTTTGATGCTGTTTCAAGCGGATTACAGGCCAGCGATATCGCGCCAGATAGTATTGGCGGTTTGGCGTAATTCTCGGTGAATGGCAGAGGTGAAGCGGTGGCGGGGAAAATGATGAAGGTTATAAATCGGGTCGTGAATGGATGCGAAACGTTGCAAGTGCCGAGCTGACTTGAAGCGCTTCATGCCGCGCTCTCGCCGTCTTATCGGTTGATGTGAATTTTCGGCCCGATTATTCAAACCCTTGTGCTGGCGATGATCACAGACCGTGAGACCGATCTCACGAATGGCGGCGCCATAAGAGCCAAGCTTGTCCGTGACCATGACACGGGGAACTGCGCCCTGACGTGACAAGAGTTTGCGGATAAAGCGTCTGGCGGCTCTGGTATCGCGGCGTTTCTGGACCAGCACTTCAAGTACAAAGCCATCTTGATCAACAGCGCGCCACAGAAAGTGCCGTTCTCCGTTGATTGTCACGACAGCCTCATCAAGGTGCCATTTGTCGCCAAGGCGCGGTGTGCGGCGACGGATTGTATTGGCATAGTCTCGTCCGAACTTCTCAGCCCACTCGCGCACTGTCTTGTGGGTAACGATGATCCCTCGGTATGCCAGCATGTCTTCGACCATGCGAAAGCTTAGCGGAAACCGGAAATACAGCCACACTGCTTCGGCAATAATCTCAGGTGGAAAGCGATGGCGGTGGTAAAGCGAGGAGCGACGGTCGTGCATGCTCTCTTATCCACCGCTGAGACTTACATCAAAGTTAAGGTTACGGTGGCTGCCAAAGTGCGGCTGGCGAAAGTCACATAAAGGAGCGCCGTCACCCCATCAGGTCATACGTATTCTATAGGATTGGGGTGAGAACAGACTCCATATAACTTACTTTTGAAACTCGAAAAAAGTTATCTTTCCAGTTCTCAAATCCAGATCATATGAGTTGCCACTAAATGAGGTTAGCTGAATGGCGCCGTTTAACCTCCGGAACCCGACGAATACATCCACCCCCTGACGCCAATAATTGTCAGAAGACATACCGTTCACAGTCCAGATTACATTTCCTTCGCCGTCAAGCATCTGAACATTGCAGCCAATGGGCGGGTTCGAATCCTCTGAGAGGTAATCCCAGCTATAGATGACTAATTGATCACTCTCTATTTCAAGAGTAGCTAACGTCGGAAACTTGGAATTCATTTAAATTCCCTTACTTAAAAGAAGTGGGACGAACGGTATGCACATGATGATCGGGAAGAAACGACAATTCAATTCGCCCTCTGTCCGCTCCGGATTTAAACCGTCAAAATATTAGCTGCGTGAATTCTACTGACGAACCTCTCTGAAAACGCGGAAATTACCTTGACTTTAACGTATTGAACTTGGACGAACGATTGGAAGTGATTGACAATAGGACTTTGCGGTTTGAATAGCTTCATTTTTATTAATGAGCTATTCGTATACCGCTGCAGCTTGGATTAATATGAAAAGATCAGACCAAGTGATGTACTTATCATTCGGCTCCTCAAAGAAGCTGTTCTGCCCGTCAACATCTACAAGCCATGCATGCATAGCTTCCACAAAATCGAATGTACTAATATTCTCCCGCGGAAACGAAGTGTCAGCTAGCAAAATCTTGAGGCCACCGAGAAAATCTTGCAGACTCTTAATCTCAATAACTTGGCCATTTTCTTCTGAATTCAATGTCTCGCCCTCCATTTCGGTGTCATAAATTTAAACGAGGCTTTCTTAATTTCCGATGCCACTAAGCGAACCTTAGGCGCTTCAACGCCCGCTTGTTGATAAGCAGAAAGTCGCCCGTTGTCCAAAGTAGTCAACTGGCAGTTCACTTAGAATGTCGAATAGGCGACACCGAATTTGGATCAATTCAGCGCCCAGTCCGTCGAGGGCACTAGTCTCCGAAATGACCATCTGGTACGCAGAAGTAAAAGGCAGCACATCTACGAGCCGAGACGGATCAAAAGCAATCAGAGTTGGGGAATGCCCCGCTACGCAGTGATCTTCATTCGAGCCAGATACGTATACAAATACCGGTACTGAGTTAACTAACAATTGTCTATGAGCAATTGAGAGTAAGCGCTTAATTGAGAGTATCCTTTATTAGAAAACACCTTTATGCTCTAAATAATATTGATATTGCATCGTCAAATGCCGGTTAATTTTATTTTTGATAATAGAGACAATATATGCAAACGACTAAAACAGAGACGCAAAGCACGCGCATTTTAAGTGTAACCGACGAAGCCAGCCGCCGAAATCAGGAAAAGCTCCGCCGAGAGCTTGGAACGACTGTTTGTTCTTGGCTGGATGATCCTGAAGTTATCGAAATCATATTGAATGAAGACGGTTCCCTTTGGGTTGACCGAGTTGGGAAAGGGATGGAGCAGGGAGGAGAGATTCTTGGAGCCGCTGCAATCTCTGCGATTGGCACCGTTGCTTCCTTTCTAAATACAACGATTACAAAGCAAGATCCAATCCTCGAATGTGAACTGCCATTGGATGGCTCTCGTTTTGAGGCGCTCGTTCCACCTGTTGTCAGTGCTCCAGTGTTTACGATCCGCAAGAGGGCGGTAAAGATTTTCACGCTCGATGACTATGTTCAGGCCTCAATCATCTCACAGCGTTACTGCGATGCCATCAAACAGTCCGTCGCAGATCGCGAGAATATTCTTGTGGTCGGTGGCACACAGAGCGGTAAGACGACGCTGACTAATGCCATTATCAACCATATGGCTGAAGTCACGCCGGATCATCGGCTTGTCATCATTGAAGATACTGGTGAACTTCAATGGGCATTGCCAAGTTGTTTAATTAAGGCTTCGAGCCGTTTGCCCTGTGTTTTTCAAGCCGTCATTTCAGCAGTGTAGTCACGCCATAATGCAAATGCATCGGTGCGTGCATGGCGGTAGGAGATAGCGGTGAGATTGTAGCGGCGAGGACGGAAGATCGTGTTGATTTGATCGTGGTTAGACAAAAACCGTTGCGCCTGACGCGGTGATTTAAACCACCCCATGATTTTCTCCCGTTTTCGGCTCAGGCGATGTGAATTTTCAATTCTGTTGTTCAGGCCTCTATGGGCCCTATGATCGGCATTTGGCGCAAGGTTTTGTATCGGCTTGATGTAACTGCGCAGCTTGTCCGTCACGACGACGCGTGGCTGACCGAATTGCCTAACCAGTTTTGAGAAGAAACGCTTAGCGGCTTTGGTGTTGCGGCGTGCTTGAACCAGAATATCAAGGACATCGCCGTCTGCGTCAATTGCCCGCCAGAGCCAGAGCTTCTTTCCACCGATCGTGATGACGGCCTCATCAAGGTGCCACTTATCATTTGGCCTTGGCCGGCCCTTGCGGGTACTGTCGGCAAAATGGCGGCCAAAGCGATTGATCCAGAGGCGAACAGTTTCGCGGCTCACAAGTACGCCCCGCTCTGCAAGAAGATCTTCCACATCGGCCGTGCTCAACGCAAATCGATAATAGGTCCAGACCGCGTAGGCAACAATATCACGTGGAAAACGAAAACCCTTCAACCGGGGAAAGCTGCTCGGTAATTTCATCCCGTGTTGATAACCGAAATGCAAAGGTCAAACAACTTGGCAATACCCATAGGGGCAATGAGCGCCATGGTGCGCGAGTTAATAAGATAAAAAAACAATGGCTTAATGATAATTAGGAAGGCCTTATTATGGAAGAAGCGAGGCGGGAAGACTAACATTAAAGCCGAACCATTTTAACAGGGGCACGTCAGTGAAAGAGGCTGCGTCATCATCGCTGGCCTTCGATCCAGCAATGATCTTGAATCGCAAAATCAAACCCGAGCGAATCTCATGGCGATCCCGAGTAGCGCTGACAGACTCTAAGGTCGGTATTGTTGAATTCCAAAGGCTGCGGCGGATTTACCCGTGTGCATTGATGACGGCCAAAAAGGCCGGGCCGTAGCGTTCGAGCTTTGTTTCGCCGACACCGGGCACGTCGGCCATTTGGGCGCGTGAGGCTGGCCTGGCAATGGCCAGTTCGATCAGTGTGCGATCGTGGAAGATCACATAAGGTGGCACATTTTGCGTGCGCGCGATTTCTAACCGCTTCTCGCGCAGCGCCTGAAACAGCGCCTCATCACGCTCCGAAAGGGCGGATGTTACCGATTTTCCACGCGAAACAGCCCCACGCGATGGCTTCGATTTCGGCGGGACACGCAACATCAGCGTCTGCTTTGCGCGCAAAAACTGCCTGCCTGTCTCCGAGATCAATAGACCACCATGTCCGGCAAAGTCGACATCGATCAGCCACTGCGCGACCAACTGCCGTATGATCCCACGCCAGGTGTGATTGTCATGCTCGCGGCCGATTCCGAAAGTCGAAATCTGGTCGTGGCCAAAGCGGCTGATACGCTCATCATCGACGCCAAGAAGGACATCGACAATATAGGCTTGCCCGAACCGCTGCCCGGTTCTGTGAATGCAGGACAATATTTTCTGCGCGGCTATTGTCCCATCGAAGAGGGTTGGTGGTTCGGCGCAGGTATCGCAATTGCCGCATGGTTCGCATCGATCACCGAAATAAGACAGTAGCACCTGTCTGCGACAGTTCGCCGTTTCGGCGAGCCCAAGAAGCGTGTCGAGTTTCTGCCGCTCCATCCGCTTGCGCTGATCGGGGGCGTCTGATTCCTCGATGAAGCGGCTGCGCAGGACGATATCGTCATAACCGTAGAGCATCATCGCCTCGGCTGGTAGTCCGTCGCGCCCTGCACGCCCTGTCTCCTGATAATAGGCTTCGATGCTTCCCGGCAGATCGATATGGGCGACGAAGCGTACATCCGGCTTGTCTATGCCCATCCCAAAGGCAATCGTCGCCACCATGATGACCGCCTCGTCATGTTGGAATCGTGCCTGGTTCGCCTCGCGCGCGGACTTTTCCATGCCGCCGTGATAGGAGAGGGCATCGTAGCCCAGGCTGCGCAACCATTCGGCCGTTTCTTCCGTCTTCCGTTTCGAAAGACAGTAAACGATGCCGCTTTCGCCCTGATGATCCTGCAGAAAACGTTTTAATTGCGCGCGGGGATTGTCCTTCTCCATGATCGTGTAGCGAATATTGGGACGGTCGAAACCGGCAATGAAGGCATCGCGCTTGTCAATCTGCAGATGCGACAGGATTTCCGCACGTGTCGGCTCGTCGGCGGTTGCGGTCAATGCCATGCGTGGCGTGTCGGGAAACTGCGTCGTCAACACATCGAGCTGCCGATAGGATGGTCTGAAATCATGCCCCCATTGCGACAGACAATGTGCTTCGTCGATAGCGATCAGCGAGAGAGACACGTCGCTCAGACGTTGCAATGTATCCGGTCTGAGCAGGGTTTCAGGCGCGACATAGAGCAGATCAAGCGCCCCAGCATGGATATCACGCCACAAGGCCAGCCTGTCATCGCCAGCAAGGTCGGAATTGAGCGCCGCAGCCTTCACACCTGCCTGCCGGAGTGCGGAGACCTGATCGGCCATCAGCGCCAGAAGCGGTGAAACCACGATCCCCATGCCCGGCCGGGCAAGGGCGGGAATCTGATAGCATAGCGATTTGCCGCCGCCCGTTGGCATGAGGACGAATGCATTATTGCCTGCTATCGCATGCGACACGATCTCTGCTTGCCGCCCACGGAAAGCATCGTATCCATAGATGGTTTTGAGAATATGGGGCGGGTCGGTCATCATCAGCAGTCAAGGCATCATTTGTTGTTCAGATTCGGCGCCTACATTCATAGCAGACATCAGCGGAAAACCAGTCTTTATCCGAGGCATGAGCAGACCAAGGGACAATCTACCGATCATAAATGCACTTTCTAGTGATCTGTCCATTCAGCGTCAGATTCTCTTTGAACGAACAAGAGCACGGCTCAGTCGCGTAGCCAGTTTTCGACCCTCAGAGCACGGACGCGTGAGAATTCTCCGGTATTGGCCGTGACTAACACCACCCCGAGCGCATAAGCATGGGCAGCGATGAAGAGGTCATTTGGACCGATGGGCCTACCAACGGCTTCCAATTCGGCTCGGATTCGCCCATATTCGGCGTCACCAGGCGTATCAAGTGCGAGCACTTGCATACTTCCAAGAATGGCCTCGATGTGCGCCAGTAGCTTCGGCGACCCCTTTTTGGCGCATCCATAATGCAACTCTGCTGCCGTGATGATACTGACACAAACTGCTTCTGGTCCAACCTCGGCGATGCGTCTGGCGACAGCACCTTTGGGGTTTCGTGCAAGCTCGGACACGACATTGGTGTCAAGCATGTAGAGCGCGCTCACAGGTCGATTTCTTTCAACGGTAGCAGGGTATCGTCAATATTAGGGAACTGATCTTCCGGCCCAAGCGGTTCCAATCCGGCAAGCACTTCCAACAGGTTCAGGCGACGCACCGGCTCTATGATAAGTCGATCTCCATCGCGATGGATCATCACCCGGTCGCCGGGAAGTTCGAAGTCAGCTGGAATGCGTACAGCCTGACTCTTATTGTTACGGAAGAGTTTTGCTTCGCGGGCTGGTGTAGGTTCGGAGTGTCGGAGCTGTGGCATATTGGTCTCCTTTGTATATACACGAGTATATACATCTTGGCAGGATAAATTTCAAGCGGCGCGCGGTCGCTAGCGCGCAATTGTACGTCGTTCAACGATTTTGCAACAGTTCCGATATTCGTGCACCGTATTTGATCTCATAGTAACGCCTGAGGCCGCGTGAGAGCGTTGCGGGGCCAGGCTTGCCGTAGTAGCCGGTCCAAGCTCCAAGCCTTGCGATGATCCAAGTGGCAAAAGCCAACGTGTCCGGCGGATGAGGATTTTTCTGGCGTGCGGTTGGAGCCTCGCCTTCGTAGTCCTTACAGATTGCGAGAAGCAAAGGCCTGTCATCAGGATCAAAGGCATCGACGAGTGCCTGACCGGAAGGATTGTCGCGGGCGCGCAGCATCTGGGTGACCGTCACTGCAGCAATGGCTGCAAGGGCAGCGAAATTCATGAAGACCTTCGGGTCACTCATCCTGGCATTCTCTATCTTGAACCCCGCCGACTTCAGGGTGCGGAAATATTCTTCGATAAGCCAGCGCTTGCGGTAAAAATCCAGCATCAGATGGGCCATGCAAAAGTCTTCAACCTCATGGCTGGTGAGCAAGCGCCAGTGGATGGGCTCTGCACCATTCGGGGGATCAATTTCACAGATATCAACCAGATTAAGTTTGACCATCTCAGGCAAGCATTTGAGGTCAAGGCTTGGCATGCCGCGTTCCGGTCTCTTGATCGTCACGGGGCCGAAGCGCAGCGCCAGACGCACCTCTCGGATTGGCCTGCCAGGACTGGCGGGGATCGTGACATTTATGCGTTCAGCTTCCGGCAAACGGGAAGCATATCCAAACAACTTCTCGCCGTTAACAAGGTTGCGGTTGGCACTGGCTCGGATCAGCACCTGCACATTCTCAGGCTTCAGTGCAAAATCCTCATAAAGATCGCTTTCCCTGTCTGAAACGACCGTGATGCGCAAAGCCTTGGCCAAAACCTCGCTGGCCCGCCTTGCGCCATTGAGCCATTTCTGGGATTCCTTTTGCTCCAGGGGCCTGCGTGCGTGATGCAAGTCATTTCGTTTACCGCGGTTCCACACCGCAATGTCGGCGAGACCCACCAACTCACCACTCATTGCATCGACCGCCAGCACAGGATGCAGCAGAACTCCGCCCAGAAAGCCACCACGACCGACTGGCCCAAAACCCGCCTTCCGCAACTTCGGCCCGCCCAGCACAATCTCGCTAGTGTCCTGGATGGCCAGAATATCGCGGCCCGCGACACGCTCCCCAGTTCTATTGCCTGCGGCTTCGCTCAAAGCTGCAACTGTCACCGAGGGGTTGCGTAAAAATCGCCCAAAGCCAACCTCGCCGCGCCGCTGGCCTTTAGCAAGCTCATGAATACATGAGCCTGGCCGAGCCACCAACGCCTCATGGCACCACGTCCCCTTTTTTCTAGCCGCAGATCGCCAAATCTGCCGACTGAAAACCGCTTCAATTCAATACCGTTGATGCCCATCTCAACCTCCTGAGCAAATCAGCACTCAGTGAATCAGTCTTTTACAAGAAATGCTAGTTGTTCAGAGATGTGTGCATCAGATAGGTTAATTGCCGGGGGATTACCAAGCCACGATAAGCCATCTTGATGGCATGAGGCATAGGATCTATATTGGTAATAAAAGGAGATGACTATGGCCGAACCACAACTCTCTGTCCGAAGCTCCAAAGCGCGTGATCTTGCTCATCGGCTAGCCCGGCGTGAAAATCGTTCGATCGCCGATATTGTCGAGCGCGCACTCGAATCCTACGAGGTTCGCGAAGCAGGTCGCGAGCCGGCATCGGCGTTCTACATGCGACTGGCGTCGCAATCTGGCACAGAGATCGATCTCGAAGCCGTCATCCGCGAACACCGTCGTTCTCATCAGGGTGTCGAACTTTGATCTTTCTTGACACCAATGTGATTTCCGAGACTTTGAAAAAAGCTCCCAACGAAGCGGTGCTAGCTTGGCTTGTCCGGCACGACGCCGAGATTGCCCTACCGACTGTGACGATCGCTGAAATTGCCTTTGGCATCCAGAAAATACGGCCTGATCAGCGCGCTGAACGCCTGGAAACGGGTCTTGCGGACTGGCGACGTCGTTTTGCTGACCGGATTTTTGGTCTAACAGAGGAAGCAGCACTGGCCTACGGGGAGATCATGGGCGCTGCTGCTCGTCAGGGGCGTGGAATGTCCGCTCCTGACGGCATGATAGCAGCAATCGCTCGCGTCAATGGTGGCCGTCTCGCCACTCGCAATTTGAACGATTTCACCACAACTGGCTTGGATCTGGTCAACCCATGGGAATTCTGAACTGCTGAGCGTGGCCCATTAGCTTGACACCGGAATGATGTGCCGGTGATGGATTGTCGAGGGCTTGTGTTCTATCCCACGAGCCTGAATTTGAGCCCCGCTTGGAGACGTTGGCCATGGAGATTTCACGCGAGCCCAAACAAGCATGTCATGCTTGCAAGGAGCCTATTCAGAAAGACGCCTCAAAATGTCCCCATTGCGGATCCGAGCAAGAACGTTTTACGTGGTCTTCGATCGGCCTGGCTGGCGGGGCGGCGCTTTCCGTCATCTCGCTATGCACACTTGCCGGCGGAACAGCCTGGTCATGGATTGAGGCCAAGCAAGCGTCGCTGATCGGGGCCGTTGCTCAGGTGGATCAAACTGGTGTGTATTTCTCTTTGTCAAACACCGGAAACCGCGCCGCAACGATCATGCAAGGATCGGTCAAAGGAAAGTTTGCAGAAGGCTCCTGCAAAGGAATTGCATAGTTCGAAGACACGCTCCAAACCGCTAGCATATTCTCAGTGATCGAACCCGGAAAGACTAACGAATTCAAAGTGAAATTTTAGGGTGAGCAGCAGTACATGACGGGAACCATCGTCGCACCGGGTTTGGCGAACGCGGAAAGGAATCCGGATATTGAGCGGTACAAGACCTGCGAACTCACTGTCGTTTATGTCGATTTCGATACCAGTTTCCAGTCCACGACCATTCCCTTCGCCTGCCTGATTCAGGCGGATTGCTCTGTTGATCCCTCCATGGGTCAGCGCAAATAATTCAGAATCCTTTTACCGATTGTCGGATAAATTCGCTCACATGCCCGCGTTTGGCTCAAGCTGAACGGGAAGATGCTGCCAGAAAGGCGCAGCGGCTCAAAGATTGGTGGGAGAGCATAGGATAACTCTACGCGCAGAAGCTATTGCCGTTCGATTTGAGATGCGCGCGTGCTGCTGACCGACCTCTTGATGACGCCCGCGCCCACCCGCCCGGTTTCGGGCATTGCCAACCCCGGCCTATTTCTACGGCCTACGCGACGGCGGGGAGCTGTTTGCCGACATCGAAAAGGGTAAGACGCTCGTCATTGTCAGTCAGGCGATGAACCAGACCGACAGTCAAGGCATGGTCACGGTTTTTTCGAACTCAACGGCCAGTCGCGCCGCATCAGGGTGCCGGATCACGCCCACGGCGCGACTGGTGCTGCTGCCCACCGCAAGGCGGAGCCGGGCAATGATACACAGGTGGGATCTCCAATGCCTGGTGTCGTTTCCCTTGTCTTCGTCTCGCCGGGCCAGGCGGCTAAAGCTGGTGATGTGTTGGTATCCATCGAGGCGACGAAGATGGAAACGGCCATCCATGCTGAGAAAGAGCGACAGGTTTCCCTGACGTGCCGCCACGAGTCGAGTATGAGCTGACGGACATCGGCCACGGAGCCTTGCACAGGGAGTGAAGGGATTTTTCAACGACCTGCCGGCACGATGACAACGCGTCCGAGGATGGAATTGCTTTCGGCATAGGCGTGGGCCTCAGCCGCCGCCGAGAGCGGAAATGTCCTATCCACGACCACTTTGATATCCCCGGCGGCCGCCCAACCCAGCATCTGGGAAACCGTGGCATAAACATCGGGTTTTTCGAATTGGGTTCCCATGAAGACGCCGTAAAGCGATTGGTTCGCCTGCAGCACCGACCAAAGATCGATACTAGGCTGCGAACCGCCGGCGTTGCCGACGAAGACCAGACGTCCCTCGGGGCGCAGCACCGCAAGAGAATCTTGCAGGGTCGCTCCCACAGGATCCACGACCAGATTGACACCGCGCCCTTCCGTCAGACGCATGACCGTCTCGACGACATCGACCAAGCGATGATCGATCGCATGATCCAGCCCGAGCCCGGTAAGACGTTCGGCTCTCTCGCCCCCGGATACTGTTGCCAACACAGTCGCACCTGCATGATGCGCTAGCTGAATGGCGGCGAGCCCAACGCCGCCGGCACCAGCCTGAATGAGGACGGTTTCGCCCCGTTTCAAGCCGCCACGCGCGAACAGGCAGTGATGGGCGGTTCCGAATGAAATGGGCAGCGCGGCGGCGGCGTACATATCAAGTCCTTCCGGCACCGGCCAGGTCCGGCTGGCGGGAACCGCGCGCAACTCGGCATGCGATCCGCCCAGATCGAAGCTCGTGACCTTCTGGCCCACATGACGAGACTTCACTTTTTCACCGACCTCGATAACTTCTCCAGCGGCTGCATAGCCGCCGATGAAGCCAGGGTGAGGCGGAGGTGCCGACGCGCGATTGATCAGGTCGCCGCCTTCGATGGCAGCCGCTTCAATGCGGATAAGGACGCCGTCCTTTGGGCAAACCGGATCTGGAACATCCGCGTAATGAAGGACATCCGGCGTGCCTGAGTGATCGTAGACAGCTGCTTTCATGGTTTTCCTGATGCTCCATCAGTGACTTGGAAGAAGAATTGAACGCATCGTCACCCACTCCGCAGTTCCGCCATATCGCGCCATGCGTGTGACTTCACCGCCAGCCGCGCAATGACCGATATGAATCGCGTTCTTCAGATCCAGCGCGTCCGTAAATGGCAAAGGCGTCGACGGCGCGATCATCGATGCCGTAATCTTCAGCGGCTTGTTCCAAACGCCCGTGACCATCCCGGTCTGCTCTAAAGTGGGGATGGCGAAGAGCGGAAAAGGATCGATGCGACCACTTTATCAAACGTCCGCCATCCCGGCCCGGATCAGCCAGCTACAGGGGTGTTGAGAAGCTGCTGTTCCCAAAGATATGCGATGCCGCTTCCGGGGAAGTGCTGGATGAGTATCTCGGTCAACTCCTCGACATGCTCGGTGCGGGCCCAATCGCGTTGCCATTCGCCAGCGAGCGCCATCACGGTCATCGGGTTTGCGCCGGCTGCGATCATTCGCTGAACGGCAACTTCGTGAGACTCCTTCGAAATCCCGCCCGACGCGTCGGTGATCACAGTTACGTCCCAGCCTTCGCCTGCGGCCTGAATCACGGGCATTGCGACGCAGACCTCTGTCCAAAGCCCGGCGATGATCAGTTGCTTGCGACCGGTCGCTTTAACGACATTCACCACGTTCTCATCCTGCCAGGTATTCACCCAGGTGCGGTCGATGACTTCCTGCTCCGGAAAGACGTCCGTGATCTGCTTGAAGAGAAGTCCGCCGCGCGCGGCAATCACGCTGGTGAGAATAGTCGGAACATTGAAGGCTTTTGCCAGCTTCGCTAGCGCGGTCGTATTGTTGACCACAACTTGAGGATCGTGGCTGTTGAGATTTGCGAGCTGGTAGGGCTGATGGTCGATCAGAACGAGGACCGAATCTTCGGGACGAAGAAGAGAATCGAGGCCGTTACGAATGGTCATTAAGACTTCCTTTCTCTGCCGCCATGGCGGTGATGAATTCACGAGAGACACGCGTCAGCGGGCGACGTTGCCGGAACGTAATTTGCCGTTCCTTTCGATACCGCAATAGTGTCAAAGTCAGACAAGCTGTGTCGCAAAACGGAGAACGCTGAAATGGACATCGAAGATTTACAGACATTCGTCGCCGTGGCCGATACCGGGGGGATATCGGCTGCTGCGCGGCGGCTTGGCGTTTCCAAATCAAACGTCAGCCGGCGACTTTTTAGGATCGAAGCGGAGCTTGGCGTTCAGCTTCTTGCACGGACAACCCGCGGCGCAGCGCTCACGGAGGCCGGAACAACGTTCAGGGATCATGCGGCCAGAGCCACCGCCGAGATCGATACCGCCAGAGAAGCGATCCTGCCAACCGGCGAGTTGCGCGGTCGTCTGAGGGTCGCAATGCCGCTTACCTTCGGGGCGACCCATTTCGCTCCCGTACTCGCGGAAATGGCGCGTCTGCACCCAAAACTTCACATCCACACCTCCTACAGCGACCGCTTCGTCGATCTCATCGCGGAGGGATTCGATTGCGCGATCCGTGGTGCCTACCTCCAGGACTCCGCCCTGATCGCGAAACGCGTCGGGCCGATTCATGGAAAGCTTGTTGCCAGCCCGGATTATATCAAGGTACACGGATCGCCTCAGACCCCTGAAGAAGTCATCACCCATCAGGCCCTGATGCAGGGCACGGAAGCCTGGCAGTTCATGGATGGCGACAAGATCGTCACGGTCCAGCCTCAAGGCAGGTTCAAGGCGGACAGTGCAGCGCCACTAGCCGCCGCAGCGGCGGCCGGGCTTGGCATCGCTTGGCTCCCTGATTGTATCACATACCCGTATGTGGCGTCCGGCGCATTGGTGTCGATCATGACGCGCTATCCGGTCCCGCCAGGGGCCGTCTATGTCGTACGCCCACCGAGTCAGCATCCCACCCGAAAAGTGCGGGTTCTCACCGAAATACTGGCCGAGTACTTCAAACGTAATCCGGAACTTTGGGGTGTGGACAGTTAAAACGCAAACAAGACGAGGACTCATCAGGAACCTGTATGCAATGGTCGCTCTATAGCGATGTGCAGAGCGTTATGGGCGATGATGCGAGCATTCAAGGGGCCCTTCCTGCTCTCATCCCATAGGCCGCGCACTTTTTCAATACTTAGCGAGCCTACCGCAGGGGGCACTAATGCCCTTCGACATATACTATTGTGCCAATTACTGCGCATGGTCCGCCTATCAGGCACCGGACACTCGACGTTCTGTCGAAGATGGTGTGCCTTGCCGAAATATGGGGCATTCGGGAGTGCCGTACCAATCCCTGTGAAGGCCGCCAAATCTTCAAGCGTCTTACGGTGGAAGGAAATCTGGTTGCCGCACATGTCGGTCGCATGGGGAAGAGTTTTGACGCTCTTCGTGAAGAGGTTTTCGGTCTGTTTCCAGTCCTCAAAGAGCGCAGCAATGGGATGGGAAGCCGTATGTCGGGTGAGCAACAGCAGATGCTGGCCATTGGGCGTGTGCTGATGTCGGAGCCTAGATTGCTGATGCTGGATGAACCATCATAGGGGCTTGCTCCAAAAATCATCCATCAGATTTTCCGGATTATTCTTGATTTGTCTCAGTCAGGCATTTCCATCCTGCCGGTTGAGCAAAATGTGCAGTTGGCGTTTGAATGTGGTGATTACACCTATCTGCTCAACCATGGCCGCATGCGAAGCGCAACTGCGCTGGTAGTGTCGCAAATTTTTCATGTTTATAGATCTATAAGCCGGTCATTGTGAATAAATGAGCGAGGTGGCTGCGAATGACAGTCGATTTCAAGGGAACTCATTTCCCTAAAAGTGTCATTCTGCACGCGGTCTTCTTTTACGTGCGCTACCCCGTCTCCTATCGTGACCTTCAGGAAATTCTGGCCGAACGTGGCGTATGCGTCGATCATGCAACATTGAACAGATGGATTGTTCGCTACTCGCCTCAAATCGCCACTCAGGCTCAGATGCGCAAGCGGCCCACGGCCAGTTCCTGGCGTGTTGACGAGACCTATATCAAGGTTCGTGGCAAATGGACCTATTTGTATCGGGCCGTTGACCGCAATGGCCAAACCCTTGATTTTCTTTTGTCTGAACGTCGGGATCTGGCTGCAGCGCGGCGTTTCTTCAAGAAGGCGATCACAACCAACGGTACTCCTGAGAAGGTTGTCATTGACAAAAGTGGAGCCAATCTGGCCGGACTGCACGCCGTCAACACCATCCTGAAATTCACAGGCGCAGGCGACACGATTGAAATCCGGCAGGTCAAATACTTGAACAATATCCTTGAGCAAGACCACCGCTTTATCAAACGGATCACCAAGCCAATGATGGGCTTTAAAGCATTCCATTCCGCTTCAGCCACCATCGCAGGCATCGAAGTGACTCACATGATCCGTAAGAACCAATTCACCAACGACAATCAATCGCCATTTCAGGTCTTTGCGGAACTCGCAGCATAATTGCGTCCAGAGTTAACGCCGCTTTTAACTTACTGAAAAATTTGCGACACAACCCTTCATATCCGTTTAACAGAATTTGATAGAGCATCTCTTGGGCGTCTTTCGATATCATACTCACCGTTGCCTCGTTTAAGGCTTCTTTCCATGCGCAACTACATGTCCATTTTGTTGATGGTGAGGGACAAAAACCAAGAACCTTGACTGACAATTTGGACACGGATTTGACTGTATGTGCCTGCGCCGTTTCTCATGGCCAGTAGCCTTAAGTTTCTATGGTCAAATCGATTATTCCATTGGCGGACTCTTGTTTGTATATCCCATTGACATATCCCGATGGATGCACTATTTACGTTGTATCATCGTAGATGCAACTAGGAGCGACGCAGATGGAGCAGGGAGCGGTATTCCAGAGCAACCGAAGCCAAGCTATTCGCTTGCCGAAGGCAGTAGCTTTGCCTGCTGATGTGAAGCGTGTCGATATCGTTGCTGTGGGGCGCACTCGAATTATAGCGCCTGCTGGCGAGGTTTGGGATAGCTGGTTTGACGGCTTAGAGGTGACGTCCGACTTCATGAATGATCGTGTTCAGCCTGCGTCGCAGGAACGCGAGACGTTTTAATGCTGAAGTACATGCTGGACACCAATATATGTATTTTTACGATCAAGAATCGACCGCAGCAAGTGCGTGAGGCGTTCAACCGCCTGCACGATCAATTGTGCATCAGCTCGGTTAGTTTGATGGAATTAATTTACGGTGCGGAAAAGTCTCACCATCCGGAAAAGAACCTTGCCGTCGTGGAGGGGTTCGCAGCTCGTCTTGAGGTATTATCATACGATGAACCGGCGGCAAACCATACGGGTCAATTACGTGCCGAATTGGCACGCAATGGAACTCCTATCGGCCCATACGATCAGTTGATTGCTGGCCACGCTCGCTCACGTGGCCTGATTATAGTTACGAATAATCGCAGGGAGTTTGATCGTGTTCCTGGTTTACGAGTAGAAGACTGGACTGTTTAGTCCCTAACGTTTGTTCCCGGCACTTATTGGTAGTCTAGCTGTTGTATTAATGTCCACATCACAGCCCAGCCGTGGGTTCAATCCTCATAAAGGCGTTAGCAGTGCTTGCCATTGGACGCGTGGGGCGAACAGGCCTCATTCGTCATGACGGCCTGCTCTCTCGCCCAGGGAGAACCTTCTTCCGCCACGGGAAGCAGGTGGCATCACCCGGCAGATGGACTTGTCCCGTTTTATTTCCGCCTCTTTATCTTTTTTCGGCGGTTACTTGTTCGAATTGAGCGGGCGATATTCCTCCGAGGGTCGAATGCCTTCTGTGTATGTGGTAAAATCCGTTGATGTATTTGAAAAGCGCATCTGTCAGCTGTTGACGTGTTTGCCAGGCATGTCGCCAAATCAGCTCCGCCTTCAGTGTTTTGAAGAATATTTCTGACACAGCATTATCCCAGCAGTTTCCCTTTCCACTCATTGAGACTTGGAATTTGGGTGTTGTCACGTTAAGCTTCTCTGGCCGGAAAGGTCAGCGGCTCGTAGATATTCAGGCGACACCGGCCGCAATTTTCCATGCATCGAAAGCTTCGAGGCGATGGTATCGAATTGTTTGTGCGGCTCGGCGGCTGGACGGAACTGAAAAGCAATTGCGGGTAGCTGAGTGCATAGAGACGAACCGTTGCAACATGCCTGGTGATCGGTGGCCTTGCATGGTTCGTTCCCGTTTTCGAAACGGCAGATGGCTATTCTCGGCCCGATTATTGAGGCCCTTGTGCGACCAATGTTCAAGGCCGGGTGTCACTTCTGCCTTTGGGGCACCGTACGAGCGGAGCTTATCGGTGATGATCCGTTTGGGAGCAAAGCCATAGCGCTTCATTAACGCCACGAGCAGTCGCTTTGCCGCCCCTTTATCACGCTGCTTCTGCAAGATTTCTTCGAGAACGGTGCCGTTTTGATCCACCGCACGCCAGAACCAAAATTTCTCTCCAGCGCATTTGACGACCACTTCGTCCAGATACCAAATATCGCCGGGGCGCGCCTGACGCCGCCGCAAGTTGCGTGCGATCTGGGGTCCGAACTTGGCGATCCAACGACGAACTGTCTCGTATGACACGTCGATCCCACGCTCAAGCAGCATTTCCTCAACTTCACGCAGACTAGGCCGTGTGGACGGATTTGATTAAGATGAAAGCAGAAGCGATTGCGACGATGGATCGGAAGTTTCTTGCTGTTTTCTCGCAGCGTAATGCGACACGTTTGAACCGTTTGAGCTTCCCCATCATTTGTTCGATACGTGCGCGACCTCGATAAAGCGCCGTGGCAAAATGCTTCGGAATATTACGCCTGTTTGATCTGTAAGGGATCACAGGGATAGCGCCAGCCTTTCGCGCAATCTCTCGATTAACGTCGCTATCATAGCCTTTGTCAGCAATGATAGCGCGGTGCCTGACTTGAGGGCCCGTGTCCATGAGGCTTTCAAACTGTTTGCTATCGGAGGCTTCGCCTCCGGTCAGTTCAAAGCCAAGGGGCTGACCATTTCGGTCGGTTTTCAGATGGATTTTGGTTCCGAACCCTCCACGAGACCGGCCGAGCGCTTGACCTTCCTGCCCCCTTTAGCGCCTGCTGCAGATACATGGGCGCGAATGACGGTGCTGTCGAACATAGCGATAAGATGAGCGCTTTCATCAAGCCCAGCCAAAATGGAAAAATAGTCCTCGAAAACACCTGCTTTACCTAAACGGTCAAAACGCTTCCATACGCTGTTCCAGTTACCAAACCGCTCAGGCAAAGCCCGCCATGAGATGTTGTGAAGGGTGAAATAATGCAACGCCTCAAGGAATAGGCGGTCATTTTTAGCTTTCGCGCCAACGGCTGGCAGACAAGTCCGAAAAACCTCAAGTGCCAGTTCATAGTCATTTTCTGTCATCTTGGTGCACATTACTGACCTCCAAATCACGTCAGCAATATGTGAATCACGTCGAGAGAAAGTCTGGAACCGGAAAACTTATACCTGAGTCAATTCGTCCACACGGCGTAAGGTTGAACCGCAGATAAAGCCACACCGCATGAGCAACGATCTGTGGCGGAAAACGGTGACGCTTGAAGCTGATATCTGATGTCTGCATCGCCAAAATTTACGCCCAACCCGTCAGGCAGGCAACTGCAGCCCAGTTAACGTGACAATACCCATGACCGGGTTTCGTTGTGATCGAGTCCGAGCTCGTTCTTGGCAGTCTCGAAGCTGTCTTCGATTGCCCAGCGATGGCCTTCAACGGAAACGAGCGTCTGGATGCCCGTCCCGGCCGGGCACCATGTGGTGAAGAATGCCAGATCGCCGTCGCTGATGTTGCGCCGGATCAGGAGGCCACGGGTCCAAAGCCCCGATTTCGTCTCGTTGTATTCGTCGGCATCGAGGTCGGCGAGTTCGCAATAGGCCCAGTCATGAAGCCGTGCGCCTTTGGTGCCTTCACCGGCGGAAAGACGCTGTCATGCTTCAGGATCGAGATCACGGGCGATCTCCAGCGCCGTGCCGGCGACCGGAGGCTTTCCCGACCAGGATCCGAAGTGATGATCGGATTTTACACCAAGAACATAGCCTTTACAGGCACGGCGCAGACAACCTTCTATTTCCCGACGCCGTACACCGCATCGCCAGCCACCCATGAAAATGGTACATCAGCTGCCAGTGCACGCTGTATCATATCGACAGCCAGCCCTGGTTTGGTAGTGAAGGCTACATCCTCAGGAACATGGGTTGCTGCAAGCCTTGCCGGATCGCCAGTCCAGCTCTTGGGCAAGTACAGCGCTCGATCGATGAAGGCATGACCGCGAACGGAGACATAGGTGGCGAACACACCGATCTGGCAGTTCGTTATCTTGCCAGCCGAACCTGTATATTGACGTGCAACACCGCACGATGTCTTGCCCTGCTTGAGGAAGCCCGTCTCATCAATGACCAGAACCGCATCCCAATGATGTTCTGCAACCAAACAGCTAGATTCGGATCAAGAGAGCTTTTATGTCCCGAATGATAAACGAACTGTAGGAACTGCGGGCTTCCAGTTTGTGAGCTTAGAAACTACTGATTGGTCCGATACCAACCTGGAGCGAAAGGTGAAAAATGGATATCTCAGTCGGTAGGCTCCTAGAATGCATACCCGATGAATGGGGACCTAAATTCCTAGGGCCCAGTGGTGGTCTTAGTCGGACACAGACCGGGCCAAATTCAATTCGATTCCAAGCGCCGTGCCACATGGCGTTAATTATGCTGACGCCTCAACCCGCTCGGGAGGTTTCTCTTAATTCAGATCGGAAGTCTCAGTTTTTGGCGCCAGTGGGCGCAATGGAACTTATTCCTGCCGGCGCTGATTTATATGCGCGTTGGAAAATGTCAAAAGAAAACGTTCTGGTAGCGCTATCGCCTGAAAAGCTTAGAGCCCTCGCAGGTTTCGAATTTGGGAACGAATATTTCGAGCTTCAATCCAAGACTCCGGGGATTGTCGATCGAAAGGCACTTGCGCTGGCGGGTCTGATACGAGATGAATTCAATATGGATTCAGCTCAAAATCCTCTGTATCTCGATTCCCTCCTAACCGTCTTCTCAACTCACGTTCTTCGAAACTATTCAGGGTTTCAAGATAAGACTTACGAGACACGTCGTGGTGGACTGGCACCGAAAACCCTCCGTGATATGCTAGAATACATCAGGGTGAATATTGCTGAACAAATGTCACTCGAACACTTGGCAGCTGTTGCCAGTCTGTCGACTAGTCACTTTTTACGCGCATTTAGACAATCAACGGGGCAAGCACCTCACCAGTATATTCTCGCCATACGTCTAGAAGCGGCGGAACACTTAATAGTCACGACAAATTATTCTTTTGGAGAGATCGCTCGTCTTACGGGATTTGCAAATCATAGTCACATGACTGCGACAATGGCGAGAGTAAAGGCGACCACACCACGAATTCTACGCCGCGATAATTCACCTTTTAAATTTAAAAAATAGCACTGATACTAGAAAACGGAGCCTTCTGAGAAAGACCAACTAAAGATTTTGGACATTACAAAGGCTTAAAATCCTGTAGTTTGGCTATAATGAGAAGAACGCGCGCCAAATGCTCCCTGTACTAAACCGACAACACCTCCGAGGGCCGACACAAAAGATACAAGACCCTCGGCCCCCCGCAAAGGAATAACGCTCGTTACCGCCACACACTTAATAAAACGGCCGGCGATTCTCCACGGTAGATTTTTCAAAGTTCTGCGGGGATTACAACTATAACGAGCCATGTATTCGGTTATATTGTGATCCCGGCTTCGCCTAAAATGGTAGGAAAATGTCAGACGCGCGTGGGGAACCGTCTCGTAAACAATGGCATCAACAGCCCATCCACTTTTTGCTCCTGCAACTTTCGCCTTAGACCACAGGTGCCAGTCTTCGCCTCCCGTAAGTCCAAGATCAGTTTCAAATCGCAAGCCGGTGTTGCGAAAAAACTCGACCCGCCCAATCCAACTACCGGTGGCAACTTTGATCAAGTGCCCCCGACCTGCATCGCATCTGCGCCTGCATTTCTGCTCTGACTTAAGTCCTCCGCGACGAATTCCTGACCATACTAATTGCTGTTCCAGTGTAAGTCGGCCTTCAACCGGCGTGGGGCGAACAGGCGATCCAACAATATCGAGATCACGACGGTCTCTGGCAGCAAGCAGATTAACAAGCCAATCACACTCAACAAATTCATCATCATCGACGAAAACCAGAAAATCAAAACGATGTTCGAGGGCATATTCCAATGCATGGTTTCGGGCCGACGATATTCCGAGAACAGTTTCATTTCGATAGATGATCTGATCGGATGGCATTGCCTCTCGGAAATCTTCGATTTCTTCCCTCAGATTTTGTTTAGGATCATTTTCGACAATAAGAAAAGAAATCCGTTCACCAAGAGGTCTGTGCATATGTCGGAATGACTTGAAAAGCTTCTGAAGCATTATAGGTCGATTGCGCGTGACAACAGAAATACAGATATGACGAACCATTAAGCTACAAGCCCCTCGGCACAGATTTGGAACAACCTTTCCACTAAATTAGAAACTTTGTTCGGATGTATTAATAAAATATTATCGCAACATCATTTTCGTATATATAATTCTCTCCATTAAAGAGGATTTATAGAAACTATAAACGCTGTGATGTCCAGTCAAGTTCGTCTTGCACAACCCATTTAGATCCCTGCAGCGTTTACCCTTCGAGCAGAAACAGAAATCAAGCTAATTATTCAGAAAATTATATAAACTTTGATCATACTTGATAGATACTTGTTTAATAATCCTACCGAATTTGAGCGGATTTCATAAATTTGGTTATATTGTAACAATGTACTGGAATAGAGAATTATGCGTTATGGATTCTCTTCGAGAGACTCATTGTAGATCATAGCTGATCGTTAGCCGGAATCGTCGTGACATTGAGCTCGTACCGCTATCAGTCTTCTGATGGGCCGTTTCAGGAACCAGACAAGGGTTCTATCGGCGCGGATCGTGACTGCCGTTTTTTCTTTGGATGCACCCCTTCTTAGCATTGGGGTTCTAAGAGCGCTCGTCCCTGCTGATTAACTCCCTCTTAGAGCGAACGGATTTGTAAATCCGGTTTCTCCAGCGGCGCTCACTATGCTCAATGACTTGATGGAGTAACCGTGTATAGTCCAGGACAAGTCCGGGGGTCCAGGTCATTGCTTCGGCTCTGCCGCGAATAACTCGCAACAACCAAAAGTGCGGATCGCTGACGATCCGAAAAAGATCGCGCCACGCCTTCCCTGTATAACCTGCCCCTTCAACCGCAGCGTCAAGGGCCTGAATGACTGTCGTGGAACAATTCCGCGCGGTAAGATTATAGGTCGTATCTTGGCTATAGATTTCCCAGAAGGCTCGTAGCGCTTGCTCATTGAACCGTCTGAAGGTGATCTTCTGATCAGGCATGCACCAAGCGGCGGCTTCCGCCTCCATCGATTCATTGAAACGGCCCGGTACGTCGTTCTCATGGCCGGCCGATAGCAGAGACCGAAAATCATCAGGATTGTGATCAATATCTTCTGCAGGATAGTGGCTGATGTATAGATCGGTTGGCATTTCCAGTGCAGAATGGCCGGTGGATATAACTCCGTTCTTATCCACCGCAGCCACATATCGATCAACGAGGAGCCGTCGCGCTGGATCCTTTACTGAGCCGATCGCAGTCCACACATAAACGTTGAGAATCTTGTGACGATCAGAAACTGTGCCATCTCCAACCGTGGAAAAGGCCTTGCCGCCCTGCCAATTGCTGGCAGCATAAAGCGGAAGCGATCTTATCGAAGCACTGTCCGGTAATTGGCGCAACGGCAAAGCCAAACGCAAAAGAGCGTAACCAGAAGTTAGCAACAGCAGTGCGAAACAAAACGGCACCGTCAACCCATGGGGGAATGGCCAAGCACAAAGTATCATTAGTGCGAGACAAATTTCAATCAGGCCTGTCGCAACGCCCGCCTTCCAGCGAGGACTGTGCACAACATAGGCCGTCCCAATACGGAACAATCCATCTAAAAGGAAAGAAGTCCCGAAGATAATTGCGGCTCCTATATTGTTGTCCCAAGGAATATTGAAAACCAGAAAAGCTGCAAAAAGGAATGCCATTCCTCGCAGGATGTCGATCCAATGTCGACGCACTCCAAGCGAAGCGGCTGCAATGATCTCAACCACGCCTTCGACTATGAGAAAAATTGCAAGTGTATCCAGGAAAACCGAAAGCTTCCCATCCGCGAGGTCGAATAGAATAACTATACCAAGGAGCATCCAACCAACGCCTGCCACCATAAGCAATCGCCACATGGGTTTTGATGCGCGCGCGCCAAGCAGGAGAAACAGGAGTCGGATCATAATACGAAAACGCTGAATGTTGGATTAGAAGTGTTTATAGTTCCGAGTTAGCATGCGGAAGGCTGCAGCAACACATAATCAATAGAAGGTGAAGTCGGCTTCTCGCATGTTCTGACTATCATGCCGGGTCACCGCTTGTCGTTGTGTCTATCCGATTTCTTCAAAGATATATACGCAAATTCACTGGGTAACATACCAGACGTTTTCGACGTGTGATCTCCTTGAACAGGAATTCCTTTCTTTGCTAAGCGTTTTGTCCGGTTGTGCTCGGATGTGAACGCAATTCTGTCCTGCGCAAACGAGCATTCGATTGAACGTTCGCATGGCTGGGGACATGTTGGTTTAGAACACCGATTGTCTTACCCAAAAGACGGCCCGCAAATAACGTGAAAGTGCAGTGCCGACAATACACGATCTGTCGGCGTGTGCCTCGCCTTGGTGGTGGCATTTGTCACAACGGTAAACGGCGAATGACATTTGCCATGGCCTGACGTTCAACGTGATGGGCCATCCTCGAAGGCTTGGGCAAAAACACAGCGAAATCAAGGCCGCCAACGGGCTGAAACCACTCAGTTCAACGTGGAAAGGACTCTCAAGATGGCGTCTCTTTGTTATCGGAGATGCAAACCAAAGCTTCATGTATCATACAAATCACTGCCGGAAGTTCAAATCGGTTAACCCTATTGTATATAGCATAAGAACAAGCAATAGCAGCCGTATATCTAAGTTTATTTTCTCGACTTGTATCGTATATATATCTTGAGCATTTCGACACATTAACTCCTTTGTCCACGATCATAATACAATTTTGGAGAAAATCGCGCGAGGGCATCGATCATCATTTATGTTCTGCAGTGTAGCGCGCAGAACGGGAAAAAAGCGAGGCACTTTACTCGAGTCGTATTAGTCCGATTTCATGTAGTTAGTGTGTTCCGGTAGCTCGAATAGTGTGACGATTTAATCAACTGTATTTCAAAAGCACTCGACCGTTTACTCCGCTTTTGCGATGAGGTTTGGCCGTAGACGGTTTGATTTGCTCGATCTCCGTTAGTCAGGCGACGTAGAACATCGGTTAGAAACACTAATAGCCTAACAGTTTCAGCAATAGCGGCGTCATTCCTTGAGAGGGAGTCCGGGATAGGCACCGTCGCATTCAATTATTGCCAGATTTTCCGATGCCCCAATAAACGGCAATTTTTGAACGTCAGACGCTCGTATGGCAGGGTAATGCGCCGCGCATAATAAGTTAGTTGCGGCACACAATGGCAAGTATCCGCTAACGAAGCGATACGGCACATCGGTGATAGACCACATCTGCGTGGCCATCGCCCAACCAGGCCCACCTTTAGGTTCGCTGGTCAGAATATAAGTTTGCAGCGTCCTGCGATGACGAAGTTGCACCCGATCCTCATAAATCGTTTATTTCTGACGATCTTGCTCTAAATGAGAAGCAGTCTGCAACTCTATTTCCTAGAAACCGAATTTATATGGTAAGAATGAATAAAGACGGTTATTTTACATAAAACTCTGGTTGTCATTTATTCATATTGTTATCGATACTAGGCAGCGCCGATGCGCACCGGACATCGTGATCAATGCTAATCGTCGCCAATGAGAAGAGCGGTGGTTTTTGGCAGATGATCAGCGACCTTGAAAAGGCCGGCCAAATGTGCCTGGCTGGCTAGATCGTATTTCAGGTGATCATTGGTTGGTGTGTGGGGTGGCGGTCAATGCCTACGTAACATCGTCCGCTACCAGTGTGATGACGGCTCTTTCGCTCGCGCACCAGATCAACTCCATTGCAGATCTACCCGGATGAACAGTTGGTGTGCTTGGTGAAAGCGTAGCGGAGATTTATGGCCGTGGATTACGGCTTGATGTTAGAAGCTTCGCGGCGACACAAGACGCTATTGATAATGGAGAAGTTGATGCGATTGTCGCAGATGCGCCAGTGCTTGAATATTTCGTGCACTCAAATTCGGGCTCTGCATTTTCGGTCTTAGGCGCGATTTTCCATCCTGACAAGTACGGTTTTGGCTTTCAGCATAATAATCCCCTCGGCCATAAGGTGACTTTGCAGGGTGTTGTCACGTTAAGCTTCTCTGGCCGGAAAGGTCAGCGGCTCGTAGATATTCAGGCGACACCGGCCGCAATTTTCCATGCATCGAAAGCTTCGAGGCGATGGTATCGAATTGTTTGTGCGGCTCGGCGGCTGGACGGAACTGAAAAGCAATTGCGGGTAGCTGAGTGCATAGAGACGAACCGTTGCAACATGCCTGGTGATCGGTGGCCTTGCATGGTTCGTTCCCGTTTTCGAAACGGCAGATGGCTATTCTCGGCCCGATTATTGAGGCCCTTGTGCGACCAATGGTCAAGGCCGGGTGTCACATCTGCCTTTGGGGCACCGTACGAGCGGAGCTTATCGGTGATGATCCGTTTGGGAGCAAAGCCATAGCGCTTCATTAACGCCACGAGCAGTCGCTTTGCCGCCCCTTTATCACGCTGCTTCTGCAAGATTTCTTCGAGAACGGTGCCGTTTTGATCCACCGCACGCCAGAACCAAAATTTCTCTCCAGCGCATTTGACGACCACTTCGTCCAGATACCAAATATCGCCGGGGCGCGCCTGACGCCGCCGCAAGTTGCGTGCGATCTGGGGTCCGAACTTGGCGATCCAACGACGAACTGTCTCGTATGACACGTCGATCCCACGCTCAAGCAGCATTTCCTCAACTTCACGCAGACTAAGGTTGAACCGCAGATAAAGCCACACCGCATGAGCAACGATCTGTGGCGGAAAACGGTGACGCTTGAAGCTGATATCTGATGTCTGCATCGCCAAAATTTACACCAACCCGTCAGGCAGGCAAATGCAGCCCAGTTAACGTGACAATACCGAAAAAGCTATTTACGCCAGACGAAGCTAACGCGTTTTTTAAATACTTAATTCAGGACGACCGCGCGCAAAGCCCTTCTTTTTCCGATACCCGCATTGCTATAGATTCTTATGGTGGCGCTATCAATAACAAATGCGATACAAACAATGGCTTTGATCCCTAAAAAACAATACGTCGACACCACAGCGAAACTCTATTCTGAAGCTTCGGTATCAGACCTACTGGAGCGAGCAAAGTGATGACAAAGTCCATACCGAATGGATGCGCGAGCTGTTCTACGCTGTTCACGCAAAGGACGGTGTAAACGGAACGCCATATCCAGACGTTAGCAGTCGTTATGAAGGTTGTTATATCAACTATCCAGACGTCGACATGATCAAGGGGCAACAGCCAAACGCACCAAAATACAACTGGATGGAACTCTATTATCCAGGAATCTACAAGGACCTGATCAAGGCGAAGGGGCTTTGGGACCCTAACAACATATTCCACCATCAAATGTCAATTCCTCTACCAGAATTACCAAAATCAGACTGAGGAGAATATTGCGTGGCCCAAATATATATCCAATATAAAACCTATTGGTTTTGGTTCTTCTGATTCATCCGTTACCTCCGTTTTAATAGGGGACGACGGAAAAATCTCAGCAACGAATGGTCAACCGCCGGCAGGTGCAACTGTAGTTGATGGCAAAGGAGCCTATCTATCGCCTGGTTGGACGGACCTGCACGCCCATGTTTGGTACGGAGGTACTGATCTGGGCGTAATGATGAACCAGGCGGGAGCTGCAAGAGGAGTGACAACGGTCGTTGACGCTGGATCTGCCGGAGAAGCCAATTTTCACGGCTTCCGGGAGTTTATCTGGAAACCCAATCAACAACAGAACCAGATTGTCTTCGCATTACTCAATCTTGGATCGCCAGGGCTTGTTGCTTCGAAACACGTTACTGAATTGATTGATGCTCGCTCAATCGACCCAGACCGTATGGTCGAAGTTATTCAGAATAACAAGGACGTCATTGTCGGCATCAAATTGCGGGCGAGCGGTGTCATCCTTAACTCTTGGGGAGTGACGCCGGTCAAGGACGCGAAAAAGATCAGTAGGATAGTTGGCCTTCCTCTCATGTGTCACGTTGGTGAAGCGCCGCCAACCGTTGATGAAGTGGCTGATCTGCTGGAGAAGGGCGACATCATCACTCACACGTATAACGGCAAAGTCGGCGGATCATTAAAAGAAGACCCGCATTTGCTGAAGGCTTTACAGGAAGCAGCCGCTCGTGGAGTCTACCTGGATATCGGCCATGGCGCTGCATCCTTCTCCTTCGATGTATTCAAGTTCGCGTTGGACAAAGGGTTAAAGCCATATTCGATATCCACCGATATACATGCCCGCAATGTGAATGGGGCAGTACGGGATATGGCGACGACAATGTCAAAGATGCTGAATCTTGGCATGACCCTGCAAGATGTTGTTGTGGGCTCCACGCTAGCGCCGCTAAGAGCAATCGGGCAGAAGTCGGACGATTTTCTCAAAGTCGGCAGCGTTGCCAACTTGACTGTCTTCGATTTGGTTGATGGTAATGAGGTGGTTACGGATTCGACCGGCTCAAGTTTAACGCTGAAAAAAATATTCGAACCACGTTGGGCGGTGATGGGAGCCCGAGCGGTACCGTCCGCCCGTCACAAGCCACCCGCGAGTAGCAATCGGTTATTCACCTTGTCTGACATGGAATGCTGCTAGTCAGCATCTCTTGCAAAAAGAAAGCCGTCCGCTATTGGACGGCTTTTCCTGTACTGACATCGGTTCGGGTACAATGGTTGTCGAGCCACATCTCCTTCGGGGCAAGGCTTTTTGATATTTGATCTACTAAATCGATATCTTGTGGGCTGTTGCTATCAGCTCGTCCTCTAGTTCCGATTTACGGCTTGAAGGTATATCTAAGGGAAGCACGAAACAAATCGTTGCTTCAATGTTTCCAGAGGCATCTGTCACGGGTGCTGCTATGCATTGTGAGAAACTGTTAATCAGTCCAACGGTCGTGAAAGTACTCATCGATTTAGCAGAGTGACATTCAGTCACAAATGAGTCAGGATCGATAGCCCTCTGATTTGGGAGGATGTAATCATTGGCTTCAAACAGCTCTTTAATCTCGCGTTCTGACCAGGATGAAAGCAGCACCCGACCTGAGGCTGTCCATGGCAGAGGAATTTCCGATCCAGCCTCTGAACTGATCCGTAGCGGACGCGATCCGAGTGCTGTATGAACAATCAGCTGGCGGTTGTTGTGGCGAACGCAAAGCTCGCATGTTTCCCCTGTCTGTTCCGCGAGCCTATCGACGGCGTTTTTGCCCCGCTCAAGTGTGCTATTCTCCCGAAGGTAGCTAGAGCCATAGATGTACATGAGCTTGCCGAAGCTAACTCTATTATCGTCGCCATTCACCTCAAGAATGCCTGCCTCAGCGAGAATTCCAACCAAACTATAAATAGTTGAGCGAGGCGCGTCGATGCCTTTAGGGATTTCCGCGAGTCTAACTGGCCGGCGCATACTGTGTAAGTATGAAAACAGTTTAATGACCCTGTCTAGGCCGCGCTCCCGAGGAGCTTGAGCCTGTCTTGTCTTAGGTTTGGTCGGTTTAACTTCAGGATCCACTTAGTTCAAATCTCCAGCTGTATGATGGCCTTGCCAAACTTGGCCATATGGCCTATCGTATCAAATATAAGATAAATGTCTTATATACAAGACTACATAAGTAGCTTTCGAGGGCGAATGATATATCATTGGAGGACATAATGGGCGATATTTCGCAGCGACGTAATTTTCTAAAACTTGGACTTGGTGGCGTTGCGGTCGGAACGGCATTGGGTGCAACCCTTGCGAGCGGCGAAGAGGCTGCCGCGCAAGCAAGTAGTGACAGTGTTTTGCGAACGGTTATCGATCGCGGGCACTTAATCATCGGCACCGGTAGCACCAATGCTCCTTGGCATTTTGAGAATGATAAAGGCGAACTCGTAGGCATGGATATCACGATGGGCCGAATTCTTGCGAAAGGGCTTTTCGATGATGAAACCAAGGTTGAGTTTGTAAAGCAGGACGCACAGCAACGTATCCCGAACATTATGACAGGTAAGGTCGATGCGACGATCCAGTTCATGACCATTTCGCCGCAACGTGCGCAGCTCATAAATTACTCGCGCCCTTATTATGTAGAGGGCGTGGCGTTGTTAACGAAGCCGGATTCAGCGTTAAAGACCTTTGATCAGCTTCTATCCAATGGAAACTCCACCCGGGTCTCTATTCTCCAGAATGTGGATGCGGAGCAAACGGTACACGCCGCACTGCCGGACGCGCAGGTCATGCAGATCGACACGCAGGCTAACGTTCTTCAGGCTTTGGAAGCGAAGCGCGTTGACGCAGCAGCGGTAGATCTATCGACTGTTCGCTGGCTGGCCTCCAAGAACCCGGATAAATATTTCGACGCAGGCAAGCAATGGAACAGCATGCTTTATGGTGCCGCAGTTCGTCAGAGCGATCTCGACTGGCTTACTTTCGTCAATGCCACATTCACTGTCGCGATGTTCGGGCATCAAACCGCTCTCTATGATGCTGGGTTCAAAGAGTTTTTTGGGCTGGATGCTCCAGCACGAAAGCCCGGTTTCCCGATGATCTGATACCATAAAGCGCCGTGGGAAGACCCGTGGCGCTTCTGCGGTTCGCGTAATGAGCGAGACAGTATTGTGAACTATCATCTCAATTTTAATTTGATTTGGCGACATTTCGAACGCTTGTGGGAAGGACTTGTTCTAAGTCTAGAACTTGCGGTGGTGTCTATTGCGATTGGCTCGGTCATCGGACTTGGTCTGGCCATCTGGTACGTTTCAGGGGGCAGGACCGTCCGCACTGCAATATCAGCATACGTCGAATTCATTCGTAACGTTCCTCTTATTCTACTGGTCTATCTGGTATTTTATGGCCTGCCCACAGTTGTTAACATCGCATACAGCCCAACAATCTCGTTCGTTATCACCCTGTCGCTTTATTCAGGAGCGTATCTCGTCGAGGTTTTCCGCTCCGGGCTTGAAGCTGTTCCACGCGGGCATATTGATGCAGGCAAAGCGATCGGACTCACGCCGATACAGCGGTTGCTCTACGTCCGCCTTCCTACGATGACACGCATAACGCTGCCTGCTTTATCAAATACCTTTATTTCACTGTTCAAGGACACATCAGTTGCGTCAGTAATCTCAGTACCGGAACTTGCCTACGGCGCCCAGTGGATCAACTTTAATACATTTCGGATTGTTGAGGTCTACCTGGTTGTTACGGCGATGTATCTCGTAACAGGGTACACAATTTTGTTCGGTCTGCGCGCCCTTGAGCGAAGATTTAAGGTGGAACGTTAGTATGGCCACAATATTTTACGCTCTTCCATTTCTTGGAAAGGGCCTCCTGATTACGCTCTGGGTTTCTTTACTGGTTGTCGCATTTTCGCTTGCATTGGGTTTGGTTTTGGGTGTCGGCATCGTCTACGGCCCAAAACCTGTGCGATGGGTGGTGCGCCTGTTTAGCGATTGCGTTCGGGGCATACCGATACTGGTGCTCATCTTTGCAGTGTATTACGGCCTGCCTCCGCTGGGGCTCGATCTTAATGCTTTCTGGGCCGGCGTGTTGGCTCTCACGCTATTCAAAACTGCTCAAGTTATTGAGTACGTGCGTGGTGCTATCGGATCTATACCGAAAGGCCAGATGGAGGCGGGCAAAGCGATCGGCCTGACGTTTCCTCAACGGCTCGCCTACGTCATTTTTCCTCAAGCGCTTCGTCGATTTCTGCCGCCTTGGATCAACGGTGTTACCGACGCCGTCAAGGGGAGCGCCCTCATTTCGTTGCTCGGGGTGGTCGACCTGATGCAGTCCATCAACGAGGTAATAGGGCGTACTTACGAGGCAATGCCGCTCTATATCCTTGGAGCATTCATGTATTTCGCGATCAATTTCAGTCTGTCTTCACTCAGTAAGGCAGTTGAGCGTCGCTATTCGTTCATCCGGGATTAGGAACATGGTCGAAACATCGGACAAATCACTTCTTCAAATTAGAAGCCTTGGGAAATCATTTGGATCAGTAAATGTGCTGAATTCTGTCGATCTTAACGTGAGAAAAGGTGAGGTCGTCTCCGTGATCGGCCCCTCCGGGAGTGGAAAGACCACGCTCTTACGATGTGTCAATTTCTTGGAAAGCTACGAAAAAGGCTCTATCCAGATCGACGGGCAGGAAGTTGGCTTCCGCGATGGGAATAATCGCCAAAGACGAACTGAAACGGATCTAGCACGCATCCGCGCAGAGACCGGTATGGTGTTTCAGAGCTTTAATTTATTTCCACATCTGACGGCTGTGCAGAACGTTATGCTCGGCCTTATCAAAGTGCGTGGTATGTCGAAGAACGATGCTCGTGCTAAAGCAGAGCATTGGTTAAAGCGGGTGGGATTGGGACATAGAATCGATAACTTGCCTGGCGAATTGTCCGGAGGGCAACAACAACGTGTTGGGATAGCACGAGCGGTCGCAATGGATCCGAAGATCCTTCTACTTGATGAAATTACTTCGGCACTCGATCCCCAACTTGTAAATGAAGTGCTTGACGTGGTTCATCAGCTTGCTGAGGAAGGCATGACTATGTTGATGGTCACCCATGAAATTGCATTCGCCCGCGATGCGAGTGACCGGATTGTCTTTATGGCAGAAGGCGTAGTCGCTGCCGAAGGCCCGCCGAGTGATTTGCCCTCGATGATGGCAGATAGCGAGCGGCTCCGAAACTTCCTCGCGCGCTTTAATGCAAAGCCCCTGTTCTAGAGCGGAGACAATCGATGACGGCTGCAGTTCGGTTGAAGAATCTCGGTATCGAGCTTTCTTCACCTCAGACCCCTATCGGCAATTTTTCTAACTTCGGCACAACAGGAAATCTCATTTTTATCTCAGGACAGGGGCCCGTTGATGCTCATGGGCAACTGCAAAAAGGGAAAGTCGGGTCTAACGTCGATGTTGAAACGGCTTATGAGCATGCGCGGTTAGTCGCGATTAATCTTCTTTCGGTACTCCAGTTTTCGATCGGAAGCCTCGATCGTGTGAAAAGAGTGGTCAAAATCGTTGGATTTGTGAACGCAGTTTCTGACTTCGAAAGGCACCCGGAAGTAATCAACGGATGTTCAGATCTGCTCGTGGAAATTCTGGGAGAACGTGGTGTCCATGCGCGCTCGTCGATTGGGGTTGGATCGCTTCCGAATAATATTACCGTGGAAATAGAAGCAATTATCGAAATTTACGAGGGTGAGGGTGTCCATGACTGAACTGGATCTGAGAAATATGCGCTCCAATTTGCCAATCAGGGAAAGACTGGGCCTTCGTCCAATCATCAACGTATCCGGTACCATGACAGCTCTCGGCGCTTCGATCGTTGTTCCAGAGGCAATCCGGGCAATGCAGGAGATTGCGCCAGAATTTGTGGAGATGGATGATCTTCAACGAAAAGCGAGTGCCATCATAGCCAGATCGACCGGGGGAGAGGCTGGTTTCATCACTGCGTGCTGCGCGAGTGGGATGGCATTGGCAATAGCTGGTGCGATAACTGGTGATGACCTGCTCGCTGTTGAGGCATTACCGGATAATGGCCGTTTGAAAAAGACCGAAGTCATCGTTCAACAAGGTCATCTAGTCAGTTTTGGCGGAAACGTCGAACAATTGATACGGATGAGCGGGGGAAAAGTCATCCAAGCTGGTACCGTCAGCAGTACGCATGATTATCATATAGCCAACGCGATAAATGAACATACAGCAGCGGCGCTATATGTAATTTCTCATCACACGGTTCAGTACGGGATGATCCCGCTGCCGCAGTTCGCTGAAATTTGCCGTCAACGAGGCATCCCAGTTATTGTCGATGCAGCCTCCGAGTATGACTTCAAAACTTTCCTTGAGCAGGGTGCCGACATCGTCATTTATAGTGGTCACAAATTCCTCGGTGGACCGACCTCTGGAATTGTGACCGGCCGTAAAGACCTCGTGCGCAGCGCTTATCTTCAAAATCGGGGTATCGGTCGGTTGATGAAAGTGGGCAAGGAGAGCATAGCGGGAGTGATGGCCGCTTTGGAGGCCTGGGAACAGCGGGATCATCGTACTATTCGCAACACTGAACGTGAAGCGCTTGAATTGTGGCGCTCTAAACTCAACCACATCAACGGCGTAAATTCAGTTATTGTGCCCGACCCAACCGACAACCCACTGGATCGTTTGGAAATCTCCATAAAACCAGAGTCTGGCTTCACCGCCGCTGGATTGGCTAGGGCGCTAGCGGAGCTGGACCCGCCAATTGTCGTTCGCGGACATGAAGTAGAAAGGGGGCATTTCTATCTTGATCCTTGCAATCTGCACCCCGGTGAGGCGGAGATTGTTGCTGAATCAATCAGTCGTCTTCTGGAGAATAAAGCGCGCCCCGATTTCGCAATGATGCAGGTGTCTAAGCGGACTACTAGCGTACTCAATTGGCCCGACTGACACCAACAATTTGCCGGTTTTGTTAATTAGTGGCATCGCCACCTGATTTTTGTGAGGTAGTGGGCGTGTTCTTGACTCTTACTCAAAATCAATGACATACCAACAAAGCTGCCCCGGTTACCGAAGGCTGCGGATGGTATCTACGTTGCAAGTTTGCTGTCGTCCTCCGCCTCTGGCCTATCGTAACAGTTCGCAGGGCAATTTTTGCTTTTCTTCAGGTAGGTTGAAACAATGGCACTTGGGAGGCCGATAGGCTTGATCAATTGCCAATATTATTGAGAATACGACTACACCGCGCAGTTACTTCGTTCCGAATTTCGGCGAGCATTACGTGACCTCCTGCTGGCATTGCTTCAACACGTTCAACTGCGGTCTTAAGCTGATCAACCACCGTTGATGCTAGCCGTACCACACGTTGTAACGCTGAACGTTGTGATAACCCACATTTTTCCGCTTCTCGCTTCCAGTGTCGCCCTGCAAGATCATCGCCACGTCGTTTATCTGCCACATCAAGCGCTAGATTCTCGGTGATGCCATCCCAAACTTTTGCACACATAACATCGTAGATGGGTGCAAGTTTGACACGATCGCCTTCAATCAAAAGTGAATAGTTTTTTAAATGGGCGTCCGTGTTACAACATAGCACGTTAAATACCATGGCATCCCAAAGCTGATATACATCGGCTCCGCCGCCAACTGCTCTCAGTCTATCAACTATCTTTGCAAAACTACCTTTTGGACCGTTCGATTGATTATGTTGGTACTTTGCGGAAGGGGGGAGGCCAAGGGCCTGACAAAAATCCTCCTGGTGCAATCTCCGCAGGTGACCACTAGTTGCCAAACGGTCGTAGCGTTCTACCAATAGATAATGCCGCTTACCCGCCTTACCTGTAGTCACGGCGGGCGCGTTCAAACCGACCAAACCAGCCAACGTTAAACACAGAGCTTCATTATGTACGCCGCCCCATAACCGTTCACTGTCGGGCTTTAAAATATGGCTTGAAGCTGTTCCGTTTAGGGGAACAGCTATACTTCCTGCATCCGTAATGCGAACAGCAAGTTTTGTTTGCACGCCAGCTAGAGACATGGAAACACCATCCTCACCCGCCAGAAATGGCTTGCGAGGCAGTTCATTGATAATCCGCTCCAAAGCCTCTTCGGATTCTATTTCCCTTGCTTCAAGTTCTGTTGATCCCCGTTCTGCAAACGATATTGCTCCCGAGGTGTCTCTTCCTAATCGTCCTAACAGCGCCAGTATATCGGTATGTGGTACATCCAATATTCGTGCAATCATACGGATTGCTTCATGATCTTCGGGCAACAGGTTGATTAACCATGGCGCGAGATGAGACCAATCCCATGGCTCCGCTCTAAGGGGCATAGTTGTTGAGAGTGGAAATGCACCTTCAAGATTCAACCAACTATCCTGATATAAAAATCGGGGCGGGATATCATTCTGCTCTATGATTTCGCCTACTAAGTAATTCTCGTAGTATAGTTGCATCATCTTACCCCATTGAATGGAGGGAGATTTAACCCAGACCCTATTTTCTTCTCGGACAACATCCTGCTAATCTGCAAACCAAGTGTCTCTGCGGCGGCTAGAGCAGGCCCAAGATAACTTGTCCCCTTTCCTCGCTCAAGCTCACTGATAAAACGCCGATTGCTTCCTATCATGTCTGCGAGTTCTTCCTGAGTGTAACCCAAGGTTTTTCTACGGTTCCGTATTGCAGCACCGAACTCTTTAGACAAGCGTTCTTCAGCGGTGGAAAGCTTCATAGTTGTCTCCAAATGATACCGTATTGTATCATATTCTGCCTGAGGAGGCAAGATGATACAACTGCGTATCAAACTTAAATGCCGCTACACTATGTTACTGTACGGTATCATTATTAGATCAATCTAGATGAAGACAACTCCCGGCTGAACTGGACTTGTCGCTGTTTGATTCCGCCTCCTTAAATAGACTATTGGTCATTAAGGAGAAGATTTATGGCAGCCTTACATACTGACGATTTCAGACGTGAAGCAGTTCGCATTGCCCTCACAAGCGGGCTTACTCGCCGCCAGGTAGCAACCGATTTAGGCGTTGGTCTTTCTACTCTATCCAAATGGATACAGCGCTCTCGCCCCGCGGATATGCCTCCAGCTAACGATATCGATTTGGCGAAAGAAAATGAACGCTTGCGTAAAGAGAACCGCCTACTTTTGGAGGAGAGGGAGGTATTAAAAAAGGCAACCGTGTTCTTTGCGAACCAAAGCAAGTGAGGTTTGCTTTCGTGGAAGAACACCATACTCAGTTTTCAGTCCACCGGCTGTGCCAAATTATGGACGTTACATCACGCGGTTATCGTGCCTGGCGCAGACGGCCATTAAGCAAGCGGCAAAGACAGGATATGGTGCTTCTCGCGCATATTCGAGAGCAATATCATCTTAGCCTTAAATCTTATGGTCGTCCCCGCATGACGCAAGAACTACAGGATATTGGATTATCTGTCGGGCACCGCCGCGTTGGGCGTTTGATGCGCCAAAACAACATTTATGCGGTTAGAACCCGCAAGCATAAGGTGACAACTGACAGCAACCATACTTTTAATATAGCACCGAACTTGCTGGATCAGGATTTCTCAGCTGACAAACCTAATCAGAAATGGGCGGGTGATATCAGTTACTTATGGATACGCGAAGGATGGCTATATCTGGCTGCCATAATCGATCTTCATTCACGGCGCGTTGTGGGTTGGGCTGTCAGCTGGTCTATCGGAACGAAACCAGATGCGGAATTGGTTAACACGATGCTCGATGCCGCAATAGAAACTGTCACAGGTAAAAATGAGCGGTCAATAGTGCATTCTGATCGGGGTGCACACTATCGCTGGCCGGGTTGGCTATTGAGGATCAGTGATGCGAAGCTGGTGTGCTCAATGTCCCGCAAGGCGTGCTCCCCAGATAACGCAGCATGCGAAGGTTTTTTTTGGAAGATTGAAAACAGAGCTCTTTTATCCCAGCGATTGGAAGAACACCACGCTCGAGCAGTTTATCAAAGAAGTTGATGGCTACATTCGGTGGTACAATGAGAAGCGGATCAAGATATCACTTGGCGCTCGAAGCCCAATCGAATATCGAAACAGTCTTGGCATTGTGACGTAAAACCAGTCCAAGTTTTTATCCGCACCCCCACTCCATCAGTTCTCAGCGTCAATCAACAGCGCTAGGCATATAAGGAGCGAACATGACCTTACGTATTCACCAGAAGTTCTAGCCGTCTGAGGCGGGGCATGTATTACTCCGACAGAGTTCCAACTAAGGCGCGAAATCGAGGTCCTGAGACGACAGACGGCAGGATTGCTGTCGGACAGGAGATCAGCCACACCGCCCGAAAGGAGGTAAAACGGCAACTGCCGCCGGGTGGCACCAATCTAACACGGAAGACAAGAGGCTTGTTTCGTGATGCGATACGCGCTACATATAAGTAATGATAATCAGCTTCCGTCACAAAGGCCTTAAGCGCCTATATGAAACAGGTTCGACCCGTGGCGTGCAGGCGGCACACGCGCCGAAACTGAAGCGCATTTTGGCGGTGCTGGATGCCGCGATCAAGCCGGGAGAGCTAGACCATCCGGGCTACCGGCTTCATCCACTTCATGGCGATCTAGAAGGACATTGGTCAGTGTGGGTCAACGGTAACTGGCGGGTCACGTTTCGTTTCATTGGGGCCGACGCGGAACTAGTCGATTACAAAGACTATCATTGAAGGATAATGAACATGATGAAAAACCATCCCCATCCCGGTGAACTACTGCGCGAAGACGTGTTGATGCCGTTGGGTCTAGAAGTCACTGAAGCCGCTCATCGGCTCGGAATAGCACGAACTACGCTGTCGCGAATTATCAATGGCCATGCCGGGATTAGCCCTGATCTGGCGATCAGGCTAGAGCAGGCAGGTGTAAGCACTGCTCGCTTTTGGATGAACTTGCAGGCCAATTACGAGTTGTCGAAGGCTCAGGAGCGCGACCGGCCAGTAGTGCAGAGATTGCAACCGGCTGCATAGACAGGCACCGTAACCTTAACCTGTGCGCAGATGCGTGCTGAAGTATGACGTAGTGATTGCGCAGATTACAGGCCAGCGATATCGCGCCAGATAGTATTGGCGGTTTGGCGTAATTCTCGGTGAATGGCAGAGGTGAAGCGGTCGCGGGGAAAATGGTGAAGGTTGTAGATCGGGTCGTGAATGGATGCGAAACGCTGCAAGTGTTGTGCTGACTTGAAGCGCTTCATGCCGCGCTCTCGCCGTCTTATCGGTTGATGTGAATTCTCGGCCCGATTGTTCAAGCCTTTATGCAGGCGATGATCACAGGTTGATGCTGCTCAGCACGGTGAAAGTGTGACTATCACTAAACATGGGAAGCCTGCAGCCGTCATCGTGCCGCTTGCTTTGGCCGAAAAATGGATGTCGAAGAAGCAAAATTTTGCCGATTTCCTGATGTCTTTCCCAGGCGAAGGCGTTGAATTCGAGAGGAATACGTCAGCAGGTAGAGACTTCAAGTTTTGAGCATGCCAGAAATCAAGTTGAATGGGTATCTGCTGGATACGTCAGTAATATCAGCATTTGCGCCTGGTCGGCCGTCGTTGTCACTGGAACTGGCTTCGTGGTTCAAAGACAACGCAGATGACCTTTATCTGTCTTCGATGACGGTGCAGGAAATCCAAAAGGGAGCGTCCAAGCTAGTACTTGTGAGCCGGGGTGAGTCCAGGCGGGCGTCGGATCTGCTTGAGTGGCTGGAAAAGCTGCTTACCGATTTCGGCGATAAAGTGCTTCCTATAGATCCTCATGTTGCTCACGTTGCAGGTGTCATGGAAGCCGAGGCGACTTCCATTGGGCGCAATTCTGGACTTGCTGAGGTCCTTATTGCTACCACGGCGAAAGCTCACGATCTGAAGCTGTTGACGGTGAACTTGAAGCATTTTCTCCCGCTGGATGTGGTTTGTCGGAATCCGTTGAGTGAAGATCGTTAAATTTGCCGTGAGACGAATTCCATGTCTCCACGGTGTAACCCTTCGAGACCATCAACTCGAGTTCGACGATCTTGACCCTAAATTTGGCTTCCAATGTTTCCCTGCATTTTACCCACTTGGGCAGGTCGGTATAAAAAAGCTGTAGAATTTGGCGCTGTCGTTGGCCGTCCGAGGTCAGCTCATTCAATGTATCACGGACTTCGGGAATATCGGTGATGGCATCTTCAAATGGCTCTGTTGATGGCATGGATGCCTCCCCCCTTCGGCATCGTAATGTGCCAATGTGATGGGCGTTGAAGACATCACAAAAAGAGAGAGCATCCATGTCAGAAGTTACCATCATTGGAATTGACTTGGCAAAGCGCGTCTTCCAATGCCACGGCGCAGGCTCAAATGGGTCAGATTTTGCCTTTTGTTGCCGGGCAGCCAAAGTGCATTGTTGCGATGGAAGCCTGTGCGACCGCCCATGGCTGAGGTCGCGAGTTTGAGAAGCTGGGGCATGAAGTGCGGCTGATCCCACCTGTCTATGTGAAGCCGTTCTTCAAGTAATGGTCACCTGACCATCAGTTCACGTAGGGCTTCATCAATTGTGGTGCGATCAACTTTACATCATGTCCGAACCCTGTCAGCACCCGCGCCCAGTGATGCGAAGCGGCGCAGGCTTCGATCACAATCACGGTCGGTGGGCATTTCGCGAAGAAATCCACCATCTCCTTACGGCGCATCTTCTTGCGCAGGATCGGTTGCTCGGCGGCGTTCACACCATGCAATTGAAAGACATGCTTTGACGTATCCATGCCAATACGGATAATCTGATCCACGGACGGCTCCTTCGCTTGAGATCGTTAACAACTCACTCTGGCACATTTCAATGCCGTTCGAGGACCGTCCATCCCAACATTTATCGCCATGGCGCGGCGTGCGACGACGGATATTACTGGCATAGGCCTGTCCGAATTTCTCAGCCCATTCGTAAACTGTCTTATGTGTGACGAAGATCCCGCGATAAGCTAACATATCTTCGATCATGCGAAAGCTCAGTGGAAAGCGGAAATATAACCACACCGCCTCTGCATTAATCTCAGATGGATAACGATGGCCACGATAAAGCGAAGAACGAGGTTCGGTCATCACCAGTTATCGCCACTGATGCGTACGCTTAGGTAAAAGTAACAGTGCCCCTCAACTCATCTGCCTGATGGAGCAGAACACAAGGTGAATGTATAGAAGTAATATTTTATTTTGTTCACTGTGTGAAATTCAAAGATCGCGGGGAACGATCAGCTCCGTCGAAATCATTTCGGGTAGGTCGGTTGTTTGAACGGGTTCGTCTAGAAGCTCAAATGCACGCTCGATCATTGTCTGGACATTCTGACGGATCATCACAACCGGGAAGTGGAGAACTTCAATGAAGGGATCCCAATCGAAACACCCGATGGAACACTCTCGAACCTCATCAACCGGAAGCGTTTTGAGAAAGCTGACGACGCCCTCAAAAGGGCTTGTCGAATTAACGAATAGTGCCTCAGGTAGTCCGTTCAATTTGTTGTAAATATCACGGATCGTTCTTGCAGCGATATCGGGACTGTACCCATTCGTCATGATGGCGTCAGCGTGAACCGGAAGGTTCAGTGCAGCCAGCTCATCTTGGTAGCCCCGTACCCGCGCACGTGTGTTGTGGTCGCTGTCCACCCCGCCGATGAAGTAGAAACGGTTTTCTTTCCCACGTGACCTACGTCTGGCCATTTGTTGCGTGAGCTGACGGGCGCCATCATAATTGTCGCTGATGACGGATGCGCCGTGTTTGCCCGGGAGATCTACATTGATGTGTTTCAGGTGAGCCGTTTCACAAAGCTTGGCGACACTGTCCGGGTCAGTTGCGCCAGCGATCAACAATGCGTCGATATTATGGGCGATCAATGTTTCCACGGTACTGCGTTCCTGTTGTGGGTCGCGCAATGTGCTGGCCACGACGGGGACAAGATTGCGTGAGCGCGCCACCGTTTCAAACGAAGCTGCCATAGAACTGAAATAGCGATTGTCCAGCATCGGCAAGATCATGCCGATCAGGCCGGAATTTGATATGCGCAGTCCGCGTGCCTGAAGATTGATTGTATATCCAAGTTCACCCGCTATACCCTGGACTTTATCGGCTGTTGCCTTAGTAATCCTTCGATTCTTCCAAGATCCATTCATAACGGAAGCAACGGTCGAGGCTGATACACCAGCTCTCTCCGATATATCATAGATGGTTACTTTCCGAGGATTATTCATTAAGTGCGCTTATCCGTATGAACTGGGCCCCGATCTTAGCGGGCTGATACTGTTCGCTGCAAGTAGGAGCGGAGCGTAATCCAATCGATTCCTCCGCCATTTTCCTCTTGACCAGATGTCGGGGGTTGAGCGATGGTAATGCTGCACTATCGATGGTGCAACGTGTTTATACCCCAGGTGATGCGATAAGCAGCAATGCGAAGCAGCGCCTTAGGAGCGGCATTCATGGAGTGGGAGGCCGCTACAGGGACAAATATGGGTGGAGCGGGGGATCAAATTCGCCTGCAAGGTTGTGCAAACCATAAACTGAAAACAGTGGGAGTGAGACATGAAGAATATACTTGGTAAGGCCGCTTTTGCTGCGTTGGTGCTATCATCTTTCGCAAGCAGTGGCGCGCAGGCGGAAGTGAAGGATGCAGTGGTCGGCTTTTTGATGCCGGATCAAGCATCCACACGTTATGAGGAACGCGACTATCCAGGCTTCGCAGCCGAGATGAAAAAAATATGCGAAAGCTGCAAGGTGCTTTATCTCAACGCCGATGGCGATGCGAGCAAACAGCAGCAGCAGTTCAACTCGGTCATTTCGCAAGGCGCGAAGGTCATCGTACTTGATGCGGTCGACACAGCAGCGGCAGCTTCGTTGGTCAAGCTCGCTCAGTCACAGGACATCAAGGTTATCGCCTATGACCGCCCGATTCCGGATGCGACCTCCGATTTTTACGTGTCATTCGACAATGAAGCCATCGGCAAGTCGATTGCTGAATCGCTGGTTAAGCGTCTGAAGGACAAGGGCGTCGCGGGTGACAAGGGCGGCGTTCTGCAGATCAACGGCTCACCGACCGATGCCGCAGCCGGTCTCATCAAAAAGGGTATCCATGCCGGACTGAAGGATAGCGGTTACAAGACACTTGCCGAATACGACACGCCAGAATGGGCACCAAGCAAGGCTCAGCAGTGGGCGAGCGGCCAGATCACTCGCTTCAATGACCAGATCATCGGGGTCGTGGCTGCCAATGACGGCACTGCAGGTGGCGCGATTGCAGCCATGAAGGCAGCTGGTATTGATCCGCTTCCGCCGATCACGGGCAATGATGCGACGATTGCCGCACTACAGCTCATCATTTCGGGTGATCAGTACAACACAATAAATAAACCATCTGAAATAGTTGCTGCAGAAGCCGCACGCGTGGCTGGCCAGCTTCTCGACAGCGAAACCCCGAAGGCTGAAGCCACGCTCTACAACACGCCATCGAAGCTTTTCGTTCCGGTGGTTGTGACGGCTGAAAACCTCAAGGCGGAGATCATCGACAAGAACATCGTTTCAGCCGAAACGCTGTGCGTCGACCGTTATGCCGATGGCTGCAAGAAGCTCGGTATCACGAAGTAACCCAACCATGCGTCCGGCCTAGGCCGGACGCATTCTTTCCCCGTGCGTGTTATCATGTGCGGTTGACGTTGGGGAAAATTGCGACACCCAGGGAAAGCAAACATGTCCCAAGATCACAAAGCCGCTGCGTCGTCGCGGCAACCAGTACTGCGCCTAAGCGGCATATCCAAGAATTTCGGCGCCGTTTCAGCGCTCACCGATATCGATCTGGAAGTCTTTCCGGGCGAAGTTGTCGCCCTTGTCGGCGACAACGGCGCGGGCAAGTCCACCCTGATCAAGACGTTGGCAGGCGTCCACCAGCCGACATCTGGCACAATCGAATTCAATGGCGAGAAGGTTGCGCTATCGTCGCCGGGTGATGCGCTGGGCCTCGGCATTGCGACGGTGTTTCAGGATCTGGCGCTGTGCGAAAATCTCGATGTCGTGGCCAATATCTTCCTTGGCCGTGAGTTGAGCCCTTACCGCCTTGACGAAGTGTCGATGGAAATCAGGGCTTGGAAGCTTCTCAACGAGCTTTCCGCACGTATTCCGAGCGTGCGTGAGCCCGTCGCCTCTCTTTCAGGCGGCCAGCGCCAGACGGTTGCGATCTCGCGTTCGCTGCTGCTCGATCCGAAGCTAATCATGCTCGACGAGCCGACGGCAGCGCTGGGTGTCGCACAGACGGCTGAAGTTCTCGATCTTATTGAGCGTGTCCGTGACCGCGGGCTCGGCGTCTTGATGATTAGCCACAATATGGAAGACGTGCGCGCGGTGGCAGACCGCATCGTTGTTCTGCGGCTTGGCCGTAATAATGGTGTTTTTTATCCGGATTCCTCGAATGAGGAACTGGTCGCAGCCATTACTGGCGCGAGCAGCAATTCCGTTTCCCGCCGCGCCGAACGCCGTCAGGCGCAGCATGATGCCGGTGAGACCCATGATCGGGGAGAAGCATAATGAACCAGGCAACCGGAAATACCCCTCTTGATCGCCAGGATACGCGGGTACGCCATGATGAAGGCGTTTCAGGCGCGTTGCGCAGTTTCTTTGATCGTGTTCGTTCGGGCGATCTTGGATCACTGCCGGTTATAGTCGGTCTCATCATCATCTGGACCGTTTTCCAGACGTTGAACCCGGTCTTCTTATCGAGCAACAACCTGGTCAACCTATTGTTCGACTGCTCGACCATCGGTGTGATTTCACTCGGTATCGTCTGCATCCTGATGCTGGGCGAAATAGATCTTTCTGTCGGTTCGGTCAGCGGTCTGGCTTCGGCTATCGTCGGCGTGCTCTGGGTTAATCACGGCTGGCCTGTCGGGATCGCGATGCTGGCGGCGCTGTGTGCTGGCGCGCTGATCGGCCTGCTTTATGCCTTTCTCTATAACCGCTTCAGCATGCCAAGCTTTGTTTCAACTCTGGCCGGTCTGCTGGCAGCGCTTGGCCTTCAGCTTTATCTCCTTGGTAATACAGGCTCAATCAATCTGCCTTACGGCTCGTGGCTCGTGAGCTTCGGTCAACTTCTGGTGATGCCGCGTCCACTTTCCTATGCACTGGTGCTGATTGCCGGGCTTGCCATTTTCTTCACTGGTTTTCGTTCGGCGCAGCGTCGCCGCGAAGCCGGTCTGTCGACACCGTCGTCAGTTGGGATCGCGTTCAAAGCCATCATCATCACAATCATTGTCGGTGGTGCGGTGTCCTACCTTAACCAGTCGCGCGGCGTGCCGTGGATGTTCGGCCTCTTCGTGGCGCTAGTCATCGCGATGAACTATGCGCTTACCCGCACAAAATGGGGGCGCGCCATGCAGGCGGTCGGCGGCAATCGTGAAGCAGCGCGCCGTGCCGGTATCAATGTGAAGTTCATCTATATGTCGGCTTTCATGACCTGTTCTGTTCTTGCTGCAGCCGGTGGCATCTTGGCAGCATCTCGTCTGGCATCGTCCAGTCAGCAGGCCGGCACTGGTGACGTCAACCTTAATGCCATTGCGGCAGCTGTCATTGGTGGCACTAGCCTTTTCGGTGGTCGCGGCAGCGCCTGGTCGGCTCTGCTCGGTATTATTGTCATCCAGTCGATTGCCAGCGGTCTAACCCTGCTCGATCTGTCGTCTTCGCTTCGCTACATGATAACAGGCGCAGTGCTCGCAATCGCGGTGATCGTCGATTCTCTTGCCCGCCGCTCGCGCCAGTCGCACGGTCGCGCTTAAAACTTTAAGGACTGAAAAATGGCTCAGGATCTCAACGGAAAATTTGGCGCTGTAACTGGTGCGGCCTCAGGCATTGGCTTCGAATGTGCAAAGCATATGATCGAAGCGGGCATGACGGTGTTTCTCGTCGACCGTGATGAGAAGGCGCTGAAGGAAAAATGCGCAGAGGTTGGTGACAAGGCCAGGCCTCTGGTCATCGATCTGCTCAACCCGGCGTCCGTCGCCACCATGATGCCGCAGATTCTCGAACAGGCTGGCCAACTGGACGTGTTTCACGCCAATGCCGGCGCTTATATTGGCGGCCCTCTGTGGGAAGGTGATCCAGACGCCTGGGACCGCATGTTGAACCTCAATATCAATGCGGCCTTCCGCACTATTCATGCGGTTCTGCCGCATATGATGGAACGCAAGACTGGCGATATTATCATGACCAGCTCCGTTGCAGGCGTCGTGCCGGTGATCTGGGAGCCGATCTATACGGCATCCAAACATGCCGTTCAGGCTTTCGTGCACACGGTTCGCCGTCAAGTTGCCCCGCATGGAATCCGCGTTGGCGGCGTTCTGCCCGGCCCAGTCGTGACCGCACTCATCAGCGATTGGCCGAAGGCCAAGCTCGATGAAGCGCTTGCCAATGGCAGTCTGATGGAGCCGAAGGAAGTTGCGGAATCCGTGATGTTCATGCTGACGCGCCCGCGCAACATCACCATTCGCGATCTGGTCATCCTTCCGCAGAGCCTTGATCTGTAAATGGGCGCGACCATGACCTGTTATTATCTGGGCGTCGATGTCGGCACCGGCAGCGCCCGTGCCGGTCTGTTTGACGCCAGCGGTACCATGCTTGCTTCGGCCAAGCGCGATATCACCATCTGGCGCGAAGCCGGCAGCGTTGTCGAGCAGTCGAGCGCCAATATCTGGCAGGCCGTTTGCGAAAGCGTGCGCGAAGCAGTCAGGATTGCCGGTGTCAATTCGGCCGACATTGCCGGTATTGGCTATGACGCGACATGCTCGCTGGTCGTGCTGGGCGAGGGCGGCAAGCCGTTGGCCGTTGGCCAGTCAAACGATCCGGCGCGCGACATCATTGTCTGGATGGATCATCGCGCTGTCGAACAGGCAGAGCGGATCAACGCGACCAACGCCAAGGTACTTGACTTTGTTGGCGGCACCATTTCTCCCGAGATGGAAACGCCGAAGTTGTTGTGGCTGAAGGAAAACAAGCCGGAAACGTTCGCCGCTGCCTGGCAGTTTTTCGACCTCACCGATTTTCTCACATGGAAATCCTGCGGCAGTCTTGCCCGCTCGGCCTGCACCGTTACCTGCAAATGGACTTATCTCAGCCATGAAAAGCGCTGGGACGAGGCTTATTTCCGTGAAGTTGGCCTTGGCGAATTGGCGGATGAAAGTTTCGTTCGCATCGGCACCGACGTTCGCGCGGGTGGCGAGAAACTTGGCGGTTTGAGCGAACAGGCTGCGACAGAACTTGGCCTGATACCGGGCACAGCAATTGCCGCCGGATTGATCGACGCTCATGCAGGTGGTATCGGCACTGTCGGAGCGCGTGGTTCGGAAGGCCGGATATTGTCACGCATGGCCTATGTGTTCGGCACCTCGGCCTGCACCATGACCACCACCGAACAGCCGGTCTTTGTGGATGGTGTCTGGGGTCCGTATTATTCCGCGATGGTACCGGGGCTGTGGCTCAATGAAGGTGGTCAGTCGGCTGCAGGTGCCGCTATTGATCATCTGATCCACATGCATCCCTTCGCTGTGGAAGCCGAAAAGCTGGCGGCAGCTCAAGGCATGGGTTTGGCTGACGGTCTTGCAGCCGAAGTCGAGGCTAGAGGTGGTGTTGAAAATGCGGCTGTGATCATCGGTGACATTCATGTCGTGCCGGAGTTCCTCGGCAATCGTGCACCGTTCGCGGATCCCGATGCGCGCGCGATCATTGCCGGGCTGGACCTTGATGCCGGCATCGATAGCTTGACGGCGCTTTATCTCGCTGGGCTGTGCGGCCTTGGCTATGGTGCGCGACAGATCGTCGAGGCCCAGAAGACAAAGGGCATTGTGACAGACACTATCGTCGTATCGGGCGGAGCAGCGCGATCGCATCTGGTGCGACAGGTGCTTGCCGACACGACAGGCCTTGTCATCGCGGCCTCAACGTCGCCGGAACCTGTTCTGCTAGGCTCTGCCATGCTGGGTGCGCTGGCGTCGGGTACTTATTCTGATCTTGCTTCCGCAATGCTTTCCATGTCGGAACTTGGGGAGGTGAACAGGCCAGATGCCGGGCGGGCCAAATGGCACGACAGGCGTTTTGAGGCTTTCACGCTATTGCAAGCAACCGCTCGCAAAATTGGCTCAACTCAAATGTGCTAGACTGGCAATCAAATGATTGGATTGATCATTTCGTTGATCGCACCATCTTTATCAAAGCGAACTGTGAAATGGATAGCATCGTGTCATAATCAATTGTGAAACGGCTCGTAAAGGCGTGCGTCGGCTTTTTCAGCCGCAACCTTTAAGCGCTTGTCTCGGGTCCATAAGGATGTTCGCCGGTCGAGTAGAACTGACGCCAGCAGGTGGGCATCAGTATAGCCAATGCCCATGCTAAAAATGCAGTGCTTTTCAATCATAGTCATGACGTCATCATGGGTTGCGACTACAGCTTCACGCTGCACATTCAAAAAAGCCAAGACACTCGTCCTGTCCCGGAGACTGCCCAACGCAAGTTCGCCAACAATCGCTGGATGGCAAAGCAAAAGATCATCACCGATAATCTTAATAAGCTCATTATCGCCGCCGCGGAAATGGTCAATCCAAATTGAAGTGTCTGCCAGTATCACTTATCCACTGAGCTCCGGCGGCGAGGGGCTGCTTCAACGTCAGGCATCGTGCCTCCAAGGGCGATAAGGCGTTTACCGGTCTCCAGTCGCACAAGTGTTTCTAACGCTTGTCGGACTAAAGCGGCTGTCTCTTTCGTGCCGGTCAACAATTTGGCTTTTTCTAAAAGACTGTCATCAAGGTTGATGGTTGAGCGCATAATCTGACTCCGTGTTGAGGCGCCAAAAATAGCACCAAATGATGTTAATATCAACATGCTTCTGTCTGCTCTTGCCTAGCTGTCTGGTTGTGAGACCTCATTGGCATAATAAAGCACGTCATCTACTTTGGCCATGAGTTCGCCGTCAATTGCGGGTTTGTAAAGAGGGTTGGCGAGGCGAGCATTCAGCTCAAGATGTTGCTTTACTTTGTTGACGGGCGACTTTCCTGAAAGAACCCGCTGTCTTCGTTGATTATAGGCATGGTTGAAGCCGATGAGTAGTGTTTCGAGGTCTGCATGGCCGGCGACATTGATACCGAGAACCTCGCTCGCGACCCGACCGTTAAAGCGTTCCACCATGCCGTTAGTCTGCGGCGTATATGGCTTTGTCGTGCGGCGGATGACTTTGAGTTTTGCGCAGGCTTCTTCAAAGCTGTCAGCTGTAAAGCATGATCCGCGATCAGTCAGCACATGCGTTATCCGGAAGGGAAATGCTTTTCGTGTCTGGCTCAGGAAGGCAACCGCGTTGGCTGCATTTTCAGCATCGTAAACAGTCAGATGCACGAAGCGGGAACAGCGATCAATTGCTACGTAGAGATAACGCTTGCGTATCTCTCCATCTGCGGTCCGCAGCTTCGGTAAATGTTTGACGTCGATATGGATGTAGCCCAGATCATATTCGCGAAAGCGGCCCTGTCCTCAGCGCCCCAATCCCGGGAATTTCTGTTAAACGCCGAGCCCGCACATCGGCTCGGGCCATCGCTGCGAACTCGGCATCAAAGGCTGCGATACGCCGATCAAGCTCCTCCCAGCTTGTGCGCATGTCACCCAGCAGAAACACCATGCGCGGGCTCAGTGCGACCGCATCGGTATCCAGCAACTCGCCGAGCAAGAACCGTAGTCGAGCATGCCCTTGTGCGACGACATGCCCGCGCTCCAAAAGTAAGCTGCTGATCTGGTTGGTCAGCGAAGTGCGTTCACCGACCAGGCGGTCGCGCACGCGGTGGAGCGTCTGAACGTCGAGTTGTTCCTCACTTTTGAGTTCGACAAAACGCATGGTGGGGCGAGTTGCGGCTTCGGCGATCGCCTCTGCATCACGGTCATCGTTTTTCTGAGCCTTGACTAATCATCAGGTCACGATAATGCGAAGGAGGGCGCGCAGATCGCCTTGATTGCAGGAGCCTCCACCCATAAGTCCTTGGCATTATTTCACTGGGTTTCGAGCGAGACGAACAGGCTGAGTTTCCAGTTTTACAATATTTTTTTGCGTAATAGCGCTTCTGTTGGCAAACCAATGCATGAGTTCAGACCAAAATAATGCCAAGCAAATCTTCAGCTAAGTAACTGAAATTAAATGGGTTCCGTGCACTCTTTCAACGGCTCTCCGCATTATCGTGACCTGATGATTAGTGAAGTAATGGTCAGGTGAGCATTACTTAACGTAAGGCCGCACATATTCCGGCGACATGAGTCTAACCTCGTGCCCCAGAGCCGCCAGTGACCGTCCCATATGATGGGCACCACAGCAAGCTTCCATCGCAATAACACATGGCGACAGTTTGGCAGCAAAACCGATAACTCCATCACGCCGCAGCCGCTTTCGAACAACAACCATTCCGCTTTCGTCCAGCCCAACAAGGCTGCAGCTATTCTTGCCCAGATCAATACCAACGATCATTATTTGCATGGTTCGCTCCTTCCTCTCTTGAACACTGGCATCATACACTGGTGCCGGCGGGAGGGGTGGGCCATCCATAAAGGGGGGCGTGAGCCAGAGCTTGGGAACTTGATCCAGGTCACGATCCTCCGCCTGGACGACGACCTGAAGCATTCTGTCGTAGCATCTTTCACGAAGGCCGAACGTTTCCTCAAGGCAACAGGGCCACGCGTCCATATCCCCCAAGGCGACACCATCGACGGTGCGCAACTATGCGCTCAAGACGATTGGGTACGGAATTCCGATGCCGTCATCCGAAGACGGTAACGACATTGAGTTCATGGGTCCGCAGGAAACCGTGAAGGAAGCTCTCCTGTGTGTTGCGGGTCGCCGCGCCTGCGTCACACCTCCCGCTCGTTAGTCGTCTGCGCCGCCGACAAGTTGGGCTCGGAGATGACAGCTGAACAGCACTTTGAGCGATGTTCAGTTGCTTATATGCGATAGACCATATATGGATCTTTGCAACGATATATGATTATATAGGTCCAAATATGAACCCTTGTCAAGAATTCTAATGATTATGATCATAAGAGATCATATATGATCATCTATTGGTGTTTATTGGATGTAAGGTCTCTAATATGACCCATAGTGACACGACCACCAAAACAGTGGAAGGAATCCTGCGTGATATCGGGGACCGGATAGCAAAAATCCGCCTCAGCCGAAATCTGACGCAGGCGAACATAGCGAGAGAAACCAGCACATCGGTCAGCAGCATAAAGCGTCTTGAAGCTGGCGAAAACACGTCGCTCGACACCTTCATCCGTGTACTGACGGCACTCGGCCTGGCCGACGATCTGGCGGGCTTTCTGCCTAATCCCGAAGTCCGGCCGATCGAGCGCGTTAAGCGCGAAGGTCATGAGCGCCAACGGGCTTCCGGCCGCAAGCGTGCGGCGAAAGCCACAGAATGGGCATGGGGAGAGGATAACGAGGAATGACAGACGCGACGGTTCGATTGTGGGGCAGGGATATTGGAGCGGTGAGCTGGATTGCCGATCGAGGGATCGGCGTCTTTCAGTACATGCCGGACTTCGTGGGCAGCGCAATAGGGCTGGCACCGATAATGATGCCGCTCACCCCCAATCCGTACGAGTTTCCTGCCCTTCCCAAAGAGGCGTTCAAGGGATTGCCGGGAATGCTCGCCGATTCCCTGCCGGACAAGTTCGGTAACGCCCTTATCGATACGTGGCTTGCTGCGCAGGGACGCGCGGCAAGCAGCTTCAATCCGGTCGAGCGCCTCTGCTATATCGGTACACGCGGCATGGGCGCGCTGGAGTTTCACCCGACCACGCTCAAAGCCGCGCGCAAGTCGAAACGAGTCGACATCGACGCCCTGACAGCGCTTGCCAATCAGGCTCTCAATAACCGGGAGGCTCTGGCCGGCATTCTCAGGGGTGATGACGACCGGGAGATGCTTGAAGAAATTCTGCGCGTCGGTACCTCAGCGGGCGGTGCGCGCGCTAAGGCGATCTTGGCCTGGAACGAGGAAACTGGCGAGTTCCGCTCGGGTCAGGTGAAAGCTGGAGAGGGCTTCACCTACTGGCTGATGAAATTTGACGGCATATCGAACAACGGCGACAAAGAACTAGCCGATCCACAAGGCTTCGGGGTAATCGAATATGCCTTCTACTTAATGGCGACTGCCGCCGGCATCGATATGAGCGAATGCCGCATCCATAAGGAAGGCGGCCGGTCGCATTTCATGACGCGACGATTCGATCGCAGCGCCAGCGGACAGAAGCTGCATATGCAGTCCCTCGCCGCACTCCGTCACTATGATTTCAATATGGCCGGCGCTTATTCCTATGAACAGGCGATAGAGACGATCCGCTTGCTGGACTTGCCGGTTCATGACATCGAGCAGCAGTTCCGTCGGGCAATCTTCAACGTGCTGATCCGCAATCAGGACGATCACGTCAAGAACATCGCCTTCCTGATGAACCGTACGGGCGAGTGGCGACTGTCACCCGCCTACGACGTCGTTTATGCGTATAATCCAAGCGGAGCCTGGACCAACCAACATCAGATGAGCCTCAACGGCAAGCGAGATCACTTCGAGTTAACGGATCTCATCGCCTTTGGCGAGTTTTGCGGACTGAAGTCGAAGAGGGCCGAGGCGATCATCCGTGATCTGCGCAGCCATTTGGGGGACTGGCTGACTTATGCGGATCAGGCCGGTATACCGGGGAATGAGGCCTTGAAGATTCACCGCGCCATGCGGCACGAAATCGTTGTTCCTGTCGCCCAGATGCTATCAGCCTCTCATCCTGTGTCCGATGCATCAAACCCGTGAATTTTTGTCCGAAGCAGATGCTATAGAGCGGCTTCAAAGAAGAACCGTGCTTCCGGTTCGGCGGGAATGACATCATCGCGGGCGCCAGTATTTTGTATCAAATGTGTGTTCACGAAAGTCAGTCTGTATGTCCCGCGACAATTTCACGGCAGCAACAAAACGCGATTTGGCTTTGCGGGCAAGTCATCACTGTTCGCTCTGTAAAATCTCTATGGTGGGGCCAGGCGACGAAAAGCCAACGGCCACCACCATTATCGGAAAAGCGGTACACATCTGTGCAGCATCCTGCGAACCGGACCCGCTGGTACGCGCGTTCAATTGGCGCATTTCGTCGAAGGGAATGGCCGGGATTTGTTTTCTTTCGCCGAAGGCTTCAGGTGCCTGGCAGAGAGGGGTCGCTAATCCTTCTCAGTGAACTCGGTTACGGCAACCGGCTTTTGGACGCACCCTTGGTCGAGCGAGTGAATGGATTCTATGAAGTCGAATTCCTATTCCGCGAGCATCTCACCCGGATCAGCGCCACATCAGATGTTTGGGGCGTATGTGCCGAAACAGGCACGATGATTTTCTTGAATAGAAGTGCTGGTCCAGAATATCGAGCGCACGTTGGGATGGCGCGGGGAACGTGGTTCGCCAACCTCGAAGGAGGAAGCGATCTGTCGGACCTCTATTGGCGATACGAAAATTCTCCATGGTTTGCCCGTTTGGCCATGATGGAAATGATCCGACTTTCGTGCCTCCCTAGCTTTCGCAAGAATGCCAAGGAAACCGCCACACCGCTCGCCTGCGTGAATCGGGTGAATCGCGTTGAAGTGCCGGCATTCGAGTTGGTCGATTAACGGCTCTCCATTGAGGTAGAATTCGACATTAAGGGGCTGGAACCTTGGGCAGGTGCTCTGTCTGTTTACGTTTCCACGCCAGAACAGCTCGAAGGGTCGCGTGCCGCGGCAAAGCTCCGCGTGGAAAAAATTTTCAAAGTTGAGAGGGCCATTACGGGCCACTAGGCGACAACTGCGGCGCTGATCGTGCGCCTGGCTGACGAGACGAGGCGAATTTGGGGGGCGCGGGAAATTCTGACTATGGGATCGTACGGGCTCTTGTGTAGGCATGGCTTTGAGAACGCACATTTGCCAGAACTAGGCTCTGTAGAAGGAAATATGATCCGAGATCCGTTCTATCAAACACTTAATCCATGCTGGTAACGGGTTTCCGGCTCAAATCCGTTCAGGCCGAGCGCCCTAGATTCTTGACTGGCAATCTAGTATTCCAGAATTTGCTACTCAGGTTGATTGGAACCCCGGTCACTGGTTGCAGCTCAGGGCGCATTCACTTGATTCCAACTTGTGCTATCATCTCTTTTGCGCTATATAGCAAATATGCGATGGCTAGTTGAAACGCTTGACGACACTGTGGATGCTGAAATCGAGGGGCTTCCTGCTGGATTGCAGGCCCGTCTCGTCCGTTTAATGGAGATGGTCGAGAGCGTTGGTTTAGACCAATTGCATGAGCCTCATGTCAAGCATTTGGAGGGAAAGCTCTGGGAGCTTCGTGCTAAAGCAATGGAAGGAATTGCGCGGGGTCTGTACGTTACTGTTACCGGACGCCGCGTTGTCATTCTTCATGTTTTTGTCAAGAAATCGCAGAAAACACCTAAGAGCGCCTTAGATTTAGCGAAGCAGCGAATGAAACAGGTAAAGCCATGACTAGGATTTCAGACCTAAAAAAGCGCCTTATGAACGATCCGGAATTCCAGAAGGAATATGAAAAGGCGGATGCAGAGTTTGCTCTTGTCGAAGCTCTTGTGAAGGCAAGAGCCGACGCAAAGATGTCGCAAGCTGATGTAGCAAAACGTATCGGCACGACCCAATCAGCCATTGCTCGGCTTGAAGGCGGTAAGGTTTCTCCGTCCATTTCTACATTACGTCGATACGCAGAAGCCACAGGGTCAAAACTGCAAATTAGTCTAATCCATCCTTGATAATACAGCGATCTCGTGAGGTCGCACTTTGCAAGATTGATTATGATTTTTTAGGCGGCAACGCTGCAACTCAGGATCTATTCAGGATGTGCGAACGGGGCAGTGCTGCTTTACATTATTAACTTGGAATTAAAGCGATCGTGCGCGGATCAAGCATTAATGTCCGTCATAGGGCACCGTAACCTTAACTTTGATGTAAGTCTCAGCGGTTGATAAGATGGCATGCACCACAATCGCTCCTCGCTTTCCACCTGAGATTATTGCCGAAGCAGTGTGGCTGTATTTCCGGTTTCCACTGAGCTTTCGCATGGTCGAAGACATGTTGGCATACCGAGGGATCATCGTTACCCACAAGACAGTGCGCGAGTGGGCTGAGAAGTTCGGACGAGACTATGCCAATACAATCCGTCGCCGCACACCGCGCCTTGGCGACAAATGGCACCTTGATGAGGCTGTCGTGACAATCAACGGAGAACGGCACTTTCTGTGGCGCGCTGTTGATCAAGATGGCTTTGTACTTGAAGTGCTGGTCCAGAAACGCCGCGATACCAGAGCCGCCAGACGCTTTATCCGCAAACTCTTGTCACGTCAGGGCGCAGTTCCCCGTGTCATGGTCACGGACAAGCTTGGCTCTTATGGCGCCGCCATTCGTGAGATCGGTCTCACGGTCTGTGATCATCGCCAGCACAAGGGTTTGAATAATCGGGCCGAAAATTCACATCAACCGATAAGACGGCGAGAGCGCGGCATGAAGCGCTTCAAGTCAGCTCGGCACTTGCAACGTTTCGCATCCATTCACGACCCGATTTATAACCTTCATCATTTTCCCCGCCACCGCTTCACCTCTGCCATTCACCGAGAATTACGCCAAACCGCCAATACTATCTGGCGCGATATCGCTGGCCTGTAATCCGCTTGAAACAGCATCAAAGTCCGGGATATGTCCGTAGGCAGGTTAACGTAACGGTGCCAAACGGGATCATCGCCGTGTCAAACGATGGATACGATCCATGCTCGGCTTCAAGTCCGAAGCGGCCGCCAGCATCACTCTGGCTGGTATCGAGCTCGTTCACATGATGCGAAAGTTGCAAGGCAATTTCGGGTCAACCGTAGCGCTTTCACTCAAACAACAATTCACAGCGCTTGCAGCATAATAGCGTCCATCGGTCAGCCACGCTTTGTCCCACCGAAATTTTTGCAACAGATCCATCTGGTTGTGAGGTCGCCAACTGTCAGATGCGTCAAAGCCCAGATGGGGCATCATCAAATCGGCCGTGGTTGTCTTTGGTTGAGAAAGGTCGAATACGGTTTAATAAACAAAAATCGAACAGGCGGACAGAATAAGTCGTTGGACGCACCGGATACCATTCTTCACTTTGTCCTCAAACAAAAGGGGAGTGACTGATGGCACGTTCGATCAACAGAAAATCGGCTTTTCTGGCAAGTTTAGCGTTCAGTGTTTCGGCAATGACAGTTTTCGCGACCAATGCGGCGGAAATCACCGTGATGGGTTATCGCGGCGCATTCCAGGACAATTACGTCAAGGCCGTCATCGAACCGTTCCAGAAGGAACATCCCGACATCAAGGTCACTTATTACGGCGTGCAGAATGCAGCGACATCGCTCGGCAATATGCGCGCCCAGAAATCTTCACCGCAGACGGATGCCGTAATCTATGACCTTTCGGTCGCCAAGATTGCCGAGGAGGAAGGGCTGGTCGAAAAGCTCGATCCGGCATCGCTCCAGAATTATGCAGACATCGCCGATCTCGGAAAGGAACTGGCCGCCGCCGCAATTCCCATCACATATGACACGCTTTCGCTTCTTTATAATAACGCTGCATTTGCGGAAAGCCCGCCGGATAGCTGGGAAGGGCTCTGGGACAAGCAGCAAAGCGGCAAGGTCATCATACCGGCACAGGGCGGCGGTGATATTCAGGCTATCCTGCTTACGATCATCGCGAACCGTCTCGCCGGTGAAGACGACTATACGAAAACCGTGAAACCGGGCGTCGACAAGCTGGTGGAGCTCGCACCTGCCGTGCAGACATGGGAACCGAAGCCCGATGCCTATACGCTGGTTGCAAATGGCACGGCCACTCTGTCGATCGGCTATAATGCACGCGCCCAGTTCTACTTCGATCAGACCGGTGGAAAGCTTCAGTCGGTTGGACCGAGGGAAGGCACGGCTGCGCAAGTGAACGTCATCAGTGCGATTGCCAACGGCAAAAATATGGATGCGACCAAGACATTCATCGATTACGCGATAAGCCCCGAGGCGCAGGCCCGTTTCGCCGAGATTATGTTCTATGCGCCATCGAACACGAAAGCGGATGTGAACGACGAAACGAAAAAGCGCATCCCGTACATGGATACGGTCCAACGCGAAAAGCTTATTCCGGTCAACTGGATGACAATCGGCGACATGCGCGACAAGCTGCTCAATCCTTGGCGTCGCCAGATCATCCCGGCTGGTCGCTAGTCGCCCCTCGCATCTCATCTTGAAATTGATTGCACTGCCCCGTTTCGCTGGGGCGGCAACGACTACTCACAGGTTTCGATATGGTAGCAGAAAGCTCATTTCTACAGTTGAAGGCCCTCACCAAGCTTTACGGTAGCAATTACCGGGCAGTGGACGATCTTCATCTCGATCTGCCGCGCGGAAAATTGCTCGGTCTCCTCGGCCCATCCGGTTGCGGAAAGACTACGACTTTGCGCATGATTGCCGGTCTCGCATCGATCTCCGATGGCAACATCCTGATCGATGGCAACGATATATCGCACAGGCCGCCGCATCAGCGTGATATTGGTCTGGTTTTTCAGAACTACGCCTTGTTCCCACATATGACCGTGGCCGAAAATGTCGCTTTCGGTCTCGATATGCGCAAGGTCGGCAAGGCTGAGGCGAAGAAGCGCGTTGAGGAAGCGCTCGAAATGGTGCGGCTTCCTGGCTATGGTTCGCGCAAGCCTAAGGAAATGTCCGGTGGCCAGCAGCAGCGTGTGGCACTGGCGCGTGCGCTGGTCATCCGCCCGCGCATTCTTCTGCTGGACGAGCCCCTGTCCAATCTGGATGCGAAGCTGCGCGATGACATGCGGATCGAAATCCGCGAGATTCAGCAGCGCCTCGACATCACGACGGTTTTCGTCACGCATGATCAGGTTGAAGCACTGACAATGTGCGATGTCGTCGGCGTGATGGATAGCGGCAAGCTGGCACAGCTTGGTTCGCCGGAAGAAATCTATGAGAAGCCATCCTCCCTGTTCGTGGCCAAATTCGTCGGACGTGCCAACGTCCACAATTGCGAGATCGTCGACGAAAATGTCTGCCGTCTGGGCAGCGGCACCTATCGCTGCAACACGCATGCAAAGTCGCGCGGGTCAGGGCAGATCGCCATTCGTCCGCATCGCATCAATCTCACGCCCAACCGCGATCGCAATCTTGTCAGTGTCGTAACCAACAGCGCCCACGGCGTGGTCGGGCGCACGACCTATATCGGTGACATCGTTCAATACGACATCGAGATTGAGGGCGCCTGCCTGAAAGTGGAAGTACCGACCGCCAGTGCGGGGCATGCATTCCATACCGGTGACCGGCTGCTGTGCGAATGGAAACCGGAAGACATGCTGGTTTTCGGGAGCTGATGTCATGACAGCGATCACATCTACCGACATCATCCCGGCAAAGCCATCGAGACGCAGGCGTTACAGTCTCACCGCCGTTGCGCTCCTTCTGCCAATGGCCTTGATCAATCTTATCGCCTTCATTGCGCCGGTCGCGCATCTGGCGCAGATATCCTTCCTGCAGAGCGAGAGTGGCGGTGTCCTGACAGACCGCTATACGTTCGAAAACTACATCAACTTCTTCACCGACAGTTTCAATTGGGGTCTGGTGTTCAACTCGCTCTGGTTGAGTGCGTTCATCACGCTGGCGACGCTTATCTGTGCCTATCCGATTGCGCTTTTCCTGCACCGTGTTTCGCCGGTCTGGCGCAACTTCCTTTTCGTGGTGACAGTCTCGCCGCTGCTCGTCAGCAGTGTGGTGCGCACCTATGGCTGGATGGTGCTTCTCGGCGATCAGGGGCTCGTCAATGGAGCTTTGATGAATCTCGGCATCATTTCCTCCCCCGTCAGGCTCGTTAACAATACGCTCGGCGTATTCATCGGCATGGTGGAAATTCTGATCCCTTACATGGCGCTCTCGCTGATCGCCGGTTTCGGGCGCCTGAACGCCTCGCTTGAGGAGGCCGCGGCGTCGCTCGGCGCCAATGCCTTCACGCGATTTCGCCGGATCATCCTCCCACTCACGTTGCCGGGTATCGCACTTGGCTGCCTGCTCTGCTTCGTGCTGGCAATCAGCTCCTTCATCACGCCCAAATTGCTCGGCGGCGGGCGCGTGTTCCTGCTGGCGACGGAAATCTACGATCAGGCTGTGATCCAGCTTGAATGGCCGCGAGCCGCCGCCACCTCCGTCATTGTCCTGATCATCTTCGGTCTCGCCTTGATAGTCTATTCCCGCATCGCACGTCGTATCGACTGACTGGCAAAGGAGAAACGAGATGATTGGTTCAACTTCATTGCCATTCCGCCTTCTGGTCGGCCTGCTCTATCTGTTCCTGCTGGCCCCCATTCTGGTCGTCGTGCCGATATCGTTCAGCAATGACAACTATCTCACTTTTCCGCCGCAGAGCTGGGGTGTGCGCTGGTATGCGGAAATGCTGCATCATGAAACGCTCATTCTGGCGTTCTGGACCAGCCTCGGCATTGCATCGGTCGTTACCGTCCTGTCGCTTCTGGCAGGAATCCCGGCGGCCTATGCGATCCGCCGGTATCAGTTCCGTGGACGCGAAGCGGTGCTGAACCTCTTTACCGCGCCGCTGCTTCTACCGTCCATCGTGCTTGGCCTTGCCATTCTGCTGGTCTTCGTGCGGCTGGAACTGCTCGGCACATTTACGGGCCTTGTGATCGCCCATCTGATCGTGACGACCCCTTACGTCATCCGCATCATGATAACGGCGTTCTCGACTTTGCCACCGTCGGTTGAAGAGGCGGCCACGATGCTGGGTGCGTCACCGTTCACTGTGTTTCGTCGCATCACCCTGCCGCTGATGATGCCGGGTCTGGTGGCGAGTTCGGCACTGTCCTTCCTCCTGTCCTTCGATGAGGTGGTGATCTCGCTCTTCATCACCGGACCACGCATGACGACGCTGCCGGTTGAAATCTTCAACTATGTCGAAAGCCGCACCGATCCGATGACCGCTTCCATCTCGGTCGTGCTGATCGCGGCCACGCTGCTCATCATCTTCGTCATCGAACGCACACTCGGATTGTCACGCACAATCGGCAAATAACCTCCCAACTGAAAGTGACTGCAAGCATGGAAAATATCGCACTCTGGATGTCGCAACCGCATTTCAGCTATTTGGAAATTGCCCGGACCTGCGGCTTCTCATCCTTCGTTCTGGAACTCGAACACGGAACTTTCGACCTGTCGACACTGGATCAGTTTCTGGCTTTCACCAAGGCGCAGGGGCTCTCCACCCTGACGAAGGTGCTGGCGCCGACGCCGGAGGCCATCCAGCAGGCACTCGATTTTGGATCGAATGGCGTCATCGTTCCGCATATTCTCGGCGTGGAACATGCGCATCAGGTTACGAAGGCTGCGAAATATCCGCTGGTCGGCACTCGCTCTTATACCGGTGGTCGCGTTTTCGGCTACGCCCGTCCGGAGACCGATGCCTTCGAAAAAGAGAACAAGCGTACCAAATGCTTCGCCATGGTCGAGACGGCGGAAAGTCTTGCCGACGTCGAGAAGATTATCGCGCTTGATACGGTCGACGGCTTGTTTCCCGGCCCTTCGGATCTGGCGCTTGCGCGCGGTCGGGGAGCATATGCTTTCAATGATGACGACAAGGCCGATCTGCGCCGTTGCGCAGCCGCTGCACACGCTGCCGGCAAGCCATGGATCATGCCCGCCTGGACCAAAGCCGAACGGCGCTTCGCACAGGAAGAGGGTGCCGCGATGCTGGTCGTCGCCACCCAGAACATGACGCTTCGCCAGGGCATGGTTTCGACTGTGAACATGCTGAAAAGCGAAGCCCTGGTTGCCTGATTATTTCGGAACTGAATACCCACTCATTCGCTGGAGGAAGAAATGAAGATTAGCCTGATCCAAACAAGCCCGCAGACCGACAAGGCAGAAAACCTGCGTATTACGCGGGGATTGATGGAAGACGCCGTGCGCACGGATTCTCCGGACCTGATCGTGCTGCCCGAATATTTCGAATATTACGGTGGTACTCCGGAAGAGAAACTTGCGGCAGCCGAGAGCGCTCCCGGTGGTGCTGCCTACAAGATGGCGCAGGACTTTGCTCGCGAGCACAAGGTCTTCGTCCATGCCGGAACCTTGATGGAAAAGGTTCCAAACGAAAAGCGCATCTACAATTCCACCTTCGTCTTCAATCGTGAAGGCAAGGAGATCGCGCATTATCGCAAGATCCATATGTTCGACATCGTTGGACCGGATGGAACGGCCTATAAGGAATCCGCAACTGTCAAGCCGGGCGAGAATGTCGTCGTCTATGATCTTGACGGGTTCAAGATCGGCTGCGCGATCTGCTACGACATCCGCTTTGCCGAACTTTATCTGGAGCTCGAAAAGGCCGGTGCCGATGTCATCGTGCTTCCCGCCGCATTCACGCTGCAAACTGGCAAGGACCACTGGGAGGTGCTGGCGCGCGCCCGTGCGATCGAAACCCAGACCTATTTTGCCGCCTGCGGTCAGACCGGCAGCACGGTTTCGAATGGCGAGCGGCGTCATACCTATGGTCACTCGCTCGTCTGCGATCCATGGGGCCATGTCGTGGCGCGCGCGTCTGATGGCGTCGGCTTCGTGACGGCGCGCATCGAGCGTGCGCAGATCGAGCGTGTGCGTTCGCTCATTCCTATGGTCAGCCATCGCCGCATCGGCAAGCAGTTGCAAGCCTGCGCATAGGAGGCGTCATATGTATACGGTCAATCCCATGCCGGAGCAGGTTGCTGCCGGTGACCTCCAGCTTCTGTCGGGGGTCGAGACAGCCACCGTCGGGCACTGGCGCTTCTTCGGTTTCATGCATCGCTCAATCCAGCCGCTCCTCCCGAAGCGCCGTGTGGTCGGCACTGCCGTCACCATCGCCATACCGGGTCCGGATTCCACCCTGCTTCACTACGTAACCGGAATGCTTCGCCCCGGCGATATTCTGGTGGTGGACCGGATGGGCGACGACCGCTATGCGTGCTGGGGCGGCGGTGTAACCATCGCTGCGAAGGTCTCGGGTGCGGTCGCTGGCATCGTGGATGGCCCGTGCACTGACCTGACGGAAATCGAGGATTCCGATTTTCCGATGTGGGCGAGGGGTATCTCGCCCATCACCACCCGGCTCTATGACCTGGGGGGCGGTATCAACATTCCGGTTTCCTGCGGCGGTGTCGTCGTCAACCCCGGTGATGCCATTCTGGCCGATGAGAGCGGGGTTCTGGTCTTGCCGCGGGACGAAGTGAACGCGGTCGCCTCGCGTGCGCTCGACATGCAGGACAAGGGTAAGGTGCGCGAAGCCTCGGTAAAGACCGGCCTCAAGCTCGGTGACGTGTCTGGCGCCACCAAGAAAATTCTCACCCACGCGGGAGGCTGATCCGATACGGGCCGGTTTCGGCCGGCCCTGATCATTTGTGGGGTGGAATATGACTATTTGCTTATTTTCATCCCGCAAGTGTCTTAGAAGGAAAGGACGAATCTGATTGTCCGGGCGCTATAAGGGACTTCAAGAAACGCAGGCGCGCGGGTGATTGAAATGGGAAGGGACATGCCCGTCCATGAATATCCGTTTTCTGGAAACGGTGATCTGGTTGTCGGAACTGCGTAATTTCCGGGCGACGGCGGCTCGCCTCAACATGACGCCGGCGGCAATATCCAATCGTATCGGCGCGATGGAGCAGGAACTGGGGTTCCGGCTCTTCGACCGCGATGCCCGCGACGTCAATCTGACGGGAGAAGGCGAAGCCTTTGTCGAGGGCGCGCGCGATGTCGTGCGCCGTTATCATGATCTGGTGGAAAGCCTGAGCCCGCAAAATGGGCTTGAAGGCACGCTGAAGATTGGCATCGTTCCGAGCCTCGCCATGACCATATTGCCGGGTATTCTCGATATTGTCCGCCAACGCTACCCGCAGATACGCATCTCGATCACGACCTCATCATCGAAAGGGATCGTGCAGAAACTGGAGCAGCGCGAACTCGATATCGTTTTCGCTATCAAGCCCGAGCCTTCGCCCAATCTGCGCATCGTCGACATATGCACTTTCGGCATGTTCTGGATATCGCGCAGCAATCAGTTTCCGGGCGGGGCTGAAGACATGCTGTCACGCGATGATCTGCTCGGCTGCAATCTCATTTCCTATGAGAGTGGTTCCTACAATTATCAGCAGATCATCAATTATTTCACGGAAGAGCGCCTGAAAGACGCGACCGTTCACTATTCCAACTCGCTCACCACGACGATTAACATGATTTCGGCAGGGGTCGGGATTTCCGTCATTCCGCCTGTGGTGATCCAGAAAGAGCTTCGGACGGGCGAGCTGCAAGTGCTGAATACCAATGCCGTTTTCCCGGCGACGAGCTACAGCGCTATTTATCTCGAAAGCGCAGCGACGCGCCTGATTACGCTTGTGGCCAATATCGCCCGTGAAGCCGGGCGCAATTTCAGCGGCAATTTCAGCGATGGCCTTGCTTTTCAGGACTAGGCTCGCTCCCGGGGTGGGCCTCCGCCGAAAGGAGGTATCGCGTGCCGTTGGAGAGTAAGCGTTCGCTGTGGAGCACATCTGTCTTAGCTTGACGCTTTGAAGTTCCACGGTAGCAGGTCATCGAGGCGGCTTTGGGGATGTCCAAGTGCTTAGCGGTGAGTGTTACCTTGAGATAGGCGAAGGGTTCGACATCGTTAATTTGCAGGTTTCGATCGGTGAAGCGATCCGTCCCAAGCGATGCCACCTTCGTCGTCGCCGCAAAAAGTGCGTTCTTCCGGCTATGCAAATCTTAGCATAATGCAGAGCGTTTTTAGCGTGGCGTCGCGGGTGTCGACGTTGATGAGCGCGCCGAGGCCGCTTGCGACCGTGCACTAAAAATGTGTTGGGCTAAGCCGCTGGTGCGGTTCAGGTCCTATGGGTATTGAATTGGTGACCATCGCAGGAAAAGGCATCACGCGATGGTGTTGACGTGGCAGCTGCGGGGCGTGGGTTACTAAATCAGTGCGGATTCCAGTTTCGAAAGAGGTGGCGAGTGCCTGCGTGAGCTCTGAGAAGGCACTGGTGGCAAGCACAGGCGCATACTTTCGCAGGACCGGCGCGGTTTGCCGGACGAACGGGGCGATGGTGACGATGAACGTGCTGCGCTTCTTTATGACTTATCCCGGTATGGCGGTGGTCCGGTGACGCCGTCGAAAGTTTCGATCGTGATCATCTGCCCTTGAAGACAGGTCGGGCATTGTTTGAGCGAACGCCGGGTGAGTTGCTCGTAACGGTCGCGGTACACCTTCGGCGCCCGGCTCTCCGATGGTGCTGAAACCGGCATGCCGAGCAGGTCGCGGCAATGGGCAAGCTTTTGTTCGCGATACCGATTGCCAAGGAAACCGTAATAGCGGATCCGATGAAAGCCCTGAGGCAGCACATGTAACAGGAAGCGGCGGATGAATTCGTCAGCCGTGACGCTCATGACCTTTTGCCGATCACCGTGTCTATAATCCTTCCAGCGGAAGTGCACAGCGCCATCCTCGATATCGACGAGCCGGTTGTTGGAGATGGCAACACGGTGCGTGTAGCGGCCGACGTAGTCGAGAACCTGTTCGGGCCCTGTGAAGGGCGGCTTGGCGTAGACCACCCACTCGATCTTTCGAAGGGGTGCCAGATAGCGCCGGAAGACTTTGGAGACGATTAGGCCCGATTTGAACGCGCTTACCAACGCGCCCTACTGAAAATCGGGCCTGTCAGTTTAATTTGCTGCAGCAGCTATGAAACCGCAAAGTCCTTTGCGCGCCACCGACGTGCTCATCGTCTGCCCCACCTTGAGTGTGAAGATAGCGTCAACGCGTATACCCTTGCCTTGCTTCCGAGCGGTCACGCGCAAGGTCTGCATACGACCTGATCCGGACCCATCCTGAAAGGCGTCAATAGAGGAGAGCTGCTTGTTGATCGTGATGCCAGAAAAACCGTCGGCTGCGATAGCTTGTGCCATACGCTGCAAGGCATCCGACGATTTCACACCTGCAAAGCTTTGTGTTGCGCGGTAGACTGTCGGAGTTAAGAGGGGGACGCCCTCCGATTTAAAACTTTGTTCACACGACGCAGCGACGCCCACACTAGTTGCCATAAGAGTCAGCAGACCTGTAATCAGACACACTCGCATTCATACCTCCTTCAGATATACTGGGACCCGGCCTTCGGTGAAGACCACAAAAGCATGCAGATAGAAAATACAACAAACGCCGTCAGAATGCCGGTAATAACCTTCGTTTACACCATCCTTATCGTGGCGTCACGCGACCAAAGTGGTGGAACTGTCTGACTTTTGAGAACAAAGTATGTTCATGCCGCGGGAATAATTCTCCTGCCACAATGGGGTTCCGTTGCAAAAATCCCTTGCGCACCGAGTACACCTTAAATTTGGACGCAACTATGCCGTGAGGGAGGCAAATTGCTGCTTGAGCGAAAGCGTGTCATGAAGGATCAAGGCGATTGTAACTTGCCTCTGAGCTTTTCAACGGCCTTGTCGTCAATGAAAATCTGAAACGTCGACATGTCCTTGTTCGGGCCTCATTTCGGTGGTCGGCTCTCCAAGAGCGCGGCTTCTTAACTGATTATGAATGTTGTCACCCAGTTGAATAACTGAGCGGTAGAGTTCAAAATCCGTGAAACGCCATATCGAGCGCGGATACGATCTCGTCATGTGAAGGAGAAAGGTTTGCGACCGGGTTCTTTAATCCGGACACCGGAATTGCCGATATAAACTGTGTAACCAACACATGCTCCTCTCCTTCAATCTCGAAGCTCGGATTGAGCCTCTTCGCGGGGATGGGGGCCAGCGCTTTAATAATTAGTGGGATGACAATACGTGTTTTTAGCTCATCCAGTAGATCAGCCTGTACGTCGAGCACATAGCCGCCACCCGGATTGGAGTAAACGTCATATCTCGCCATTAGAATTGACGATAACGTTCAAGAGGTAAGCCATTTTCTTCGACGTAAGCGTTAGAACTTTGCATCGCTGGACGATTATCTTCTTTCCAAAGTGCTGACTTGGCAGCAGCTAGCGCCTGCGCAATTCCAATCTCGGCTGCACGCGAAATATTTATCTTATGTCGGCGCGCTTCAGAAAGAAGCTCATTATCGATTGAAAGATTGGTTGCGCGCTTGAATGTCCGGGCAGATTCCAGTTGTGGCATAACACATGCTCCTTTAGTCGATAATTATATGCGCATATTTATGTGCATTCAACCGCAATCTGTATGTAACTCGTAGGCAGATAATGGCTCCGGACTGGTCGCATTTATGTGCATGGTCACTGTCTCACGTTGTATCGCCCCGCGTTCCAATGAAGAGGTGGGGTTACTCGATATAGGAACAACTGACGCGATCCGGTCGGGAGCGAGATACGCGAAACTCTGACTGGCAATCACGGAGCGGGAGCAATTGGCAACCGTGAGTCCGCCCGCCGAATATGGTCGATCAGCGCTCGCAACTTTGGAGCCATGTTGCGGCGCTGCGGGAAATACAAAAAAAATCCAGGGAAGAGCGGCAGAAATTCTTTGAGCAGCGGCACCAGTTGGCCTGTTTCCATAAACGGTCGGAACGTCTCTTCCGGCGCAAAGGTGATGCCGCCTCCGGCAAGAGCAGTGCGTAGCATCAGGCGGAGATCGTTGGTGGTGATCTGCGGTTCAACAGCCACATCAAACGGAATTCCGTTCTCCTCAAATTCCCAGCGATATGGAGCGACATTTGGGGCGGGACGCCAACCGATGCAGCGATGATGAACCAGCTCGCGTGGATGTTTGGGTGCTCCATGGAGCTGAAGATAAGACGGGCTAGCCACGACCATCTCCCGTTGATCACCGGTTATCGGAATGGCGATCATATCTTGTTCTATAACCTCTCCCAATCTAACTCCCGCGTCATAGCCAGCGGCTACGATGTCGAACTCATCATCCGTGACCGTGACATCAATTGTCACGTAAGGATTAGCAGCTGCAAAGGAAGCTATCAGCGGGCCGGAAAGGAACTGCTCGGCGATTGAAGTGGCAGCGATCCTGAGGAGCCCGCGCGGCATATTATCGCTCGACACATTTTCAAAGGAGGTTTCGATATCCGATATGGGTTGGGACAACTCATTGTGCAGGCGCTCCCCCGCTTCGGTCAGTCGAACGGAACGCGTTGTGCGCATGACAAGCGCTGTACCAAGTACGTCTTCCAGTCGTCGGATCCCCTGGCTGACTGCTGACCGCGTAATACCCAGCCGATCAGCGGCAGCTCGGAAATTATGCTCCTGCGCGACTGCGAGAAAGAGCGGAACGAGATTAAGGTCGATTTTCATTGTCCAGCGTAGCTAACCATTTAGTCCAGCGGATGACGGATACCATCACCAGTCACGATCGTCCATCTTTTCTTTTAGTACATAGAAGGAGAACCACATGGACAAGGTCATTCTGATTACCGGTGCGTCTAGCGGCATCGGTGAAGGCATAGCCCGGGAGCTTGGTGGAGCCGGAGCAAGGCTATTACTGGGTGCACGTCGCCTCGAGCGGATCGAAGCAATCGCAGCAGACATCCGCGATACGGATGGTTTTGCGGAAGCTCGTTCACTGGACGTTACTGATCGCACGTCAATGGCCGAGTTCGTACAAACGGCCATGGAGAAATGGGGTTGCATTGACGTTCTGATCAACAACGCCGGTGTGATGCCGCTCTCGCCGCTCGCTGCTGGCAAGCAGGACGAATGGGAGCGCATGGTGGATGTCAACGTGAAGGGCGTGCTCTGGGGCATCGGCGCGGTTTTGCCGATTATGGAAGCTCAGGGAAGCGGCCACATCATCAATCTCGGTTCCATCGGTGCGCTACAGGTGGTGCCGACAGCTGCTGTTTATTGCGCAACAAAATTCGCAGTCCGGGCAATTTCTGACGGACTACGGCAGGAAAGTACGAACATTCGCGTTACCTGCGTTAATCCTGGCGTCGTCGAAAGCGAACTTGCATCGACGATTACACATCCGGAAACCGTGGCCGCGATGGATACATATCGCGCAATCGCGCTTCAGCCTTCTGATATAGCTCATGCGGTGAGGCATGTGATTGAAGCACCGGCGGGTGTTGATACGACTGAGATTACCATCCGCCCTACTGCCTCAGCAAACTGACGAGCGATGAGAAGTTAAAGAGCATCATTTGGCGACCTGTTGGCAGGAGGGCGCATAATTGATGATCCGTTCAATTCACGCACCTTACAATGGATAGAACTCATGATCTTTATCACACGAAGCGGAAATAGGTTCGCTACCGCAAGAAATCTTCTGATTGCGCTGGCTTTCAGCGCTGTTGCCGTGCCTGCGCTGGCCAGTACCGCTGCCGGAACGGTGACCAATGCCGCGGCGAACAACGAAGCAGTTGTGCGCGAGGCTTTTGAACAATGGGCAGCCGGGAGCGGCAATGTCTTCGACCTGCTCGCACCGGATGTCCGCTGGACGATCCACGGTACGGGACCAGTTGCCGATACGTACAACGGCGTCGAGGATTTCATGCAGCGTGGTTCAGTTCCTCTGGTCAGTCGCCTGGCATCGCCATTATCACCGACTGTCCATCATGTCTGGGCGGTCAGGGACAGGGTCATCGTCCGGTTCGATGCTTCGGCCATCACGACATCGGGTGCACCTTATCGCAATCAGTTCGTATGGATATTCCGGTTGGAGGACGGATTGGTTGTTGAAGCAGAAGCGTTTCTCGATCTTGTCGCCTACCAGGAAGTGATCAACAATAACGAACCTCGTCCCCGATAGCAGTGAGATGAGTTCTGATGGGATGCCAGTAACCGTCGCGGTAGACTGTCGACGACAGTCCATACATATCCTAAGTCCCGCGCTCTGGCGCGGCATCACTTCGAATACTCGCGACTAACATGCCTTTTCGGTCCTGCCGGGCTTGCCGATGATCTCGTTGCCGATCGAGTTTAAGACATCATTCAGGGCGCAGACCATCCGAGACCCGGTCCGTACCCCGGCTGACGCACGGCCGATCCCCAGCGTTGCTCAAGTTCTCGAACCTCGTGTGTTCACTGGCGGGCCCGTGAACACTGTTTTGATCTGGCCCGAGATGTCTCCTTTAGTAAGCCTCTCCAACTCCTTCGCGAACTGGGTGACGGCTGATTCCAATTGTCGGTTCGCCGCATCGCGCTCAGCCTCGGCACGAATCTATCTCCTTGGGCTCCCCTTTGTTGAGAACGTCGGGAATGAGCCCCTCATAGTCATTTCGACTCACTATCCTGAAACGCAGTGACGAATGGGGCTACGTCGGAGCCTATCGATTAGGCGCCGGAATTACTTGAGAATTGCTGGTCGTGAAGACACGCATCCTAAACGAATTTGCGCTTTCGACCGGCGTCGATGCGGCCTGTTCTCCGTAACTTCCACGTAATTTTCGGCGATCATAGGTCTTTGGCCTTGTTGCCTCTCAATGGTCGACGGACGGCCGTAGTGGTGATGGAACGAAAGGACGGGCATGAAAAAGATAATCTCAAGCGTACTCGTTTGTTTGACGCTGACAGCGTGCAGCCAGACGGAAAAAGGTGCCGGCATTGGTGCGGCCGGTGGCGCAATCATTGGCGGACTGGCAAGCGGCACCTGGGAAGGCGCTGCAGTGGGAGCCGCCGCAGGTGGGGCGGGAGGGGCCGTGGTAGGCAACATCAGCGAACGTAACGACAGGAACCGCCGTGACCGCTGGGAACATCGGGACCGACATAATTACGGCTGCAGATACCGGGATCATTACGGTCGCTGTCGATAAAGATTGCTGCCTGGGCGGCGCACGTCAAAGGCGAGATGGATACAGGACAAACTTCAGTTTTTCCGGTCTTCATGTCTGCAGCAGTCTCATGATGTCCAACAACCTGACGGTCTGGACATTGCGACCGTCGAGCTTATCTGAACCAGAGCCCTAGTTTTGCTGTAAAGACTATCAGGAATGATAGCTCGAGACTTAAACCATTAGGCGATTATGAAACTTCTACTTATCGAAGACGATCCGGAAATGACGGATGCGTTGAGGGTGGCCCTCTCGCAGCATGGCATCGTTCTTGACGCCGTTGAAGATCTGGCAACGGCGCGCGAAGCAATCGCTATGACGGTTTACGATATCGTGCTTATCGATCGGCAATTGCCTGATGGTGACGGCAGTACGTTTCTTGCCGATTTGCGTCGCGCGGGGTCAAATACCCGATCGATCATCATCTCGGCTCTGAGGTCGACCGACGAACGCATTTCCGGCCTCAACGAAGGGGCTGACGACTATTTGCCGAAGCCGTTCGAAATCCCCGAGCTGATTGCCAGAATGAGCGCTGTGCTGAGGCGGGCTCCGACAACCGGCCCGTCCGTCTTGTCGGCAGGAAACGTCACCTACGATCGTGTTTCAAGCGATGTGCATGTGAACGGCATCCGGGTTGCGCTCACCCGCCGGGAGTTGCTTATCATGGAAACGCTTCTAAGAAACCGCGGTCGCACTGTGTTGCGCTCGTCCCTTGAGGGTCACGTCTATTCCTTTGATGACGAGATCCAGTCGAACTCACTGGAGTCTAATGTGTCTCGCCTACGCCGGAAGCTTGGCGAAGCAGAGGCCAACATTGTCGTCAAGAACATTCGTGGCATAGGCTATTACCTTCATGAGCAGAAATAGGAAGGCCAGTTCATCCCTTCGCTGGCGATTCACGCTTGGCTTTATAGTCCTGCAGGTATGCGCGGTCATCGTCTCACTGGGCTTGGTTTTTTATCTCCTTTCCGGCATCAAGTCCGATGTGGCGATCACGTCCATCTGGCTGTCTCAGGAAATCGCAGACTCGGTCCGTCTCGAGCCGAATGGCCGGGCTAAACTGGAGCCGACGACCAAACTTAAAGAGATGATGGAGGACGCGCCTGACCTCTGGTTTGTGGCAGACCTGGGCAAAGATATTTTCCTTGCTTACGGCGCGCCTCCCGAGAAAATCGCCAACAACATACCATTCTTGCAGACGTTCAGAAGCGTCGAGCTCCATGGTTATCTGGATGATCCTTTGAGTGTCGCCCGAATGGAGCGTTTTGATACCCAGGCGGGTGAGGCAACGATTTTCGCTGGCGGTGTTTCGATGTCCCAATATGGTGTGACCGTGCTGTTGGGTAACCTTGCCATCGGCGTGCCGGCGCTGATCCTCGTCGCCATCTCCCTCATTGGCGTTCCGTTCGTCACACGCTGGGCGCTGCGGTCCTTCAGCGACCTGACCGGGCGTCTCGACAGGATCGATCTCGACACTCGCGGTGCCCTGGTCGAAGAGCGTGGCTTGCCCAACGAAGTTCTTCGCGTTGTGCGTGACATCAACAGGGCGTTACGTCGTCTCGATAGTGGCTTCGAGGCGACGGAGCGCTTCTTCGTCAACGCGGCGCATGAACTTCGAACGCCGATCGCTATCCTGCAGGTGAGAATCGACACCCTTTCACCAGGTTCGGACAAGACACACCTACAGACGGCCATCAAACGACTTACAGCGATCGCGAACCAGCTTCTCGACACTGAGAAGTACCGGCAGAAACCTCAGCAAAATGTACCTGTCGATCTCAACAACGTTGTGTCGAAGGTGGTCGCCGAACTTGCTCCCTTGGCCATCGCCGAAGGCTACGAAATCTCGTTCGACAGCTACGCGGAAGGCATGTTCGTTCCCGGTGATGCCGAAGCTTTGGAGCGTGCATTCGTCAATCTGGTACGTAATGCGGTTCAGTACGGAGGTGGAAGGGGACAGATATCGGTCGGTATTGAGGCTGACGGCAGCGTGACGGTAGCCGATCAGGGCTGCGGAATTGCTGGCGATAAGCACTCGCGCATATTCGAACCATTCTACCGCGTCAGCCCACACGGCTCCGGTGCGGGCCTGGGGCTCAGCATGGTCAATGAGATTGTGACCCGCCACCGCGGCTATATTGAGCTTTCTTCCGCTCCAGGCAAGGGCAGCACATTTGCCGTGCGCTGGCGCGCGAGGAGCGTTTTCCAGCAGCCGTAGGCCCCCACGCTTGCGCTAACATGTCAAGGCATCTTCATCCGTCGGTGCTGGCTGAACACAGCCAGGACTGCTCGATCTCGGGCGGGCAATCCCCTGCATGCCATTCACATTGCAAGCACTCGTGATCGGTTGATTTTACAGACCATGCCAAACGGACTGGTTGCGACGACAGCTCCCCGTAATGCTGGGGTAATTTTCGTGACAGAGAAAGCCCGCAATTTTCAATAGCACGGACCATGGCTCAATGACACGATACGTTACCCGCAAGAGTCTGATCCTCGCAGCGGCGACCCTGGTCGGCCTGCTGGCCGTCTGGCACTTGTTTCTACGGCCACCGGCGAAGCCTGAACTTGTGACCGTGCAAGTGCAAAAGGGCGACATTGAAGAGGTCGTGCTGGCAACCGGAGTTCTCGAACCGCTCGAGCTGGTGCGCGTCGGCGCCCAGGCGACGGGTCGTATTGAGCGTCTGGCTGTCGAGATCGGTGACGTCGTCGAGGCTGGCCAATTGGTGGCCGAGATCGATTCACAGACCCGGCGCAACACTTTGCGGGACCGGGAGGCCGCCCTGGCCAACATACGCGCCGTCCACGCTGCGCGTATGGCCAGTCTGGTGAAAGCTGAGAGGGATTTCGAGCGCCAGCGTGAGCTGCTGGCAGGTGGTTCGGCGCCACGCACCCAGTATGATGCGGCTGTCGCCACATTAGACATTGCACGGGCGGAGGTTAAGGCGCTGGACGCTCAGGTTAGTCAGGCCCAGGTCGCTCTGGAGTTGGCGGGTATAGAACTGGGCTATACACGCATTACCGCTCCAATCGCCGGCACTGTGGTGGCGATCGTCACCGACGAAGGTCAGACCGTGAATGCCCTGCAGACCGCTCCGACCATCGTCATGATCGCGCGACTGGACACAATGACGGTGCGCGCGGATATATCCGAGGCTGACGTCGTGCGTGTACGACGCGGCCTGCCGGTCTGGTTCAGCATTCTTGGCGACCCGAAGCGGCGTTTCGATGGGGAGTTGCGCCAGATGGAACCGGCCCCTGTCTCAATCGCCAACGAGAGCAGCACTGCCGCAAGCGCGGCTAGCTCAACCAACGGTGCGGTCTATTACACCGGGCTAATCGACGTCGCGAATGCCGACGGGGTTCTGCGGCCGTCCATGACGGCACAGGTGTCTATTGTTCTCAACCGCGTCAGCGGCGCCGTGCTAGTCCCCCTCAGCGCTGTGGAAGGTGCGCCGAGGGCCGGCGACACGGCGCGCATCCGGGTGCTCGACGCCACGGGCGAGGTCCAGAGCCGGCAAGTTAAAGTCGGCATCGACAATGGCGCGGAGATCCAAATCCTCAGCGGTCTTCAAGCGGGAGAGATCATTGTCCTGGGAGCATCCACAGATGAACGCGCAGATGGTCAGGCTCAATTGGCCGCGGCGAAGCGGTAGCGTGCGTCATGACGGAACCGCTGATCCGCATACGTGGTGTATCCCGCGCTTTCCCTGCGGGCGACGAGATGGTGCAGGTGCTCAAAGACGTCGATCTCGACATCGAGGCCGGCGAGATGATGGCCATTATCGGTGCCTCGGGTTCTGGCAAGTCGACACTGATGAACATCCTTGGCTGCCTCGATCGTCCAACGACTGGCAGTTACTGGATCGAAGGGCGCGAGACGTCGAAGATGGCTGTGGACGAACTGGCTGCGCTACGCCGTGAGCGGTTCGGGTTCATCTTCCAGCGTTATCATCTGCTTGGCGACCTCAGCGCAGCGAGTAATGTCGAGGTGCCGGCCATCTATGCCGGACGCAGCCGATCCGACCGGCACAAGCGAGCCATCTCCTTGTTGAGCCGACTGGGCCTGGCCGAGCGGACGGGCAATATCCCTGGCAAGCTGTCGGGCGGCCAGCAGCAGCGGGTATCGATCGCCCGCGCCCTGATGAATGGCGGCGAGATAATTCTGGCCGATGAACCGACCGGGGCCCTGGACACACACAGCGGCGCAGAGGTTATGAAGATCCTGCGCGAGCTTCACGCCGAGGGGCACACCATCATTCTGGTCACGCACGATAAGAAGATCGCCGACCAAGCGGATCGGGTTGTAAAGATCAGCGATGGCGTTATCATTTCCGACGCGCGCAATAGACCCCAGTCTTCCGCGACGGCTCGTCCTATCCGCGAACGAGCGCCGGACGCGGGCTGGCGCGGCGTCATCGATCGGCTGACCGAAGCCTTCCGTATGGCCGTGGTTGCGATCTGGGCGCATAAGATGCGCTCGCTGCTGACCATGCTCGGCATCATCATCGGCATCGCCGCGGTGGCAGCAATCTCGGCTCTGGGCGCTGGCTCGCAGCAGCAAATCCTGAACAGTATCAGCTCGCTCGGCACCAATACGATCGAGGTGCGGGCCGGGAAAGGCTTCGGTGATCTGGAAGCGGGCAAGATACGGACCCTGGTTCCCGCCGACGCCGAAGCGCTGGCGAACCAGCCCTATGTCGACAGCGTGACGCCAACCGTATCGACCAGCGTGACTGTCAAGCGCGCCGCCGTGGCCGTCAATGCGGCGGTCACGGGGGTCGGCGCGGACTTCTTTCGTGTACGGGGCCTTGAGTTGGCGCATGGACAGGTGTTTGATGCCCAGGATGTCACAAGCTACAGCCAGAACGTTGTGATCGACGCGAACGCCTCGCGCGACTTGTTCCTCGACCTTATCAATCCCGTGGGGCAGGTGATCCTTCTCGGCACAATGCCGGCAAGGGTCGTGGGTGTGACGAAGCAGGAGAACTCCTTCGGACCGGCGGTGGATACACTGACTGTCTATGCGCCCTACACGACCGTCATGGGGCGCATGCTGGGTCGCCCGAATGTTGATGGCATCACCGTTCGCATCAAAGACGATGTTGTTCCAGGAAATGTCGAGGCCGCGGTTTCGCGCCTTATCGAGCGTCGGCACGGCGCGAAAGACTTCTTTCTCACCAACTCGGCGACCATTCGCGAGACTATCGAGACCACTACGCAAACCCTGACGCTGCTGATTTCGTCAGTTGCGGTGATATCGCTGATTGTCGGCGGCATCGGCGTGATGAACATCATGCTGGTGTCTGTAACCGAGCGCACAAAGGAGATCGGGGTTCGTGTGGCCGTCGGCGCGCGCCGCAGCGACATCCTCTCCCAGTTCCTGATCGAGGCCATTCTGGTTTGCCTTGTCGGAGGCTTAATGGGAATCGTGCTCGCCCTCGGGATCAGCGCTTTTTTCAATTTGCTGAGCCCCGACTTCAAAATGATCTTTTCCTCCTATTCCATCATGATGGCCTTCACTTGCTCGACCCTGATCGGTATCATCTTCGGCTTCCTTCCCGCCCGCAATGCGGCTAAATTAGACCCGATCGAAGCCTTGGCACGTGACTGATGACTCGCCAGCGTCTGCTCAATAGCTAAGAACGATATAGGGTGGCAAAGACGGCAATTAAGGTCGAAAGCTGCCTGAAAGCCTGCCCCGTTGCGGATCGCTTATTATTATTGAAGCTTGCGTGGTGTCACGAGACTGATGCACGCAAAGCTGCATCAAGCGACCTGCGCCCATTGCCAACAAGCCAGGATGCGAATGTAACAAGTTCAGGGTTGAGCTCTCGCATGAGTTTCAGATCGATCTGCTCGGCAAGCGGCCCGTTTTCCAGGCTCTTTGCCATATGCGCGAGATCATCGTTTGCTGCGAGAAGGTCGTCGGAAAACCGTTCATAGGTTATCGGACGACCGGCTGCTTCGCTGAAGACTGCCTCAAGCTCACGCCCGGTCAAGCGGTCGCTTGCGATCTTAAGCGTTGCGCCGCCAAAGCGGGACTTGTCGGCAAGCACCGCAGCCACAAATCTACCGATGTCTTCCACGGCAGTGAGCTGAATAGAGTGATCCGGCCTGATGAGGGAAATCAAACGGCCTTTGTCCAGACCGAAGCCGGGGCGCACCAGCATTTCCATGAAAATCATTGGCCGGATGATGGTCGTAGTCATGTCGAGTTGTCGAATATGGGCTTCAATACGAGGTTTGGCGTCGAAGCGCGGAACGCCTGTCAGTTCAGTACCGACGCTGGCGCCCGACGAGTAAACAAAATGACTGATGCCGGTTTCTGCGGCGATATCCGCGATCGAAATGCCATAACGAATTTCGTCTTTGGCGGCCAGGTTTCCTGGTAGCGCGCAAAAGACGCCGTAGGCGTCTTTCATCGCCGAACGGATCACATTGAACTCTTCAAGTGAACCCTGCACAAGCTCGACGCCTGCATTTCGCAATTGCAAAGATGCAGCTTTGCTGGAATCCTTAACGAGCGCGCGAACGGGCCATCCCGCCTTCAACAAGGCTTTGGCGACAGATCCTCCCTGTCTTCCGGTAGCGCCGAAAACCAGAATGGGGTGCTTGCTATTGGTCACTTGAAACCCTCGCGTTAAACAAGAGTCATCCATATATACGAATAAAGTTCAGCCGGAAGACGGCACATTTTTCAGCGTCAGGAACAAGGATGATACCTTTGGGCGAAGAGATCGATGCCGGAACAGCGCGCGGATCAGAGAACGACAAGCAATTCAGGCCCATTCCGTCAAATGGGGTTTGCAGCCTACTGAGTGACAAATGGACCGTGCCGGTTCTTTGGCGTCTTTCTATGGCTGAGGATCATCGGCTCCGATTTTCAGCACTGAGAAAAGCGGTCGGTGAAATCACCCAGCGTATGCTGACGCTTACGCTGCGCAATCTCGAGCGTGACGGCTTCGTTATACGCCACTATTTCCCTGAAGTGCCGCCACGTGTCGAGTATGAGCTGACGGATATCGGCCACGGAGCCCTGCACGCCCTTGAAGAGTTTAACTTATGGGTTCAAAATAATCTGGATGTCATCAAAGCGCGCCGACTCGCTTACGACCAAGCGGAGTAGTAAACTCAATTCCCAAACCGAGCTCAAAGCCTCAGAAGGCCGCTTCAGTCTAACAGAACATGGCTGCGACTGCTTTTTGCATTTTCGATCGCTGCCTTGACGGCCAATTTTAAAGGCCGATAGCTGCGCGTCTGTTAAGCGCGCATTCTCGATCGTTGTAATGAGTTTTTGTGCACTCCTGAAACCTGCCTGTCTGCTTACAATTCCGTTTCGGGAATCGCCTCCACAGCAGGTAGGTCACAGGAAGTGAAGGGACTTTTCAACGATCTGCCGGCACGAGTACGACGCGTCCAAGGATGGAATTGCTTTCGGCATAGGTGTGGGCCTCAGCGACGTCTGCGAGCGGAAACACCCGGTCCACGACCACCTCAATATCCCCCATCGCCGCCAGTTCCAGCATGTGGGAGGCTGTGGCATAAACATCCGGCTTTTCGAATTGAGTTCCCATGAAGATACCGAAAAGCGATTGGTTCGCCTGCAGCGCGGGCCAAAGATCGATACTAGGCTGCGAACCGCCGGCGTTGCCGACGAATACCAAACGCCCCTCGGAGCGAAGTGCGGCCAGAGAATCCTGCAAGGTGCTTCCCACCGGGTCCACGACCAGATCGACGCCGTGCTCTTTCGTCAGACGCGTGACCCTATCGACGACGTCGACTGAACGATGATCGATCGCATGATCGAGGCCAAGCCTGACAAGCCGTTCGGCCCTCTTGCTCCCGGAGACCGTGGCAAGCACGGTTGCGCCCGCCCGATGCGCGAGCTAAATGGTTTCGACATATCGGAAGACACCCAACGGAAATTCAGAGATGAACTTTCAGCGCACCAATTTCATCTCCAGCCAAAGCATTTACCTTGACACATAGCGCTATGAGCAATGCGGCAAGTAGCATCACCAAGCCGCCGCCAACGAACACACCAACAACGCCGCTAAGGCTGAACATGAGGCCTCCGGTTGCAGCACCGGCGGCAATCGCGCCTTGAACGGATGCAACCACCATCCCACCGGCGCTTTCTGCCTGATCGGGAACGGAATGCGCAACCCAGGTTGACCATGCGACGGGTACGCCGCCAAATGCCAAGCCCCAGAACGCCACCAGAAGCGCTAGGCCGAACCCTGATACCGGCAGCAAGACCAATGCCAGTCCGGCGATACCCACCAGCGTTGGCATGAGCACGAGCGTTCCTCGCAAACTGCGCTCCATCAACCAGCCACCAAGGAGAGTACCGGCGAAATTGGCGATACCGAAGCCCAGCAACATCAGTGCGAGTGTATCGGCGCCAATGCTAGCGGTGCTTTCAAGAAAGGGTCTGATATACGTGAACAGCGCATAATGTCCAGTATGGGCGAGAATGCATCCCAGCATCCCTATGGCGATACCCGGACGTAGCACCACGTCCAGCACCGTCCTCAGGCGGGCTGTCGTTTGGCGAGGCGCAAGCCTTGGCAAGGTGAAAAGCTGAAATACCAGTGTCACCAGCCCAATAGCCGCCGCCGCATAAAAGGCGCTGCGCCAACCGAACAACTCTCCCAGATAGCTACCCAGCGGCACGGAAACAACGGTCCCGACTGCGATGCCGCTGAAGACGATCGATAACGCGCGTGGAAGGAGGGCAGGAGGCACAAGGCGCATCGTGACAGCCGCGGCCATGGCCCAGAAGCCGCCAAGCGCGATGCCCAGCAAGACACGCATCACCAGAAGTATTGTCATGCTGGAGGAGACAGCCACCAGCAAGTTGGAGGCGATCATCAATGTGGAAAAGGCCAGAAGCACCACACGACGGTCGAGCCCTCTCGTCAAGACCGGCACGAACAGACCGGAAACCAGCGCCACCACCGCAGTCACGGTGACAGCCTGTCCGGCCAAAGCCTCGGACACGCCAAGTTCAGCGGCCATCGGTGTCAGTAGGCTCGCAGGAAGATACTCTGCTGTCAGCAGGCCGAATACCCCCGTTGTCAGCGAAAACACTGCAAGCCATGCGGCGGATACAGGTGCTTCATGCGTTACGTCATCAGGCTCTGTGCTTAATGCGGAGCAGCAAGCGATATCAGTCATCCTGGTTCCTTTCGGTATCAATCAGTTTGACCCGTAACCTAGACATCAAACTCAGGACGATCTATGATCTATAGACCTGAATTATTGATAGAAACTCCTGACATGGCCTTGCAAGATTCGTTCGCGCTATCCTCCGACCTCGTAAGTGAGTTGCTCTCCGGGATGCGCCTGCGCGGCGTTCAATATCGTCGCATCCAGACCGGGCCGGAATTCGGTATGAGTTTTCATGCAAGACCCGGCCATGCCTATTTCCACTACCTCGCCGTTGGAAAAGCGCTCTTGCGGAGCGCGGACGGCACTGTGCACACGCTATCGGCAGGCAGCGCAGTTCTCGTCCCTCAAGGCGAGGAGCATGCGTTTCTGTCGGACAATGGCGTCTCTGTGCAGCCTATCGACAGCTTTGCCACAGCAGCCCTTGGCGACACTGTCAGTGGGGTGGACACTTGTCCTAGCGCCAGCACGATACCAAGCGCCATACTGTTTTACGGTTGCATGGAATTCGATCTTGGCGGGATGCAGGCTCTTGGTCCGCTGATGCCGCTCTTCATGTTCGCCGATGCCCATAATGGCCGTTATCCCGGGCTAGCGCCGATTTTTACCAGCATGAAGAATGAAATCTGCTCGGGCCGGATCGGGTTTGCAGGCATACTCTCTCGACTGGCCGAGGTGATGGCTGCCATGATCGTTCGGGGCTGGGTCGAATGCGGCTGCGACAACACTTCCGGCCTTGTGGCTGCCTTGCGCGATCCCCGTCTGGCGCGCGCCATACTGGCGTTGCATCGACACCCCGGCCGTGAGTGGACAGTGGAAAATCTGGCGGCGGAATGCAATATTTCCCGGTCGGTCTTTGCGGGGCGTTTTCAATCCACGATCGGCATCCCGCCCCTGCGTTACGCTGCGGAACTTCGGATGCGGCTTGCCAGTCAATGGCTGACCCGAGACAGGCTGGCGATCGATACTGTCGCGCGCAGGCTCGGCTATACGTCTCAGGCTGCTTTCAGCCGCGCCTTCAAGCGCGTCACCGGACACACGCCTGGGACAAGCCGACAGCTAAACCTTCGTCCCAATCTCAAGTCAGAACGAGGCTAAACCCATCTCGGCACCGTTACCCGTTGCATTAAGTGTCCGTTCAAGACTGGCGCTTGGTTGCGTCGGGTTGCGTGAAGGCGGCAATCAGGTTCTGGGTATTTGCGGCACTTCATCTCGCGGGTTTTGTCGCAAAAAATTTACTTATGTTCTCCTACTCATGGACATTGAGCATAATTGAATGAAGACAACGCGGATGGCTGTTGATTTCAAAGGGATCCACTTTCCTAAAGGCGCCATCCTCTATGCCGTTTTCTTCTATGTCCGCTATCCCGGTTCCTATCGCGATCTGCAGGAAGTTATGGCTGAACCTAGTGTAGACGTTGACCATGCAACATTGAACCGTGGGTGGTTCGTTATGCGCCGTAGATAGCAGAGCACGCACAAAAACGTAAACGTCCAACACTTGCCTCGTGGCGTGTTGATAAAACCTACTTAAAGGTCAAAGGAAAATGGACTTATCTATACCGGGCTGTTGATCGTGATGGCCAAACTCTTGACTTCATGCTCTCCGAACGCCGAAATATCGGCGCTGCACGGCGTTTCTTCAAAAAACCATAGCAAGCAATGGTGTTCCGAAGAAGACTGTCATTGATAAAAGCGGGGCCAATCTGGCCGGAGCGCAAGCTGCAAACAACATCCTGAAAATCACCGAGATCGGTAAAGTGATTGAAATCCTGCTCAAATATCTAAACAATATACTTGAGCAGGATCATCGGTTCATTGAGCGGATCACCAAACCCATGTTAGGCTTCAAAGCATTTCATTCAGCCTCAGCCACCATTGCGGATATTGAAGTCGCGCACATGATCCGCAAGAAGCAATTCGCAAATGGCAACCGCTCCCCATTCCAAGTCTTTGCTGAACTCGCAGCATAATTGCATCCGGAGATAAGGCCGCCTTTAGCCAGCGGAAAATTTGCGACACAGCCTTCAAAGATGTATTGGTCGAGCCATTCAGGACGGTGCGGTTGTAGCGCTCGACATAGGCATTCTGTTGCGGCTTTCCGGCCTGGATGTGGCTCAAGTCAATTCCGTGCGTTTCGGCTCATCTCATCAATTTGCCATTGACATATTCAGGTCCATAACACGTTCGGAATAACTCCAGTTTTTAAGCTGTGTCCAAGCTGCGACACCTTTCAAATTGTGTGAGCAGGTTCAAGGCCATCGGTGCGCGTCTGGCTTAGTGGCGATCATCATCGTGTTGATTGGTAATCAACACATCGCCCAATGACAGGGGAATGGTTCATATCCTTCAAACGCGAAGAACGCAGCAGCCTGGCGCGCACGGAAATCTTTTACTGACTGTGTAATTCATATGCATTACGATTGTTCTTTCAGTTGGAGATGCCTATGGCTTCGAACGCACTCGTTCAAACTCGCATTGATACTCAAGTTCGAGGTCGTGCCGCTGCGGTGCTTGAAAGTATGGGACTTACGGTATCGAACGGAGTTCGTATCTCACTCATCCGGACGGCGAACGAGGAGGCATTACCGCTCGAACTTATATCAGGTTGCGAAACGCATGATGCTTGGTTCCGCAGCAAGATTCTTGAAGCGCTGAACGACACGCGACCATCCGTCCCGGATGATGAAGTCATGGCTCATTTCGAGAAACGGCGAACGGCAGCGCGCCTTAAAGCAGCGGCGCGCAAATCGTGAACCTCACCTGGTCGGCGTTTGCGTTATCAGATCGAGACGCCATCCTCACCATTATCGAGGCGGATAATCCCTCGTCTGCAATCAATGGTCGAAGAACGAATCGCCGCGGCTGCTCGTCGCTTGGTTGATTTTCCGGCGAGTGGCCGTGTTGGCAGAATTGCCGAGACGCGGGAACTGGTGATAAACGGTACCCCATACGTAGCGGCTTATGACGTAACGCAATCGGCGGTTTGTATCCTCCGCGTACTTCATGGCGCACAGAAACCAGACATTATTCCTGCCAGCTAGGCTTCGAACTTTGTGCCTGGGATCAGCGGGTTGCCAATTCGCTCGCAACAGCAATGCATCTGCTGAGAACGAGGAGTTTTGTTCATAAATTCTCATTCAATCAATAATTTGACTGTATGGTTTGTGGGACCTTTCAGCGCATTACGCTGAATATCAAAGCCGACCTAACGTTCAGTCTTTGTAAAGAAAGTTTATAGCTTCTATAAATTTCATTCTAAAATCGTGATAGAATAATATTTCATGGAAGTTATTCAGTCTATATGTCGCCTGCTTATAATTCTACGCAAGATGGTTTGAAATAACTGTGACTTGGTGTTCAAGCCGAGTTTAATGAAAGCCCGTTTGCGATGGGTTTTTACTGTCTCTTCTGAGATATTAAGCTTTCTAGCGATTTGGCGCGCATCACTGCCATTCAAATCAAGTAGAAGCACTTCCTGTTCACGGTTCGAAAGCTCGCCGCGAGACAATCCATGAAGCGCACTTTGCAATATATTGTCATCGCTGACATGGCTCAGTTGGTGATACTGCCAAAATCGGCTGTAAAGTGCGCTGAATGTCTGGTTCAGCCCTTTAAGCGTTGAGAGTTCATGCGTCTGAAACGCATTATAGCCAGAGCGGTAAAGAGCGATCTGCACTGTTTGCAGCGGTGATAATTTTACAGCAATAGCAAGTTCTGAACAGCGCTTGGGAAAACCATGCGTACGATAGCCGATTTCCTCAGCATCATCGATTTCAATACCGGTGAATTCAGCGATCGGCTTTCTGAAGGACTGGCTGCGTGCCAGTTGCCCCATCGTGTAAGCACCACTCTCGATGCCAATCCGATGGTGTTGATAGAATGGGTTGAGACGATAGGTTGTCTTGCGGTAGCTATCGAGGAATCGGCTATCCACCAGATGCCCGATGTCGTCGTCGAGAATGTAAACTAACTCATCACCTGAATAGACGTACATCGCTGACGCATCCGCCTGAACCAGGCGGTTGAGTGCTCTCATTGCAATGCGTGGATATTCTGGATTGTCGATCGCAGAGATCATTTCAGCGACTACAGAATCTTGGGTTTTGTTCGTGCCACTGTGCTGCATTTTCATCATTATATTTATGCTCACTGCCCGCCGATGTTCTGTCCCCCCTAGGGGTGATACCAGCGCGAATTACGTCAGTGTACCCGTTTGCCAGCAGTACTCAAGGCTGTTGTAGGAAACGGGAGGTTCCAAACATGATTAAGCGTGCAATTCTATTTGCCAGTGTCATTTCGATGTTCGCGGGTGCAGCACATGCAAGCGACCTGAACGTGGCTTCGGTCGCGGCCAATGTGCCATTTGAGTTTGAAGATGGCTCCGGTAATCTCGTTGGTTTTGAGGTTGATCTGGTTAACCTCATTGGTGAGCGAACCGGAAAGAAGATCAATTATACTCAGATGCCATTCAACAGCATTTTCGCGACGGTGCAATCCGGCCGCGCTGATATTGCGATTGGTACGGTTACGATTACAGATAAACGTCTGGAGTCAGTGGCTTTCACCCAACCTCATTACGACGCGGACGCCTGCCTCACAACGAGTTCAAACGGCGATGTAAAAAGCCTCAAAGATTTGAATGGCAAAGTGCTGGCTGTTGTCACCGGAACGACCGGCGAGATGTGGGCGACAGAAAACAAAGACAAATACCGCATTACCGAAATCAATCGCTATGATGGTGTGAGCGAGCCTATGCTCGATATCGCGACCGGACGCGTGGCAGCCTTTGTCCATGATTGCCCAATCGACGCATATTACATCAAAGACAAGCCGCAATATGCGATTGTTGACACGATCCCAACGAACGAACAGTTCGCGATTATGTTGGCGAAAGACAGCCCGCTGCTTCCAGAACTCGATGCAGTGATCAGCAAGCTCAAGAAAGACGGTGAAATTGCCCGCATTCATGAAAAATGGTTCGGCACCGCACCCGCCAAAGATTCGAGCACTGTTGAAGTGCGTCCAATCCCCGGTAAATGATCGCCTTTTGATCAGTAAGTTGCCGGAGAAATCTCCGGCAATTTTGCCCGACGGATAACTCGTCTTCCACTATTGGGATAGTTGGTCTCGCCTATGGATTTTTACTCAACGTTTCTGAACTTTGAGGTTCTCAAGAACGCCGCCCCGCTGATGTTGCAGGGCTTCGGATTAACAGCGTTGCTGGGTATAACGAGCTTGATTGCATCAGTGATTCTTGGGCTCGTGCTGGTGCTAATCCGGATGTATGCACCGAAACCCATGCGGATTTTTGCGATCGCTTACATCGATGTTTTTCGTGCGATTCCGTTGTTGGTGTTGCTCGTCCTCGTCTATTATGCGCTTCCTTTTGTCGGACTTCGGCTGTCTGCTTTCTGGGCTGCGACAACAGCAATTTCGCTGGTTGCGTCAGCATATATGGCTGAAACCTTCCGAGCTGGTATTGAAGCAGTTCCTCGTGGGCAGTTTGAAGCAGCACATGCGCTGGGGTTTTCCTGGGCACGGTTGATGGTGGATATCGTTTTGCCACAGGCGATGCGCCTTGTTATTCCGCCGGTAACGGGTGTCGCGGTTGGTCTGATAAAAGACACCGCACTCGCCTCGGTTGTAGCGCTGCCCGATTTGCTTAAACAGGCAACACAGGCACAGGCTTACTATGCAAATCCCTCACCGCTTGTTGGTGCTGCCATTCTCTACCTATTGATGCTGATCCCGATGGTTCGCGTTGTCAGTATGCTTGAGCAGCGGCAAAAAAAGCGCCGATAGCGGTTGCGTGGGAGGAAGAACATAATGAGTAACGAAAATCCGAACGCGCAGAGGTCTGAGACGCTGATCGAAATCTCGACTCTGGAAAAATACTACGGAAAATTCCATGCATTGAAGAATGTGAACCTCTCGGTACGCCGAGGGGAGGTTATTGGAGTCATTGGTTCATCCGGCTCGGGTAAATCAACGCTCATCAGGTGTATCAATCTTCTTGAGACGTTTACATCTGGCTCGATTGTCGTTGATGGTGTTCCAGTTCGTGAAGGCAAAGAGCTCGAAAAAGTTCGCGCTGAAGTCGGAATGGTCTTTCAGCAGTTCAATCTGTTTCCGCATATGACCGCCTTGCGCAATGTCGCTATTGCGCCTGTTCGGGTGCGTGGCCGCAGTTGGGCGGAGGCCGAAGAAAAAGCGCACCAGCTCCTGCAACGCGTTGGCTTGAGCGAGCATGTTAACAAATACCCAGATCAGTTGTCCGGCGGACAGCAGCAACGTGTCGCAATCGCACGCGCATTGGCTATGGAACCGGAAGTGTTGCTGTTTGATGAACCAACATCGGCACTTGATCCTGAAATGGTTGGGGAAGTTCTTGACGTGATCCAGAGCCTTGCGCGCACTGGCGTGACAATGCTGGTTGTGACCCATGAAATGTCATTTGCGCGCCGTATCTCGGACCGCATCATCTTCATGGAAAAAGGCGAGATCATTGAACAGAATGCACCCGATGCCTTCTTCGATAACCCGCAGACCGAGCGTGCCCGGTTCTTCCTGAACTCGATCGTCCATGCCTGAGTGTTTTCTGTCCTGATACAAGAAAGGACAACTAATGTTGCAGAAACAAATGTTCCCAACGCAAGCGCGTGACGCAGTCCGCTCGCTTTCCAGCTCACAAATCAGAGAAGTGGCCAATAGTGCCATGGGTCGGGAAGATGTTCTTCCATTCTGGTTTGGCGAAACCGACCAACCGACAGCAGCGTTTATACGAGATGCGGCGATGAAGTCGCTTTCAGCAGGCGAGACTTTTTATGCTCAAAATCTCGGTCGCCCTTATTTGCGCAAGGCGATTGCCGAATATATAACTGACCTTCATGGACGCAAAATTGAGACGGATCGCATTAGTGTGGTTGGCTCTGGCGTCACGGGTCTTGGTGTCGTATCGCAATTGATGCTGTCTCCGGGTGATCGGGTCGTGGCCATCACACCGCTTTGGCCCAATATTACGGAAATTCCGCGTATTGCGGGTGCTTATGTCGAGCGCGTATCATTGAATGTAAGCGGCGGAAAATGGTCGCTTGATCTTGATCGTTTGTTGTCTGCACTAACGCCAGACACGAAAATGCTAATCGTGAATTCGCCCAACAATCCGACAGGATGGACGATTACGGAAGAGCAAATCGAGGCAATCACGGCGCATTGCAGAAGGATGGGAATTTGGGTGGTTGCTGATGAGGTTTACGAGCGCTTGATCTACGATCCGGCTGTTCGCTCTGCTCCAAGTTTTCTGCGGCATATGAATGCTGATGAACGGTTTATATCGGTAAATAGTTTCTCCAAAGCCTGGTCGATGACTGGTTGGCGTGCTGGTTGGATAACGGCACCGGTTACGATGGCTGACGATCTGGCGAAGTTGATCGAATATAACTTCTCTTGTGTTTTCGAGCCGATCCAGCGCGCGGCCACGGTCGCACTTCAGCAGGGCGAAACGGAGATTGCCAATCTTCGCTCTCGATTGGCACGAACGCGTAATCTCCTCGTGTCCGGTTTGCTTGATATCCCCGGCGTCGATGTCCCTGAAGCTGGCGGAGCCATGTATGTGTTCTTCCGCATTGCAGGACAGTCAGACTCTGTTGAAATAGCAAAGCGGCTTGTTTCGGAAGCCGGGCTTGGCCTCGCACCGGGGTCAGCCTTTGGGCCAGAGGGCAATGGATGGTTGCGTTGGTGCCATGCAGTTTCTGATGACACCCGCCTTATGGACGGGGTCAGTCGACTTGCAAAATTTGTCCAGCGTTAAGCGTTGAAGGCAGCCATTTGGCACGTTTTCCATCTCTTAGACTGACTTAGCTCTGAAAGAAATCTATGTCTGCTCAGGACTTTTTAGACAGCGGAACATTTGTCGGGCGTGTTTGGCGTGAGGATGTTCAGGGGCCATCCGTTGTGGCTATACGCAACGGTCAGGTGCTCGACATCACAAGCACTGTTGTACCAACAATGCGCGATCTTTTAGAAATGGGAGATCCGGCAGCCTATGTCGCTCAATCCATGGGCGAACCAATTTCCGATATTTCAAACCTTCTCACTGATGGGTTTGATGGGCGTGTCCATCTGCTTGCACCCATTGATCTTCAAGCTGTGAAGGCTTGCGGGGTTACATTTGCTCGTTCGATGGTGGAGCGTGTGATTGAGGAACGTGCCGCTGGCAATCCGGAATTGGCATCGCGCATTCGCGGCCGCATTGCTTCCGTTATTGGGGAAAGCTTGCGTGACCTTAAAGCGGGTTCGGTTGCGGCAGAGCAGGTCAAGACGGCTCTGATTGATGAGGGCGTATGGTCTCAATATCTCGAAGTAGGTATTGGACCAGATGCCGAGGTATTCTCGAAAGCGCAGGTTTTATCCTCCGTAGGGCACTGCGCTGACGTAGGCCTGCATCCAGCGTCCAAGTGGAACAACCCAGAACCCGAAGTGGTTCTTGCGGTCAACAGTCAGGGGCGGATTGTAGGAGCAACCCTGGGGAATGACGTGAACCTTCGCGACATAGAAGGGCGGTCAGCGCTGTTATTGGGTAAGGCGAAAGACAACAATGCCTCATGTGCAGTTGGCCCGTTGCTGCGTTTGTTTGATGAGACGTATGATCTTGATGATGTTCGCTCGGCCGAATTGACACTGAGCGTTGAGGGCGATGACGGTTTTATGCTTCGTGGGCATAGCTCAATGAAAGAGATCAGCCGCGACCCGCTCGAACTCGTCGAACAGACTATCGGCGCGCATCATCAATATCCTGACGGTTTGATTTTGTTCATGGGAACACTGTTTGCTCCAATGGAAGATCGGGGTGAGCAAGGGCAGGGGTTCACCCATCATGTTGGTGATGTGGTATCGATTTCCAACAGTAAACTGGGCACGTTGCGCAATAGAGTAAGGCTCTCAACGCAATGCTCGCCGTGGGTTTTTGGCGCGTCACACTTGATGCGAAATCTGGCGGGGCGGGGGCTGCTTTGACGAGCAACTGAAATCGCATTCTACCTGGTGGGTGGGTAGGCTGCCAAGCAGAATAACAAATCTTTTGATACGATAGGGAGAGAGAAATGAAACTTGTGAGGTTTGGAGAAGCTGGTTCTGAAAAGCCAGGTATAGTTGATGAGAAAGGCTCCATTCGCGATCTTTCGTCTGTTCTAAGCGATATTTCCGGCAAGGAACTTCCGACAATCGGAACGAAGCTCGCGGGCATTGACGTTCAGAATTTGCCTCTGGTCCCAGAGGGGGCGCGACTGGGCTCATGCGTTACTGGCGTTGGCAATTTCATCGCTGTTGGTCTCAACTACGCAGACCATGCGGCGGAGAGTGGAATGGCTGTGCCGGAAGAGCCGGTTTTGTTTAATAAGGCACCCTCCTGCATTGTTGGCCCAAATGATACTGTGCTTGTCCCGCGTGGATCGCAGAAGACAGATTGGGAAGTGGAACTTGCAATCGTGATTGGTAAAGCCGCATCCTATGTAACTGAAGATGAAGCTGCCGATTACATTGCTGGTTATTGTATCTGCAACGATGTCTCGGAGCGGTCGTATCAGCTTGAGCGCGGAGGCAACTGGATGAAAGGCAAGGGCTGCCCGACATTCGGTCCCTTGGGGCCATGGCTGGTGACACCGGACGAGATTGCTGATGTTGATGCACTCGCGATGACGCTCGACATCAATGGTGAGCGTGTTCAAAATGGCTCGACCAGCACCATGGTTTTCAAAGTGCCTTTCATTGTTTCCTACATTTCCCAATTCATGAAGCTGGAGCCGGGCGATGTCATCACGACCGGGACACCTCCCGGCGTTGGAATGGGCATGAAGCCTCCACGTTACTTGAAGGCCGGTGACACGATGCGCGTGGAGATCGAGGGATTGGGTGTCCAGAACCAAGTCACCGCTGCGGCCTGAATGTGTGATTCAGGTTTAGGGAATAGCAATGAACCAGATTGATATGAACGGGAAGCGCGTCATCATAACGGGTGGCGCGCAAGGGATTGGCTATGCGATTGCGGATCGATTGGTGCAGTCGGGGGCTGCTGTCGCGATTTGGGATTTGAATGTTGCTGAGGCTGAAAAGGCCGCCAGCAAACTTTCCCCTGAATGCATCGCCTTTGGTGTTGACGTGGCGGACGCGGAGAGCGTTGCGAAGGCGACAGCGCGGACTCATAAAGCGTTTTCAACTGTGGAAGGACTGGTCAACAGTGCGGGTATTACAGGACCAGTTAAGCCGCTGGTTGATTATGATCTGCACGAGTGGAACAAAGTAGTCGCAGTTAATCTGAGTGGTACATTCAATTGCTGTCGCGCGATTGTCCCTTTGATGTCTGAGAACAATTATGGGCGCATCGTCAATATTGCGTCGGTTGCGGGCAAAGAGGGAAACCCCAATCTGGCTGCTTATAGTGCCGCAAAAGCAGGTGTGATTGGCCTGACAAAATCGCTCGGAAAAGAGCTGGCAAAAACGGGCATTGCGGTGAATTGCATCACGCCGACCACGGCCAAGACGCCCATACTCGACGGATTAACGCCAGAATTCATTGAATATATGCGAGTGCGTATTCCACGGGACCGCTTTGTTGAACTCAACGAAGTTGCGTCCATGGTTGTCTGGATGTTGTCGGAAGAAAACTCATACACCACCGCTGCCACATTCGATCTCAGTGGTGGCAGGACAACTTATTGAGATATTCGTTATCACATAGAACACTGATTGGGATATCGACGTGTCAAACAACCTTAACGGAAAAACCGTTCTCATTACCGCAGCCGCGCAAGGCATAGGACATGCAAGTACTATCGCATTTGCTGCTGCTGGCGCAACGGTATATGCGACTGATATCAACGTGGAGGCTCTTAAGCACGTTGAGCATGACGGGCGTATTTTAACCCGAAAACTTAACGTTTTGAGCGATGTCGATATTTCGTCGCTCGTAAGCCAGATCGGCAGTGTTGATGTTTTGTTTAATTGTGCGGGTTGTGTTCATAGCGGCTCAATTCTTGAGATGCATGACGATGATCTTGAGGCAGCGATTGATCTTAATGTTCGATCAATGATCCGCACGATACGTGCTGTTCTACCGGGAATGCTTGCCCGTAAGGATGGAGCTGTCATCAATATGTCTTCTGTTGCATCGAGCGTAAAAGGTGTGCCGAACCGCTTTGCCTATGGTCTGACAAAAGCAGCGGTCATCGGCCTGACAAAATCTGCTGCAGCAGATTTTGTCTCAGCTGGCATCCGTTGCAATGCGATATGCCCAGGCACGGTTGAAAGTCCATCCTTGCAACAGCGGCTTCGTGACCAACGCGATTTTGAAGCAGCCCGCGCCGCCTTTATCGCGAGACAACCAATTGGCCGAATTGGGCAACCGCAAGAAATTGCTGATCTCGCTGTTTATCTTGCCAGCGCAAGCTATACCACGGGACAAGCATACAACATCGATGGTGGCTGGACGATTTGATTGTGTCGTACATCGCGGATTTACTTTGGCTGTGTTGCAAAGTTTCCAGTAGGATAGATGTGTGCTTATCTCTGGACACATCTATGCTGCGAGTTCCGCAAAGACTTGAAATGGCGATTGATTGTCGTTGGCGAATTGTTTCTTGCGGATCATGTGAGCCACTTCGATTCCTGCAATAGTTGCTGTGGCGGAATGGAATGCTTTGTAGCCCATCATCGGCCGGGTGACCCGTTTGATAAACCTGTGATCTTGTTCAATGATCTCGCCGGTACCGGTAAATTTCAGGGTCGTGTTCACTAACTGAAGCCCGGCCAAATTGGCTCCACTTTTATCAATGACAATCTTGTTCGGAATGCCATTGATTACGATAGCTTTTCTAAAGAAACGTCTTGCAGCACCCAGGTTTCGGCGCTCGGAAAGCATAAAATCAAGAGTTTGGCCATCACGATCAACAGCCCGGTAAAGATCCGTCCATTTTCCTTTCACCTTTAGTGGCGTGAGAAGCGCAATTGCGCTTCTCCTCCCCAAACCGTACGTGCACCTTTCAGCGCATACGGCTCTCCATTCAGCCTTGGCCCATGGCCATAGCAACGTCATGATAGCGTGAGATGATGGTGTTACGAGTCTCGATCCGGAAGATGTATGGATTGATCTCCGGATTCCGTCACCGGAACTGCGCTTTTGAACTTGAGACCAGACGGCGCAGCGTTTTGCCGACAGGGTTACGTTCCCGACTGGCAATCAGCGCATCACTTGATAGTTGAGGCAGTTGGTTCATTCCCGCCAAAGCCGTTCCACAATCGAGCAACCCACCGGGGGTTCCTCGCTGTCTGAGACATATTTGATGGGGGAAAATATCCCTAAAGCTTGGGACAAATCGAGCCTGTGGAACCGATTCTGTGAGGGTGGCAAATGGGCAACGAAGTTTAACTTAATCCTAAATTTTGGAGGTTGCCCCATGGCTAGGCACGGGAGGCAGGACCGAGACTGTAAAGGTATTTCACAGGAGTCGAGAGATGTTCGCTCACGGCATGATCGGCAGTAGAAGCTTTTACGACGCCATCTTCGTTGCATTGGGAGGGACAGCCAGCGAGACGGACACAGAGGCCGGCTGATCTATGCTCACGAGGGTGGTCGGCTGATGATCACGAAACCGATCGATTGCAAACCGGCGACCGTAGCAAATGGTGGAACGATTGGTATCGCTGCAGCGAGCCGCGATCATGCTCTAGCATGGCATGGGACCGGAACCGCCTATGGCGGCACAGCATTCGAGAGCCGCCCACGGAGCGTCCGGACGGACATAAACTCACCGTTCGGACTCAGCGGTCATCATAAGATTAATCTCGCCTGCGCCTGCAATCATCCATCTCTTTTGGAGTAAGCCGAGGCGTGATTGTCCCCTCTCGATTCCGAATGGATCTGCGGCCACGAAACGGATCCACAAATGGAAAATGCACCGACGCGTTTCGCTGTCACGACTATCGTCAGTTACCAGTTCTTCAGTACAAGTTCCCCCGACGAGGAACAAGCGTAAAAACCCGCCGAGGGACCGAATGCTTGGATCGTCGCAAGTGCGATTGCCGGGCGAGCACCTTCTTCGGGCGAATGACCCGGGCCGTTCCGGGTCATGTCAGTGGATGTCAGGCCAGGGTCCGCAGCGTTCACTTTAATCCCCTCGTGTTCCAGCTCCTTTGCGAGTTTGACAGTCAGCATATTGAGCGCAGTCTTTGAAGCACAGTATCCACCAAATCCGACAGCCCAGGTTTCGCTCTGGAGGTCCAAAGCATCGGTGAGCGAGCTGAGGCCGCTGCTCATCATCACGATCCGGGGCGACTTCGATTTGCGCAACAACGGCAGGAAGGTCTGAGTAACGCGCAATACGCCAAATACGTTGGTCTCGAACATTTGCCTGATCTCGTCGAGCGGTTCCTCAGCGAGAGACGGAGGTTGGCCGAACATGAGACCAGCATTGTTTATCAGTACGTCAAGGCTGCCAATCTCGTTTTCGATGGTTCTGGCGGCGTTGTCAACGCTTGTGTCATCCGTCACATCGAGCTGCACAGCGCTGGCGATGATGCCCTCTTTGCGCAGTTCACGCGCTGCCGCGTCACCCCTCGAGATGTCTCGGCATCCCAGCCAGACTGAGTGGCCGTTCATGCCCAACTGACGTGCGATGGAGAGACCAATGCCCTTGTTGGCTCCAGTAATGAGCGCGGATTTTATTTCAGACATTGCGGTATCCCTGATCGTTTCGATGTCAGAGGAATACTACGATATTCGTATTATTCAAAGATCGTATAATCGAATTTTCTGTGTAAGACGCAGAAACTCGACCCGCTCGGTGGAATCGAGCGCCTCCAGCATCGCCCGGCAGGCATCCCTATACCCATCCATATAGCCTGTGACTGCCGCTTGCCCCTTCGACGTAATCGTTAGAGCGACCGAACGCCGATTAGCCTCGTGCCGCAGTCGTTTGATCATTTCCCGGCGGACGAGGCGGTCGGCAGAAGACGACATTGTCGTCAGTGCAACATGGAGATTTTGAGCGACATCGCCCAGGCTACATTCAGGATGCTCACTGACAAACAGAAGGGCTTGGACGTCGAGAGCGTTAAGAGCGTTTTCTGCCGCGGCTGCAGCTTCGGCCACCTTGAAGCGACGAGTAAATTGCTCGAAAGTGATTGTGAGTTGTTCAATTTGTTCAGGTCTAGGTTCTGTCATACCCTGTATTAAGCATTTTCAGCTGGTGAACGTAAGCCATGCACCGCACCAAACATATCGAATAAAATTCGCGACAGAGCCTTCCCAATCATGGTCGTGGAAAATTGGGCCATTGAAACTAAACAACAGAATGCTCTAACTCTCGAGTAGCTCAACGGGGACTGGTATGCGAAGTTTTAGCGTATTCTTGTACTGATAAAAGTCTAATGCAATTCGCGATGTGCCCGTTTCAACAGCTGCGCGCACAACGGCTGGGGCGAGTTCACTCAGCAACCGGGGATCGAATGGCGATGGAATGATATAGTCTCTACCGAACGAGAGATCTTTGCCGTGTAGGCGCTTGACACTCTCCGGAACCGCCGCGCGTGCAAGGTGAGCAAGAGCAACCGCACACGCGATCTTCATTTTGTCGTTAATTTCTTTTGCTTTCACATCAAGCGCTCCCCGGAAGATGTAGGGGAAGCAAAGCACATTGTTCACCTGGTTGGGATAGTCGGATCGCCCGGTTGCGATGATCGCATCGCTGCGAGCCTCAAGAGCTGCCTCTGGGGTGATCTCGGGGTCTGGATTTGCTAAGGCAAAGATAATTGGGTCATTGCCCATGGTGCCCACCATCTGTTTCGTCAGTGCGCCCTTGACCGATACCCCAATAAATACGTCGGCGCCGACAAGCGCTTCGGCCAATGTTCTTGCGGATGTATCGACCGCCAGTTCGGACTTCCAGCGGTTCATACCATTTTCCCGACCGGACCAGACAGTGCCCTGTGTGTCGCACAGAATGGTATTGTTCGGACAAGCACCCATTGCATGCAAAAGCTTCAAGCATGCAATTCCGGCCGCACCCGCACCGTTGAGCACGATTTTAGCGTTGTCGATTGTTTTGCCCGCGAGCATCAGCGCATTGATCAAACCGGCGGCACAAATAACAGCCGTTCCATGTTGGTCGTCGTGGAAAACCGGGATGTCCATTATTTCCTTTAGTTGCTCCTCGATCAGGAAACATTCAGGAGCCTTGATATCCTCCAGGTTAATACCCCCGAAGGTCGGCTGCATCAAGCGGATCGCCTTGACCAGCTCTTCGACCTTTTCCGAGTCCAGTTCGATATCGATGGCATTGATATCCGCGAAGAGTTTGAAAAGGGCAGCTTTGCCTTCCATCACAGGTTTGGAAGCAAGGGCGCCGAGATTACCGAGACCTAGAATTGCCGTACCGTTTGAGATGACGGCGACCATGTTTCCTTTGACGGTATAGTCGTATGCAGCGTCAGGGCATTTTGCGATGGCATGAACCGGATGCGCTACGCCTGGGCTGTAGGCGAGCGACAAGTCACGTGGTGTCAGCAACGGCTTGGAAGCAACGATTTGGTATTTTCCAGGACTGGGTTCGCGATGATACGCAAAAGCTTCATCAGCAGTGACAGTGATTTTGCTCATCGTAGAAACTCCAAAAAATAAATAGTGATGTGGAATGGCCTCGTGCGTGCCCGGCTGAAGGGCGGCCGGGCACGAAGAGATGATTGAGCTACCGGGCGCCTGCGAGCTCAGATAAGCGACGACCGGGGTCGGAAATGCTACATGAAGCGGTCAGCGCCGCCGGACGCCTCGATTGTGTCGCCAGTCACGAAGCCGTTTCTGTTGGAGCTCAAGAATGCTGCAATGGCAGCGATTTCGCGAGCCGAGCCAGCTCGGCCAACCGGAGTGCATTCGGCTGAGATGCGCGCGATCACTTCGTCATCCGACAGATCCGCAAATTCTGCGCGCGAGCGACGGACAGCCGGTACCATGTTATTCGCCCAGTTGTCGGTTGCCACCGCGCCAATTCCGATCGCGTTCACGAGGATGCCGTCTTTTGCGACCTCCAGGGCGAGCGATTTCGTCAGGTTATTAATGGCTCCGCTCAGAACGTGAGAGACAAAAAGCTTGGGGTTGGGGTAGATACCCCCTATAGAGGACATATTGACGATGCGGCCCCATCTGCCCTTCTGCATATGAGGAACCGCAGTTTTGCAAAGCCGCCTCATGGAGGTCAGCTTGACGCCGGTCATCTCTTCCCAGTCTTTATCTGTCGAGGTCATGAGCCCGCCGGCGTGAGCGCGGCCGGCATTGTTGACCAGAATATCGAGCCTGCCGAATGCCTCGATAGCACGATCGACGATGAGCTGAGCTGCTTCCGGCTTCGAGACGTCTGCGGCGAGGGCGACGACGTCGCCGGCACGGCCAGTGGCCGCCGACGCGAGCTTATTGGCGGCGTCCTCCAGCCGCCCCTCATCTCTCGCGACAACCAGCACGCGCGCGCCATTGGTGAAAAGTTCTTCCGCAACGGCAAAGCCGATCCCGGCACTTGCTCCGGTCACGATCGCTACCTTACCTTCGATTTCGAGGTTCATAATACGTCTCCTTATTGGAATTTAGTGTGATCAGTTAGGAAGGGGCTTGCCGCGGGTTTCCGGCAAGAACCAGAGCGCGAAGATCGCCAGAACATAGAGAAGGGTCATAGCGAGGACTGTCATGTGAAAGCCGCCCAAGGTCGAAAACAGGAAAGCTGTCAGGATCGGCAACGGGAACGAGACCAACCGTGCGAGATTGAAGACGATGCCTGAAGCGGTTGACCGGATTTTCGTCTTGAAGAGTTCGGGCAGATAGATCGGCATCCAGGAAAAGACGCCAAGCGTAAACATTCCGAGAATAAAGACCGAGACCAACGACCATGTCAGCGTTTCGGGCACAAAGGCTTGGATCACGCCTGCACAGATTGCGCCACCAAACATGCTAAGCATGTAAGGCTTGCGACCGATGCGATCGGCGATGAAGCCTGCGCATATGTAGCCGACTATGGATCCGCCATTGTACACCAGCGCACTAATGGATGCCCATGAACTTGCAGTCAGTCCTTCCTTTGCCGCGAGAGCACCGATGTAGGGGCCGATAAGCGCCGATATCCCGTAGAATACAGATACGGTCACAGCTGCCATTACCAAGGTAGCAACTGCGCGCTTCAGTCCTTCTGGGTCGCCAAAGAGCCTAATCAGGCCGGATTCGCGTTTTGCTGATATGGTTTCACCAGACCCCTGCTCACGAACTGCCTCCAACCAAAGCTTCGACTCAGGAACCTTCCGGCGGATGTACAACAGAAGAAATGCGGGCAGCACGCCAATGACGAACATCAAGCGCCATGCGTCCGGTCCCCAATGTGGCTGGATCCACAGCCACAGGCCGGCGGCGAGGAAAAACCCAAAACCATAGCCGGATTGCATTATGCCAAGGGCTTTGGCGCGTGATCGATCCGGCCAGGTTTCAGCCACAAGTGCGGTTCCGGTGCTCCACTCAGATCCCAGAAACATGCCCGTCAGAAAGCGCAGAGCGATCAGTATCGTCCATGTAGGGCTGAACGCGGTCAGCGCCGTCAGCGCAGAGTAGCCGACGATCGATATCATCAGCATCTTCTTGCGGCCGATACGGTCTGCCATGATGCTCCCGATCGTGCCGCCGGCGGCCCACCCCAAAAGAGTAGCGCCGATGGCGATACCAACCGCTACCCTAATTTCTTCGGGTGTTGGATTACCCAGCAGTGACATAGCGGCAACGCCGCCCACCAAAATCAGGGTACTGGTTTCAAAGCCATCGAACATCCAGCCGATAAAGCTGCTAAAGAGTGCTCGTCGTTGAACAGGGCCTATGCTTTGAACTTGTCGTTCGCTCATTTCATCCTCCATCGTGAGCCGGCAGACGACGAGATTTCCTCCGGCGACAGCCTCGTGAAAAGGCTGCTCCAATCCGTCTATCTATTATTGTGAATTTGCTCGAAGTCACCCAAGCGGGTTAGTCTGGTGCCCCGGTGCGGATGCGGCGATTGAAAATCGGCAGGGCCAAGCCGAATGCTTCGAAACGCGATAAGATCAAAAGCAGGAAGCCAGATGCACCCGCACGGTTTAAACGTCCGACGTCGCCAGATAGAAGCGCTGCCCGCTCATCCTCGGTGAATGGCATCGTCTGGAGGGCAGCTTCGGGCGATGTCAGGACAAGCTTGCGAAACTCCTTGTCATGAAGAATGCGCCGGCAGAGCGTATGGATGAGATAGATATTCATCGCTCGCTCCTCACGTCCCAAGCCGCGAAGGCATTGCCGAGTTGCGGCTGGTCTATCATGATCGCCGGAACGGAAGGTTCGATCGTTCCGAGCGCAATGATCCAGTTGAGAAGTTCACCGGCAACGTTGCCCGCCTGCAGCATGCGCGGCTCGCTTGCCTGTGAGATGATCTCATCGTACCGCCCCCCTCTGATCTCTTCGAGAACCCATGCTGCCCATGCCGGATCGGGAACGCCGAAGGTCTTGTCTACCTCAGCTCTTGGCCCACCGATTTCAAGGCTGAGAGAACCGCTTGTAACAATCACAACGCGCGCGTCGTTGTCCCATGAGCGGATTGACTCAGCCAGCGCGCGGCCCAGGGCAAAGCAGCGTTGCGCTGCAGGGAGCGGTGGCACGACACAGTTTATGAAGATCGGCACGATGGGCAGATGCATTTCCGGAGTCAGGAAATGGAGAGGTACGAGCGCGCCGTGATCAATTTCGAAATCGACTGTGGAAGAGAAATCGAAGCCCGCGCCTATCAGGCTCGACAAGATATGTTTGGCGGCGTTCGCCTCCACACGAATGTTGTACCAGGGCATTCCAGGGGTCTGATCGTTCGGTCCAGCCGTCGTCTCAGCAGTGCCGATGGCAAGTGTTGGCCAATTGTCAAAGAAGAACGTGTTAAAGTGATCGTTGTTAACCGTCACGATAACATCTGGCTTCGAGGCCTCGAGATGGTTGCGAATTACCGTAAAATAACGCACCGCCTCCGAATTCTCGCCGTTGAGCTGCGCGTCGGCGACAAAGCTTGGTGTGTGTGGGACGGCATATACTGCAACAAGTTCAGCCACTGCCTTCATTCTCCTCTGTCGTGCGATCAAGTGTCTGGCCACTGAGACCGCTTCATTGAAGGGTGACGGTATTGTTTGTTCCGGTCAGAGACTATGGGGAGGATTTTCAGATGTCTGAAAATGTGAATGGCGCGTTGGACCCGCGCGCTCTTAAACCCGGCCATCAGCTATGGCGGTCGGCGCTCTGGCGGCCTAACAGTCGAACTTTATTGACTTAGTGCAGCACGTATAGGATTTTTTGCAGATCGAACGCGCGGCGTTGACGTACCTGCCGCTGGAATGATCAGGAAATTCTTCGATCAGTTCGGCAAGCGCGCGGATCGCTTTATCGAGAAGCCCATCGGAGGCTTCACGGGACGCAAGGTCGATGCCGATCTTTAGTGCCCATGACAGGGCATTCTGGGTGCGGGCTTTTTCCAGTTCGTCCCAAAGGTCAACCATCGTCGCCGACGCCGATCCAGCCAAATGGAATGCGGCGCGGCGGAATTCGACATCCGCCCAGCACGGCTCAGTATCTGTTTCTTGCATGTGGATATTGGATATAGGCAAAAGCGGAGTTTTATCCCACGCATTTCGCTCCACGGCGAGAAGAATGTCGCTGAAAAGGTTCGAGTATTTTGGATGGAATCCGGCTCTGATGACCGCTTCGACCAAGGATGAGAGTTCAAATGAAGGAACGACTTGCCCACTTTCCACGGTCGCCCACGTGTCGAAGACCGCGGCGTAGGTGTCCCAAAATCCTAATCCGTGCTGGCGGGCTGCATGCCGAAGGGCAGCGACTGCGTGCCGCACTGCCTCGACGTCGCCCTCGAGGCCGTAGACGGTGCAGTCTCCTTCTGCAAGCGCACAGCATAGAGTATTGGCATGATCGAGTTGCATCGCTTCCGACACGGCGTGACCGGCAACGTCTTTCGCCTCATCGACGCGTCCCAACACCCATAGCGTCCGCGCGAGAAACGATTTTCCGGCGACGCTTTGGTCGATCCCGAACCGAAACCTCTGTGGCGGCCGGTTCACCTGAAACCAATGAATGCTTCGCTCGAGAAGCTCACGCGCAAGATCGTGATTGCCTGAGAAATGTTGCGACACTCCGGCAATTCGTTCCGCAACCGCCGCCGCCTCGGGATCACCGGCATCAAGTGAACACCGCAGCATTTCCCGCGAATGGTCCAACGAGGCCTGAAAACGACCGGATCTAAGGTTGACAAGCCACAGACCATACCTCGCCTGGAGCTCGATCTCAGAAGCTCGATGTGTTCGCGCCAGATAAAGCGCCCTTTGCCACGCGCCGTCCGCCTCTGAAACCGGTCCCACAGCCCAGCTAAGTGCGGTTCCCAATGCGGCTTGCAGAGCCATCTCCTCGCTAGGCGCTAGGGAGTCCGCAAACCGCTCCAGCGCGTCCGAAATACGATTTCGACATTCGTCATGGAGCGATAGCTGCACCCAGTACGGTGTCGCACATGCCAGAATACTGGTCCCAACCTGTATGTCGCCATTGATGGAAAACGACCAGTCAAGCGCGCCGCGGAGGTCATCGATGATGCCGGCGTGGGTTGACCGCCACTCATCCGTCGAAAGCGTCTTCCAGTCTTCGTTCGCATGGCGAGCCGCGGTCAAGATGTGAGCTGCATATCGTTCCATTATGCGTTTCAGATCTGCATCGTCCGCCAGCTTCTCCAACGCGTAAAATCGAATGGACTCAAGAAATCGATAGTGCGGCCTGGTCTGGCTCAGATCGAGCAGCAATAGGGACTTGCTGACCAGCCGTCCCAGAATGTCGACCGCATACCAGGGATCGCTCTTCTCCTGCGCCGCCACCGCACGGACGGCGGCGACATCAAATTGAGAGGAAAACACCGATATGCGTCTGAGCATCAATTGCTCGTCTGCATCGAGCAGATGGTAGCTCCAATCAACGGTCGCCCTGAGCGTTCTGTGCTTGGCAAGGGCAGTCTTGCGCCCAGCCGTTAGCAGGTTGAACCGGTCATTCAACGCTGCTAGAACGCCATTCAGGCCAAGCGTTGCGACGCGCGCTGCAGCCAACTCCAAGGCCAACGGCAATCCGTCAAGTCGACGGCAAATGGCGCTCGCCAATTCTACATCGATTTGAAAGGTCTGCATATTGGCCGAAGCGCGTTCCACGAGGAGCTCGAAGGCCGGAAATTGCATAGCAGTTTTGATATCGGTGATATTTTGCGGCGGCACGGACAGCGGACCAAGCCGATAGACCTGCTCCCCGCTGATCCCTAGTGGTTCCTGGCTGGTCGTCAAAATCTTGATATGGGGTGCATTTGTCAGCAGCGCTTCGATTGCTTCCGCGATCGCACCAGACAAATGTTCGCAATTGTCGACGATGAGTGTGAGCGGACTTGCCTTGCTGCCACCAACAGCCTCCCTGATGTGGTGAATGTCCAGACTAGGGATCAGGAGTGCGTTTGCGAGCGACGCTTCGACGAGTTGAGCGTCAAAGATTTTGGCCATCTCCGCCAGCCGCACATCATGACCATCTCGATCAGCTAGGCGCTGAGCAAACTCAAGTGCGGATCTGGTCTTTCCGACGCCTCCAGAACCAACGATTGTTAGAAGGCGTGACTTATCGAATAATCCGCCAAGTTCCAGCAGCTCTCGGTCTCGGCCGAGCAGTGGGGTAAGCGGAATAGGAAGCGCTCGCGTCACAAGCTTGTCGAGCACCCGTTCCGCGATTGCCTCGGAGTTCTGCTTTCTGACAAGCCGATATCCGAGACCAAACTCTGTCCTGATCATATCCCGATCGGAACCCAGAGCACGCCTTATCGCGGACATTTGTGCTTGCAGGTTATTTTCTTCGACGACGACGCCGGACCAGACAGTTTCGAGGAGATAATCTTTTGTAACAAGCTCGCCGTTGGCCCTTACCAGGAGCCATAAAATGTCGATTGCCCGCGGGCCAATCTCGACCTTGACCCCGCTGCGCATGAGAATACGCAGGCGCGGAAATATCCTAAAGCGGCCAAAATCGGTGCCTTCATCATCTCGGACGCCCTGTGTGTCACTGGGATTGTTTGCAGTCATAGGACATCTCTCCTGCGCAGATTGTTACCATTGGACTATGACGGTCAAACGTCTTCGCACTTTTCCGGTAAATACGACATCCGCAACTTACCAAGATCAACCTACACGAAGTCAATAGTTGCGGACGCCGCCAGACCACCTCTGATGCCCGGAGAACAGACTGTTTTCTCGAACCTCTCCGGTGGCTAGAACGACCATTAGTGTTCGTAATCGGCCCATAAGAATTAATTATTGGAAAGAGGGTTTCTAAGTTCCTAACCTCCACTTCAACCGCAAATGCAGAGGGGAGAAGAATGAATTTTCATGCATCAGATAAACAAAATGAGTTGGTGCGTTTGCAAAAAATGCACAATGGTGAAAAAGCTAGGCCAACTTTCAGCGTAGGAGAAATGAACCGCCGCCAAAATGGTTTGAGGACTATATTGCAGGAATTGCGTCTGGACGCAGGTTTGCTGACCTCCTACCATAACATCTGCTATTTCGCCGATTACCTTTATTGTTCTTTCGCACGCCGCTACGCTTTTGTCGTCACTGATAACATTGCAGTTTCCGTATCGGCGGGTGTCGATGCTGGGCAGCCGTGGCGCCGCACGTTCGGCGAGAACATAACCTACACGGATTGGAACCGTGATAATTATTTTTATGCGCTGCAGCAGACAATGCCACATGCGAAGCGCATAGGTATCGAATATGACCATGTGGATATACTGTTTCGCAAATTATTAAACGATGCATTTCCCAATGTTGAATTTGTCGATATCAGCCAGCCTGTCATGTGGTTGAGAACAATAAAGTCGGGTGAAGAAATCGCACTGATTAAAATAGGAACCGCAGCAGCCGATGTGGGTGGGGAGGCAATCTTCCACAGCATTGGTGAAAATGTACCCGAATATGAGGTTGCAATGGCGGGAACGCGGGCCATGATCCGTTATATTGCACAACAACTGCCACATGCTGAACTGATGGATAGCTGGTCATGGCTCCAGTCGGGTATCAATACAGACGGCGCCCATAATCCTGTAACTTCAAGGTTGATACAAAAGGGCGATATTCTATCTATGAACTGCTTTCCTATGATAGGAGGCTATTATATGGCTCTAGAGCGTACGATGTTTTTCAACCATGCAGATAATGACAGTTTGAAAATCTGGGAAGTTAACTGTGCTGTTCACCGTCGTGGATTGGAGCTCTTGAAGCCAGGAGCTTGCTGTGGCGACGTTGCTGAAGAGTTGAATGAAATTTACCGAAGTCATAATCTTCTGGGCTACCGATCATTTGGATACGGGCACTCGTTTGGGGTGATGTGTCACTATTATGGCCGTGAAGGCGGCGTCGAATTGCGCGAGGACGTTAAAACAGTGCTGCAACCGGGCATGGTGGTATCCATGGAACCGATGCTTTCAATTCCTGAGGGAATTGGCGGTGCGGGCGGTTATCGAGAACATGATATCGTGGTGATTACAGAAAACGGTTCCGAAAATATCACCGGATTTCCGTTCGGTCCGGAACACAATATTGTAAGCACAACATAACAAATGTATAGGTCAATCTGACAAATACATTTGCTTAAAATCATAAATAAAAAAGTGGGAACATGAGCGTGGCTGTTGTTGTGACAGCCACAATTGGAGGGGTTATGTCAGTTATAGTTGACCAGAATGGGAAGAATATCTTATTTACAACAACAGAAATAGATGTAGATCAAGAAGTTTCCGTATCCCAAAAAGCATTACGTAAAGTTTTGATCGCCAGTTCACTGGGAAACTTCGTTGAGTGGTTTGATTATGCCTCTTATGGCTATCTCGCAACTATTATTGCGGTGGTATTCTTTCCCGATATTTCTCATTCCGCTGCCTTGATGGCCACATTTGCCATCTTTGCTATTTCTTTTATCATCAGACCCATTGGCGGAATTATCTGGGGGAGTATCGGAGATCGTTTGGGGCGCCGTACGGCTTTGTCTTTTTCAATTCTGATCATGTCCGGTGCTACAACGCTAATCGCACTGTTACCCACATATGCACAAATTGGTTTAATGGCCCCCGGATTGCTGTTGCTATTGCGGATGGTACAGGGCTTTTCTGCTTCCGGTGAATACGCGGGGGCCACATCTTTTATTGCCGAGTATTCGCCACCTTACAAACGAGGGCTTTATACCAGTCTTGTACCGGCTAGTACCGCTGCAGGATTACTTGCTGGATCATTAATGGCCGCGGGACTATTTGGTCTTCTGACACCGGAACAAATGAAGTCTTTCGGTTGGCGCTTGCCGTTTTTACTCGCGTTACCACTTGGGCTTATCGGGATTTATATCCGCTTGAAAATAGAAGATACCCCTAAATTCCGCGAATTAGAAACTAACCACCGTGTAATTGAAACACCTGCCAAAGAGATTTTCACGACATATCGGCGCGAAGTTATTACGTCGATTGGTGTCACAAGCCTGAATGCGGTCGGCTTTTATCTCATCCTGAGTTATATGCCGACTTATTTAATTACCGAGCTCCAAGTTGGTGAAACAGAAGCTTTTTTGACAGTCAGCATCTCTTTGGCAGTATATGTTTTTTCGATTTTTGCAATGGGTGCGATTTCTGACAGAATTGGTCGTAAAGTTGCTTTGATATCGGCCTCTGTTTTATTTATTATTTTAACAGTACCGTTGTTTGCTTTGCTGGACGACGCGACCCTTACGGGCATTATTCTCATTCAAATTGCTTTTGGTATTTTGCTGACGGTAAACGACGGAACTCTGCCCTGTTTTCTGACAGAGATATTCCCCACTCGGGTGCGTTACAGTGGGTTTGCTTTCAGTTTTAATACGGCGCAGGCTTTTTTAGGGGGGACGGCTCCGCTTATTGCCACATTCCTTATTGAAGTCACTGGAAGTAAACTGGCTCCGGCATGGTATCTTGTAGCTATTGCTGCCGTGTCGCTCATTGCGATGCGTGGAGCTAAAGAAACTGCGGGTAAACCGCTCGTTGATTAGGAAAAATTGTGTAATTGAGTAGGCCCAAGATACCCCTCATTCAAACAGGCAGCACGGACTAGTTTAGATGCGGCATGGGAAAAATCTCATGCCGCATATGCATTTTTTGTCTGTCAGACATGTAATAAATGTTATCAGCTTACGTCATTTGGTCGACATATAATTTTGTCGTACAAACCGACATATATTTGTGACAGCTGTGTTTTACAGGCGGGCCGTTATGCGCAATATTCCGACAGATCTTCTCAGGACGTTTGTGGCAATAATTGATTTGCGTGGATATGGCCGTGCCGGGGAGCAACTCGGACGAACACAGCCTGCGATCAGTTTGCAAATGAAACGTTTGCAGGAATTGCTGGGAATTGCCTTGTTCTCAAAAGAAGGGGGCGCCCAGTTGACAGAATATGGTGAGATGGTTGCCAGTTATGCCCGTCAGATACTGACGCTGAATGATGAAATGATGTTGAAACTTTCCAAACGAGAAAATATCGGTAGGTTGCGTCTCGGCATTCCGAATGATTACGCCGATCATTTTCTGCCCCAGTTAATGGAGGGGCGAAGTGACAAAACAGCTAACATGACTTTTGATATAACCTGCGATCTTTCTTACAATCTCTTACGGGGGTTGCGTGCGGGTTTGCTGGATATTGTGGTCGCCATGACGGCAGACGGACCTGCGGAAGGCGCTTTCATGACGTGGAAGGAGAGGCTTTCGTGGGTTGAGGCGAAACTTGATCTTCCCGTAAAGCCACATAGCGACAACAATGGTGATCTTCGTATTGTCTGCTATCCTGAGGGATGCCTATACCGGCGTAGTATGTTGACAGCCTTGCAGCGTGAGGGACAGAGTTTCGAAATTGTTTATACTAGCCCCAGCCTGACCGGTATTACAGCAGCTTTAACTGGTGGGTTTGGCATTACTGCGTTGGCAGACCGCATTATGCCGCAATCCTTGCGACCTATTAGAAATAATCAGCATCTACCTAAATTAAGCGATGCTATAGTGGGTATTTACGTAAGTAGCGACAAAAACCGTTCTTATATCGCCCAGAATTTTGCTGCGACGTTAGCAGATTTGTTTGTTAACAGGCACTAACCCCCCGTTAACTATAATATTTCAGGACAATCTTATTCGAATTAGGGTGCGCGACGAACTGTTAACAGTTTGATCCGATGTTATGTTTCATAATTGGTATTGTCCTGCCAAGACTGTAGCCGCAAAGTTAAAATGTCCTGTTTCTGGAAAGTAGAAGTGTCACACTCCCCGGTCTGAGCTCGACTTTGCACAAAATTGGCATCGATTTTGAGTGCCGCACTGAGCGTCTTTGGTGAATCAATTCGCCGCAGCTTGTGACCTTGCGTCATTCGTCTGATCGGATTCGAACTGTTGAATGACCAAAGCAGATGAATGCAATAATGAGACCGGGGATGCGGTTCCTCATCGTCTTCACCAATGGCTAGAGCCTTTTCGTTGCGGGTTCACAGCGCCCACATGGAGTCATCTGCTCGTCCTTGTCATGGGAGCTCTCCTTGCACCGGGGAAGCGAACAGTGACATCGTGTCTGCGAATTACGGGTCGCGCCGATGTGACCAGCTTTGCCACTTATCACCAGTTTCTCAATCGGGCTCGCTGGAACCCACGCTTGTTGGCAAGACACTTATTATCCATTGTTGTGACACGGCTTGTACCCGAAGGCCCCGTTGTCATTGGAATGGACGATACAATAGAACGGCGATGGGGTCAGCGTATTGCTGCTCGAGGTATATACCGAGACCCGATACGTTCCAGCCATGGTCATTTCGTCAAGGCCAGTGGATTGCGGTGGCTGAGTTTTATGGTTCTTTCACCGGTCCCCTGGGCCAAATGCCTCAAAGCAATGCCTGTGCTGACAATCCTGTCTCCCTCAGAACGATATAGCCAGAAGATGCTCCGAAGACACAAGATGCTGACCGATTGGGCAAGGCAGGGCCTGCTGCAGATATGTCGTTGGCTACCAGGTCGCCAGATCATCTTTGTCGGCGATAGCAGCTTTGCGGTTCATACACTGGCCGCAGCACTTCCAGACAGGGCTACGCTCATCACTCGGTTGCGCCTCGATGCTAATCTTTTTGCAGCACCGTCTCAAAGGCATGAACACACGCTCGGACGACCCGCGCAAAAGGGGCAACCCTTGCCAAAACTAAAAGCTGTGCTCAAGGACACAAATACCTCGTGGCAGCAGATTGCAGTATCGTCGTGGTATGCCAGACAGACCAACAAAGTTCTCGACATCACGTCGGGAACAGCTCTTTGGTATCGACGTGGAACACCACCCAAACACATTCGCTGGGTCATCGTTCGCGATCCAACATCTCGCCGCGAACCGCAGGCCTTCATGAGTACGAATACGGATCTTGATCCTGTGGAGATCATTACCTTCTACGTTCGTCGCTGGCAGATCGAGGTCACTTTTGCCGAGACCCGTGCGCATCTTGGTGTGGAAACGCAAAGACAGTGGAACGATAAGGCCATTCTGCGCACGACGCCGTCTTTGATGGCACTCTACAGCCTCGTAACACTGTGGGCTTGTGATCTGCTCGGCCAAAACAGTCTTCCGTACACCGCTGCCTGGTACAAAAAAACAAGCTGCACTTTCTCCGACGCCATCGGTGCAGTTCGTATGGTTTTATGGCACCAGGATATTTATCGACAGTCCGCGTTTCACCCGGACATACCTAAAATACCGCCAGGCCGGATCAAACGTATGGCCGAGGCACTTTGCTTCGCTGCTTAATGTGCAAAGTCGAGCTAAGATAACATTTAGCCAGCGGGAACTCCAAAGCAGCATTCATTGCAGCGTTAAGTTGATACACAAACGGTATTCAAAAATCATGTAGTTAGGCTTTGGATCGGCCGTTGATCAGCCCATGTTGATGTAAAACTAACGCAACCGCGCCTAGAACGGTATCATCGTTGCGCAGAAACTTCCCGATAATGAAATTTGGTTTGCGAACGTGCGGTGCATGTGTCGGCGGACGCACAGCATGTTTCTCAAAACTCTGCTCAACTGAACGCAGGAAGCTTGGCCCGATGGCCGCAATCTTGCCAGCAATGATAATATCAGGTGGGCTCAGTATAGTGGACGTGATGCCAATCGCCCAGCCAGCCATTTCAGCGGAATCCTGTATCAACCGATCATAAGGTAAAACACCCGTTTGTGCATGTCTGATAAAGTCATCAAACGTAAGCTTTTCACCTGTGGCCTGCTCTGCCATCTGCATCAGATTAAAGCCACCCGCATAAGTTTCCAGACATCCGCGATTGCCGCATTTGCAAAGAGGGCCGTGTGGGTTGAGTGAAATATGACCAAACTCCGCAGCATTGCCATAAGCGCCGCGCTGAACAATGCCATCAATGACAATCGCGCCGCCAATACCAAGATCGAATTTGTATAATACGAAATTGCTTAAACCAATTGCGGCGCCCCAGGTCATTTCAGCAAGCGCGCCGCAATGACTTTCGTTTTCTGCGAAAAGCGGACAGTCGATATGCGCGGAAAATATCTCCGCAATATCAATGCCACACCAGGTCGGCAGAATAGACCCGTTCAACACAGTACCCTCGTAAGATACCGGGGCAGAAATCGCTAAGCCCACCCCGAGCAAATCACGAATCGCAATGTTAAGCTTTGCACATTCAATAGCCAACTGGTCTCGCACACGGATCGCAGCTTCCTGCGGCGTGTAATCTCCGTGCATCTCGAACCAGATATCAGCAATGACATTATGGCCCAGATCACAGACCGCGATACGTATTTCCGCGAGTCCGAACAGAACTCCGGCACAATAAGCTTGGGATGGGTTAAGAGATATAATTTTGGTAGGGCGACCAAAACCGCTGCTTCGCGTTTCCGTTTCGAGAACGACCTCGTTGATTTTAAGTTCAGTCAGGATTGTCGAGACTGTTGAGCGTGCAAGACCCGTCTTCTTTACAAGATCCGTTGCACTTGCTGAACCAAGGCTGGCGACCGTCCGAAGAATTTTTCCAACGGGAGATTCGTGATCATCAAATATCTCTTTAAAGCCAGCCATTAATCCTCCAGCCGTATCCATGACGCGAATTGCGCATAGACGCAACTTATTTCGTATTAGAATAAATATCCGCAATCAATACGCTACAAATCACTATAAGGCACGATTTCCGCAATATTTATTTCGTATACGAAAAAAGTATTGACAGATTTAAACAGTTTAGCGAAATTAGTTGGGAGGTCGGGGCGATGGAGGAGAACCAAGGGGCTCTGATTTCGACATCGAATGTTTGGTGATGTGCAGTCATGGGACGGGTGAAAACCACCTGTTGCGAGGAGAAACCGAGTGCAAAATCTATCCGCAATTCTGAAGTCTATAAGCCTGACCAGTGTGCTTGCTCTTGGCGTCGCAACCGCGCCGGCACATGCCGAGAAACTGATGATCTGGACGCTTAATTTTGATAATAACGCCGCCAATGTAGCACTGAAAAAGGTAGCGACTGGTTTTGAAGCGGCAAATCCTGACGTGCAGGTCGAGATTGTGCAGCGTGCGATTGATGAGCACAAAACAGCGCTTCGTGTGGCAGCTGGTTCCAATCGCGGACCCGATATCTATTTCAGCTGGGCTGGTCTCGGACTTGGCGGCGAATATGTGAAAGCTGGCTTATCGTTGCCGCTCGATAAATATTACACCGAATATAAGTGGAAAGACGAGCTGCTTCCGGCCTCGTCGGCCTTTGCCGATCTGTATCCGGGTGGCAAACACGGCGTTCCTTTCACCTTCAAGGGTGAAGCAGTTTACTACAATAAGAAGTTGTTTGAACAAGCTGGCATCACGGCAGAGCCGAAAACTTATGACGAGCTTCTGGCCGCCGCGCGAAAGCTCAAGGACGCTGGCATTCCCGCCTTTACATTTGGTGGATCGGTCAACTGGCATGTTATGCGCCTGATGGATGTCATTTTGGAAACAAAGTGTGGTGCTGAGAAGCATGATGCTTTGAAGGCGATGCAAGCCGACTGGGCTGTCGAGCTTTGTGCAAGGGATGCCTTTGAGGAATTCGGCAAATGGACGAAGGATTATACGCTTCAGCCATTTATGGGCATCGATAACAAGCAATCTTACAGCCTTTTCACCGCAGGGCGCGCAGCTATGATGCTGGAGGGAGACTGGCTGGTAAGTCAGTTGAACGGCACCGGCGTTGATCTGGATGATTATGGTATTTTCACATTCCCGGCCGACACCGGACGCCTTTACGGCTTCGGCGAGTACAATTACATCAGCTCAAAAAGCAAAAATCCTGATATTGCTGCGAAGTTTCTGGAATATTTCTTGTCTACAGACGTCCAGCAGGATCTCGTCGGGCAGATCAGCGCAGTCTCGGTCAATAAGAACGTAAAATACGAAAATCAAATTCCGCTCGAAGCTGAGTGGCTTGATATCTTTAACAAATTCGGCACCGTTTACATGAACGGCGATCAGGCATTCCCGCTGGATGTGACGACCGAATACTTCCGCGTTATCAACAGTGTTGCTGCTGGTGACATGACCTCCGATGAAGCAGCAAAACAAATGCAAACGTTCATCACGGCCCGAAACTAATCCTCCCCGGATGCGGGCCGCCTGAGCATATTGTTCAGGCGCCCGCAGGACCACAATCATCAAGGCGGCTTATTGCTGCCTGGAGGAAAACATGTCGCTGAAAACAATCATTCAGACACCGCTTAACCAAGCATCAATACTGCTTATCCCAGCATTGGCAATATACGGCGTGTTCGCGCTCTATCCGATGCTCGACATCATTGTCATGAGCTTCCAGAAATGGAATGGGCTTGATCCTGAACGCCGATTTGTTGGTTTTTCCAACTACTCTGCAATCTTCACCACTGACCCTGTGTTCTGGGTTGCTTTCAAAAATACCATCATCTGGACATTGTTGAGCCTCATCATTCCTCCTGTTGTGGGCTTGTTGCTGGCATTGAGCCTCAACCAGAAAATATTCGGGCGAAACAGCCTGCGTGCAATATTCTATCTCCCGGTTATCATCGCACCGATAGCTGTCGCGACGATGTGGAAATGGATGTACGATCCGTTCTTCGGGCTGTTTAACCAGTTACTGACCAATTGGGGATTGCAGTCATGGATTCAGGATTGGCTCGGTAGCAAGAGCATCGCGCTTTACTCCGTCTTTGTTGCCTATGTCTGGCAAACCGTTGGCTTCTCGATGGTCTTGTTCCTTGCCGGACTCCAAAATGTGTCACAAACGCTGATTGAAGCCGCACGAATAGATGGTGCCGGGCGTTGGGCAGTCTTTAAGCATATAACACTGCCTGCACTTCGCCCGACAACGACCGTCGTACTGGTGCTGTCCATCATCTCATCACTCAAAGCATTCGATATTGTTTATGGCCTTACCGGTGGTGGCCCAGCGCAAGGCACACAAATGCTGGCACTTTGGGCATTCACACAAGCTATGCAGATTTTCGATTTTGGACGCGGCGCGGCAATTTCGGTCGTCCTGCTACTCATCACGATGACAATTGTTGTTCCGTACCTGCGCTGGATGCAGAAAAACGAGGAGTTGGAATCGTGACAGCCACTTCGCTCTCTCAAGATACGTCTAAGATAAAGCGTGACCCGGTTCTGATCGGTTTGTGGACCAGCCTGTTTTTGATCGCGATCATCTGGATTGCCCCTTTTGTTTTCATTGTCTTTACGTCATTGAAAACACCAGCTGCCGTAACAAGTACAGGCGCATTCATGCCACCTGTTGAATGGGCATGGGGTAATTATTCAAGCGCATGGAACCGTGGCAGCTTTGCAAGTTCGTTCTTCAACAGCGTAATCATCACTGCGATCAAAGTTCCGATTGGACTGCTCATGTCTGCGATGGCCGCTTATGCTTTGGCCAAGATAAAGCTCCGGTTCAATAAATTACTGCTTCTGGTCGTTGTTTTTGGAACGATGATCCCGTTTCAGGTCATGCTCGCTCCACTGTTCACGCTCGTAAATTCATTCGGGCTGATTGATACCTATATCGGCGTAATTCTGCCTTACATAGCATTCGGCGTGCCTTATCAGGTCTTTATTCTACACGGCTTCTTCAAGGCCATTCCAAAGGAATTGTCTGAAGCCGCTCTGATTGATGGTGCAAGCCACTTCACCATCTTCCGCCGGATTTTTCTGCCTGTATGCCTGCCTGTTCTCGCAGCGCTTTTCATTCTGGACTTTGTGTCGACGTGGAATGAATTTGCGATGGCACTTGTGCTTTTGCAAGATCAGGGCATGTGGACACTTCCGCTTGGGCTGATGTCATTTCAGGGGCAATTCTCCAGTGATTACGGGCAGTTAAATGCGGCAATCGTGATGACCGTCCTTCCCGCTACGATCGTCTATCTGATCTTCCAACGTTATTTCGTTTCTGGCCTGACCTCTGGCGCGGTCAAAGGCTAACGAGCATTCGGTGAATTCTGAGGAGAAAACGCATGTCTGGTGCAACCGTGGAAAAATGGGGTGTTTTTGAAGCATCCTTTGCCGGACCTTCCGCTGGCAATCCCTATATCGAAGTGGCCTTTGATGCCATTTTTAAACATAAAAGCCGTAAAGTTCGCGTTCCAGGTTTCTATGACGGCGATGGGACCTATCGTCTCCGCTTTATGCCAGATCTTGAAGGTGAATGGATATTCACGACGCGCTCCGCGACAAAAGAACTGAACGGCCATACTGGCTCCCTTCAGGCAGGGCAGCCTTCAGCCAATAATCACGGACCAGTACGCGTGCGTAACAAGTTCCATTTCGCCTATGCGGATGGCACTCCATTCTTTTCCTTCGGCACGACCTGCTATGCCTGGACCCATCAGCCGCTCGATATGCAGGACGAGACACTGGAAACGCTTGCAAAAGCGCGCTTCAATAAGATCCGCATGGGTGTTTTCCCGAAAGACTATCCTTACAATACCAACGAACCTCTGCATGTCTGCTTTGAGAAAGATGCCGACGGTAAAGAGAACTTCGACAGGCCAAATCCTGAGCATCTCAGGCACTTTGAAAAGCAGGTTGCAGCGCTGTGTGAGTTGGGCATTGAAGCCGATATTATCATGTTCCACCCCTATGATCGGTGGGGCTATGCGGACATGAGCGCTGAACAGGATTATCGATATGTCGAATATCTCGCTGCCCGCCTGTCAGCCTATCGCAATGTGTGGTGGTCGCTCGCCAACGAGTATGACTTCCTGCTCAATACAAAGCCGATGGAACAGTGGGACAGATATTTCCAGATTTTGGAAGAGAACGACCCTTATCAGCATCTGCGTTCGATCCACAATGGCGATCTCAATTCAAACTATGACCACCGCAAACCATGGGTCACGCACGTCTGCATTCAGAATCCAGATGTGAAGAAGACACAGGAATGGCGTGACACATACGGCAAGCCAGTCGTGAATGACGAACCTGAATATGAAGGGGATATTCTTGAATCCTGGGGTAATTTGAGCCCACAGGAACTGGTGCACCGTTATTGGATCTCAATGGCGCGGGGCGGATATGTCGGTCATGGTGAAACCTATTCCGATGCCAATGATCTTATCTGGTGGGCAAAGGGCGGCAAGCTGCACGGCGAAGCATGGAAACGCATCGGCTTTCTCCGTGACTTGTTGGAAGCCGATGTCAAGCATGGGCTGGAGCCGATTGCGCCCGTAAAACAGTGGCCATGGTCACGCGTTTCAGGTGCTCGCGATGGTGATGGTGATTTCAGGCTAATTTACCTTGGTGAACATCAGCCTGTTGTGTGGTCATCCGGGCTGCCAATGGATAGTGACGACTATGAAGTTGATCTGATCGACACATGGGAAATGACGATACAGCCAGCGAAAAAGATAGCAGCTCCTATCACCCATCCGGTGAGACATGGCGCAATCGTGCGTGGTGGAAAACAGGACGCTGCCTTTGGTGTATCGTTGCCACGCAAGACCTATCAGGCACTGCGTGTACGGCGTAAGAAATAAATCAGGAAGGTTTGCATATGTCTGAATTGAGCATTGCGAATGTCAAGAAATCTTATGGTACAGTCGATATCATCCATGGTGTCGATGTCGAGATTAACGATGGCGAGTTTGTCATTCTTGTTGGGCCTTCGGGCTGCGGAAAATCGACGCTGCTGCGCATGATTGCAGGTCTCGAAGACATCACATCAGGACAGATCAGCATCGGCGGGCGCGTCGTTAATAATCTTCAGCCCAAGGACCGCGACATTGCGATGGTTTTCCAGAACTATGCGCTTTATCCTCAGATGACTGTTGCCCAGAATATGGGCTTTGCGCTGGAGCTTGCAGGCTCCAGCAAACAAGATATAGCCAAGAAAGTGAATGAAGCAGCGGAGATTTTAGGCCTTCAACCGCTTCTTGCTCGCAAGCCTGCACAGTTGTCTGGTGGACAGCGTCAGCGTGTTGCGATGGGGCGTGCGATCGTACGCAACCCGAAAGTCTTTTTGTTTGACGAACCGCTGTCGAACCTTGATGCAAAGCTTCGCGTTAAAATGCGCGCCGAAATTAAAGCGCTGCATCAGCGGCTAAATACTACCATTGTCTATGTGACGCACGACCAGATCGAAGCAATGACAATGGCTGACAAAATCGTAGTTCTCAATTCAGGCAGAGTTGAACAGATCGGATCGCCATTAGAGCTTTATGATCGCCCGAAGAATGTATTCGTTGCAGGCTTTCTTGGATCTCCTGCAATGAACTTCTTTAGCGGAACGCTCAAAGATGCAAAGCAACTGAATTTGGAAAGCGGCCTGATTGTAAACGTCGCTGGCGCGCCGTCTGATGCCGTTGGTAAAAAGGTTGTTTTTGGCATCAGACCCGAAAACATTTCAACAGGTGGCCCTGATGACGTAGAGGCGGTTGTGAAAGTGGTAGAACCTACCGGCTCTGAAACGCACGTTGTTTTAGACGTCCAAGGCCAGGAACTAACTTGGGTAGTTCGTGAGCGCATTTCTTTGGCCGTCGGTCAGTCGTTGCAAGTATCCTTTGCATCCACAAAAGCCCATTTTTTTAATAAAGAAACTCACCGAAGATATTAGAAAGCCCAACAAAGCGGGAAGCGGCAACCCCTTTACGTGAGTGACGAAAAGTATACGTCTCGTACCCAATGAGTTGAATTTCTTGACTGGAGATCGGAAATCGCGGCAGGGATACATCTGCTGTCAATAAGATGCACATGGTAATGGCTCAATAGTCTATATCTGAGCCTCAGCTAAGATATTTGACATAAACGATACCATAAAACATGTGGATTGGTTTCTCCATATCGGATAATCAATATATAAAGCAAGGTGTTCGATATGTTGAGTAGGCGACCATGGCACAAAATTTTCTTGTTCTCACGGCAGATGATGCCTTGCCGGTGTTGCGTGGGCTCGCATCGGCAGCTCGATTGGAAATTTTGAAAACCCTACATAATCGGGGGCCCCTCAATATCAACGAGTTGGCGGAGCGTTTAGGACAGCCGCAGTCCAGTGTATCGGCCAATATTTCGATGCTTGAAGAAGTTGGTTTGATTCAGACCGAAACACGTAAAGCGCGTAAGGGTAGTCAAAAGATCTGCAAAGCTCTGCACGAAGAGGTGATGTTGGTCTTTAATGCTGATGCGGATAGGCCAAGCAATGACTGGATCGAAGTTGAAATGCCAGTCGGGCTTTATACTGGTTTTGACGTCACGGCACCGTGCGGAATGTGTTCTGATGAAAAAATCATTGGATACCTTGATAATCCAGACACGTTCCTCAACCCAGAGCGCATGAAGGCAGGACTGGTTTGGTTCACGCGGGGCTATATTGACTATCAGTTTCCCAATAATGCGCGCATTGATGGCAAAAGCATCACCGAACTGGAACTTGTACTGGAGCTCTCATCAGAAGTTCCAGGCACATCAGAAGAATGGCCTTCAGATATTGATGTTTTTCTCAATGGAGTAAAGCTTGCAACCTGGACGTCGCCGGGAGATTTCGGCGATCAGCGCGGAAAATATACGCCAGATTGGTGGAAGCTGCATGGTAGCCAGTATGGTGTCTTAAAGTCATGGCGCGTGACCACTGCGGGTACGTTTATCGACGGTACGCGTATGTCTGAAGTCACAATCAATGACCTTGGCTTGAAAGATCATCGTTCAATAAGGATTCGTATCGGAGTTTCCGATACAGCTAAAAATCCAGGCGGAGTGAATATTTTTGGCCGCGAATTTGGTAATTATAATCAAGGTATTAAGCTTCGAGTTCGCACTTGATTTAGAAAAGGCTCTTGACGCAACTTCCTCTTCATAAGAGTATCTGTAAGGGAGATATATATCAGAAAATCTGATACTCTGGAGGAAGACTTACAATGCATGCAGACGTTACCGCAAATCGCGGTTTCAAAGTCGCGGAAATTGACCCGCGTCTATACGGTTCTTTTATCGAGCATCTTGGCCGAGCCATTTATACGGGTATTTATGAGCCGGACCATAAAACAGCAAATGCACATGGTTTCCGAGAAGATGTTCTTGATCTAGTTCGAGAGCTTGATGTTCCGGTCGTTCGTTATCCCGGGGGCAATTTCGTATCTGCTTATAATTGGGAAGATGGTATCGGCCCGAAAGAGGACCGCCCAGTACGCCTTGATCTTGCATGGCACACATCGGAGAGTAATGCAGTTGGTATTCATGAGTTCGCTGATTGGGCAAAAGCCGCAGGCACTGAGATGATGCTTGCTGTGAACCTTGGTTCACGTGGCCTTGATGCAGCACGCAATTTTCTGGAATACGTTAATCATCCCGGTGGAAGTTACTGGTCAGATTTGCGTCAAAAGAACGGGCAAAGCGAACCGTGGAATGTAAAGTTATGGTGCCTCGGCAATGAAATGGACGGACCATGGCAGATAGGTCAAAAGACTGCCGATGAGTATGGCCGAATAGCATTCGAAACTGCCAAAGCGATGCGTGCTTTCGACAAATCAATTGAGCTGGTTGTGTGCGGATCGTCATCACCCAAAATGGCCACATATCCTGAATGGGAAGCGACTGTTCTTGATTATACATATGACGTCGTCGATTACATCAGCCTGCATATGTATTTCGATAATCATGCTGGAAATACGGCTGAATACTTAGCCCAGAATGCGCGTCTGGAACAATATATAGATACTATCGCAGGCGTTATAACCTTCACAAAGGCAAAAAAGCGTTCAAAGAAAGATGTCTATATCAGCTTTGATGAGTGGAATGTCTGGTATCACTCCCGCGAAGCTGACCGCAAGGTTCTTGAAGGTCGGGATGGCTGGCCCCATGCGCCGGAGTTGCTTGAGGACATCTATAATTTTGAAGATGTTTTGCAGGTCGGTTGCATTATTAACAGCTTCATTCGGCGTTCTGATGTCGTGCGGATCGGCTGTTTGGCACAATTGGTAAATGTTATTGCACCAATCATGACTGTCCCGGGTGGGCCGGCTTGGAAGCAAACCATTTTCTACCCCTTTCTTTTTGCATCAAAATATGGACGCGGCACTGCCTTACGTTTGAACGTAGAATGCCGGACCTACAAGTCGGAGTTCTGCGATAATGTGCCGTATCTTGATGTTTCTGCGGTAGAGAATAACACAGGCGTCTCTCTATTTGTCGTCAATCGTCACGAAGATGAAGCTATCGATCTCAATATCGCACTTGATGGCTATCAGGATCTCCGGGTGCTGGAAGATAAGATGATCATTCATCCTGACTTGCGGGCAGTGAACGGTCCTCAAAGTGAGGTTGTAGGGCCACAGAATGGTGAAGGTACAGTTGCTGTTGATGGTCGCGTAAAGGCGCGTATTTCTCCGCTCAGCTACCGGATGATCCGTCTGGAGGCGAAGCATGTCGGCAGCGATTGAAATACGCAATGTCACAAAAAACTTCGGCAACGTCACGGTTCTCGATGACATCTCCCTAAAAGTTAATGCAGGCGAGTTTGTTGCATTTCTTGGGCCGTCAGGTTGCGGAAAATCAACATTGCTTCGCATGATTGCCGGCTTAGAAACCTTGTCGTCTGGTGAGGTTCATCTCGGCGGCAAGCGGATTGATGAACTCAAGCCAGGCGCACGGGGAGTTGCCATGGTTTTTCAGTCATATGCGCTTTATCCGCATATGACTGTTCGACAGAACCTGTCATTCGGTCTTGAAAACATTAAAGCACCAAAAAACGAGATTGATCGGCGCGTGAACAGTGCCGCTCAAATTCTGGAAATCTCAACATGTCTCGACAGAAAGCCACAACAGCTTTCAGGTGGGCAGCGTCAGCGTGTTGCTATTGGACGTGCGATTGTTAAAGAGCCCAAAGCGTTTCTGTTTGATGAACCGCTTTCCAATCTTGATGCCGCGTTACGTGGCCGGACGCGCCTTGAATTAGCAAGCTTGCATCAGCGGCTTGGCGCAACAATGGTCTTCGTTACACACGATCAGGTGGAAGCAATGACGCTTGCAGACCGTATCGTTGTCATGAATGCATGCAAAATTGAGCAAATTGGTACGCCAACAGAAATCTACCAAAAGCCGGCCACACGTTTCGTGGCGGGGTTTGTTGGGACACCCGCGATGAGCTTCCTACCAGTGTTGTCTGCGCAGGCAGACATTGACCGGACTATCATAGATGTTGGTGGCATTGGGAGCCTCCGCCTTCAAATGCGTGAAGATAGTTCGAACATAATAACGATGGGTGTTCGTCCTGAAGATGTGAAGGTTGTAAACCCGGCGGAAATTGGCTGTGTAAAGGCAAAAGTTGAAATTGTTGAACGTCTCGGTGAACGAACTTTGCTTTATACACGCTTGCACAATGGATCACAGTTGACCGCGCAGGCCGATGGTCGAACATCAATCAAAGCAAAAGACGAAATTTATCTGAAATTAAATTTGAATTTTGTGCATCTGTTTGCTCAAGATGGAAGGACCCTGCCAACGAAGGTTGGCACGTCATGAAAGAGCGTTACAGCAATACACTTTTCGTTGCTCCATTCATGCTGATGTTCATCGTCATGCTTGTCATCCCTTTGTTTTGGGGCATGTGGCTTTCATTGCTGAAAGTGGATTTGTTTTCGCCCGGACAGTTTGTTGAGCTGCGGAATTACGAACGTCTCTTTAATGATCGGGTTTTTCTTCAGGCATTACGCAATACGGCCGTTTTTGTGGTGTTTTCTGTTCCAACACTCGTAGTTATCGGACTGGGACTTGCACTGGCACTCAATAGACCTGGTCGTCTATCCTCCATATTGAGGGGAACGTTTTTTGCGTCGTCGGTACTATCTGTTACTATTGTGACGCTTATCTGGCGCATTGTTTTCATCCCGAATGAAGGGCTGATGGCGATGATCTTTTCCAAACTTGGATTAGAGCCGATAGGATTTCTGTCAACATCCGGTTGGTCGCTATTTTCGGTTGGGGTTGCAACGGTATGGTGGTGCATTGGACTGCCGATGATGTTGTTTCTTGCGGCTTTACAACAAATCCCGCGTGACATTTACGAAGCGGCGGCACTAGATAACACATCACATCGTCGCGTTTTGACACATATAACGCTTCCACAAATCATGCGAACGCTCATTCTCGTGACGATTATTCAAATTGTGATGCAATTTCAGCTTTTCGGTCAGGCCTTGCTGATGACCAATGGTGGCCCATCGGGGTCGTCACGTCCAATCGTTATGTATATCTACGAAACTGGTTTTGTTCGCTGGGAGATTGGCAAGGCTGCTGCGGCCTCTGAAGTGTTATTCATGATCATTCTGCTCGCAGCGATGGCGCAATATTTCCTAACCCGACGCAAGGAGGGCAGAACATGATCACAACCCATAAAAGCAATGATCGTGTTATTCTGTTTGGTGTAACATTACTTGCAATAATTATGCTCGCACCGTTCCTGTGGGTCGTTGGTTTATCTTTTAAGGCGAATGCTGAATTGGCTTTGGGATCAGAAGCGGTATTCAGCTTCCCCTATACCTTGCGTAACTATGCTGACATTGGCCAATCCAGCATGGTCTTCCGTTGGCTGGGAAACAGTTTCATCGTGGCTGTTGGGATGACGTTTGGCGTTCTAGTGCTCTCATCATTGGCCGGTTATGCTTTTGCCCGACTGGAGTTTCCATTTCGAAAAGTCTTGTTTGTCATCGTATTGTTCGGCTTGGCGGTTCCAGAACAGGCGGTTATCATTGCCCGCCATCAGATGTTCACATGGATTGGTTGGCATAATACTTACCAGGCCTTGATTTTACCGGGACTGTCAGCACCTTTTGGTGTGTTCCTGATGACCCAGTTTTTTAAGGCCATACCGCCTGAAATTGATGAGGCAGCACTTCTCGATCACGCCTCGCGCTTTAAGATATTCTGGCGGGTTCTGTTGCCACTGACGCTACCGGCACAGGCAACACTTGGAATTTTTACATTTCTTCATGCCTGGAATGATTACTGGTGGCCTTTGATTTCTGCGACCAACAAAGAGATGTACACACTGACTGTGGGAATTGCTTCCAGTCAGACCAACTTTGCTCAAAGTGAAGGTCTTGGCTTTCTAACGGCTCAGGCTGTCTTCGCCAGTCTACCAGTGATCATCGTCTATGTTCTGTTTCAAAAACACATTGTTACCGCCGTGTCGGGTGGGGCGGTCAAATAGCAGATGATGGATCGGAGGAGCGATCTTTCATGCGAAGCAAAAAAGGGAGAGAGAAATGAAACGAATTTTACTTGGAAGTGTATTTGGTTTCTATAGCCTGATGTCGGTTGCGCAAGCGGAAGTAACGATCAATCTGCAACGTTTCTTCGGTGCTTGCGAAGCCGAATATGGCAAGAGTACGGATGTTTCAAAAGCTGTCGGTGAATGCGGCATCATAACCACTCTGGTTAATAAATTTCAGCAAGATAACCCTGATATAAAAGTGAATGTCACTACCGTCGAGTGGCCCGGTTATGATCAGCTTAATGCACAGTTGGCCTCTCGGTCTGCTCCAGATGTGGTGAGCATGCATTATTCGATCATACCTGACTATCAGTCGCGTGGATTGATCGAGCCGATCGACGAGCTTTTGACCAGCGCAGGCGTTGATTTGTCAACCTTCACTGATGTGGCCAAAAGTGGCGTGACAAAAGAAGAGGCTGTTTATGGTCTGCCTTTTGACACGTGGACAATGTTGTTTCATATCAATATGAATCTGATGAAAGAAGCGGGTTTGGTAAACCCGGATGGCACGCCAATTCTGCCGACGAGTGTCGATGAATTGTTTGTTCAAGGTACCCAGTTTAAGGAGAAGACTGGAAAACCTTATTTTGTGCAAATCACGGCGAACGAAAGCGCGGCCTATGCAAGGCTATTCTACACCTGGTTGCAGCAACAGAATTCAGATTTCTTTGCCAATCCAGCCGAGATAAAGCTGAAATCGCCAGAGGGTGTGGCGGCGCTTTCGCTGATGAAGAAGATTTATACTGAGGGACTAAGTACAAAGGATATGGATTACGCCGCCTCGGTGGCAGCCTTTAGTCAGGGGGCAGGTGGTATTGCGGTGAATGGCACGTGGCTCATTGGTACATTCGACGAGCAAGCAAAAAAGCCGGGCAACCCTCTCTCAGACGGTTATCGCGTATATCCGGTATCTCAGTTGTTTCCTGAGAAAAACGCAACTTATGCCGATGGGCATGCATGGGTTCTTCCGAAAAGAGATAGATCAGATGAGCAAAGTGCGGCCATCGGCAAGCTGTTTAAGTTTCTAGCTGACAATGAAACCGAGTGGGCACGCACCGGGCATTTGCCTGCAATCCAGTCCATTATCGATTCAGAAACATTCGCAGCGATGCCACACCGCTCTGACGTCGAGAAAATTGCAACTACAGGCCAGACATTGCCACCACAAGTTCAACGGCAATTTGCTATCCAAGATATCTTAGCAGAAGAGCTAAATGCGGCTATCGTAGGAAACAAGCCTATAGAAGAAGCCCTTACGGAATCAGAAAACAGAATTAACGACCTTCTGGGAGACCTATAATATTCAAGTCCCCAAGTAAACTAGAATCAGCTTTTACTTGGGGGGCTGATTGATGTGTGATTTGTTGCAACGCTCATTCAGATCGATATGCGGATAGGTACGTTCGGAGAGTAAACGCGAAGTGCACGATTCAGTTTGATCCGGAATTCAATTCGACGGCCTTTGTTCTTGACTGGCAATCATAATAAGTGGCTTGCGTACAACGCAGCGGCAGGAGTGGATAATAAATTGACAAACTTTGCCAATCTGTGATTATGGATTGCACAGATAGGAGAATTAGATGGCTACGATGAATGTATCGCTCCCTCATCCCATGAAAGAATGGGTTGAGGCGCAGGCCAAAACAGGGCGCTATTCGAACGTAAGTGATTATGTGCGCGACTTGATCCGTAAGGATCAGATGCGTGGCGATAAGATCGCAGCAATGCAGCGATTTGTCGACGATGGCCTACAAAGTGGCAAGGGAACTCGTTCGCGTGATGATCTCTTCGCTATTGCAATTGCTAACGCGGAAAAATCTCTGAAACGCAACTAATGATATTCAGTCTCTCAGTTCAGGCGGAAGAAGATATAATTGCTATTGCAGAGCACGGCATAGCAATATTCGGACCTATACAGGCCAAACGATATCATTCGGACCTGTTTAACACGTTGGATCTGATTGCCAAAAATCCACAAATGGCACGCGAACGGGAAGAAATCTCTACACCTGTTCGTATTCATCCGTTTAAAGCTCATCTAATTGTTTATCAAATCGAACAAAACGGATCCGTATTTGTACTTAGGATACGGAATGCATTTGAAGACTGGATTAGCGACCCTCTCTAACGCTTATTCTGATCACAGAGATATTGGGAAGAGCAGAAGCTGCCGCTAATTAATCTTCCTTAGATTGTGGGCATGTTCTTGACTCTAACTCAAAATCAGAAACAGGCCAACCAATTCGCACCGTTTAATCGGGCGAACCCAGCCGTATCGTTGGTAAAGCCCAATCAGGACTGCAGCAATTCAGTGTAGATGAGCTCGATATGCGCAGCCTCCTCTTCAGCTAGGCCGGCAAACTCCCTTTCGCGAGCACGCTTCGACAGCTTACCGCCATTCTGGCTTAGAAAGCGGAACAGGAGATCGAGCAGCCTGTCCGGCATGTCAATCATGCGCGAGACCTCATTCTTGAAACTATCATAGGTTTTCAGGAAGGCGGTCTCTGCTGGCAGGTCAATATCAATGGTACGCGCCACGCATTCGAACAGGAATTCCGCATGGGGCGTTGCGTCGAAATATCGATAAAAATCGACCGTCTCGTTCAGCACCTCGACATTGCCTTGCTCGGTCGGTCGCCAGCGGACAAAAGGCAACAGGCGACGGGAATAGGTCTCCAACACGTGCCGGTACTCATCAATGCGGTCGAGAATGACTGCCGAGACAGGAAACACCAACCCAGGCGGATTGAAACCGCGTTCCGCCAAAACATGATGGATGACGTAACGATGCAGGCGTCCATTTCCGTCCTCAAACGGATGGATATAGACGAAGCCGAAAGCAAGGGTGGCCCCGGCTAATACCGGGTCCAGTTGCCGTGCTGCACCGCGGTCGAATGCGGTCAATCCTTCGATCAGAGTTGGCAGATCGTCATGCCGGGCGCTGACATGATCCGGAATGGGCGCGCCGCTCAGGCGATCATGCTCTCCGACAAAGCCGCTATCAGCGCGCAGGCCAAGGTGCACGAAACGCGCATCGCCAATAACGATGCGCTGCAATCGTTCCAGTTCGGCACGGTCGATTGGATGGCGACCGGCCTCCGCGATAACCTGTCCCCAGCGTTGAATGCGGTCCCGGGGAGGGTCTTCGCCTTCAATCTGGAAACTCGACCGTGAATCCTTAAGGAGCAGGAAGGCCGCAGTACGGGCAAGCAAATCGGCCGGCACCTCAGCGATCAGGCGCCGAGCCTCCTCGCCGAGATCTCGGGCGATAAAAGCATCCAGCTTGGGTGTGCGGAAGATCATCGGGCAGAAGGCGGGTGTGCCCGGCAGATTATTCTTCACCCGATGGCGAGAGGATGTCGTCCCATCGATTGCCCACTGCAGATCGGGATCGACGACCAGGGCGTATGTGCCTTGGGTTGCATCATCGAGATCGAGCCTGGTGTCGAGCAGCCATTCATAAAGAAACCAGAGACGCCGCGCATACGCACCGGTCGGCGCTGCATGCACGATCTCGATAAGTGGCCTTGGCCCAGTAGCCTGAAACAGGGCTTTAAGGACGGCTAGGTCCAGACCTTCGTAACGTAAAGCGAAGGTCAGATGACCTGTGAGACTAGCGTCTGGTTGGTGGCGTGGCGTATAAAGCTTCCAGTCGTCAGCTTGATAGACTTTGTGGCGCGCACCGATGGCGGCGAGGTTGATCGGCACGGGAACAGCGAGCTCGAAAGCGTCGATTAGGGACGCGTATCCGACCGGGATTGCTCGTTCCGGCAGGCGACGGTCGTGAAAAAAGCTTACTTGGCCTGAAAATGGCTTCTTTTGCCCAAGAAGCATGATTTTTGATACTTTCCCATGAAATTCTTTTTCACTCGCATTGTGTCATGAAAACCAATCCTATTCAATGAATTTCGAATCTGAATGAGGTCACTCCGTGAAAATCAATGACAGACGCCACAAGGGGAGATCAGGCTCCGTTCTGCGAATGATCGGGAAATGAGTTCGGGGGGGACTCTGTAGCCGAAGCACTTCCCCGGGTTCTGGCGCGAAATTTTCATTTCTGCTGCGCTATTGTCGTTTCGGTGGGAATAATTGAGTGAGGTGACTGGCTATGGCGATTGATTTCAAAGGTTTTCATTTCCCCAAAAGTGTCATCCTTTATGCAGTGTTCTTCTATGTTCGTTATTCCGTTTCTTATCGTGATCTTCAGGAGATCTGGCCGAGCGTGGGGTGGACGTTGACCATGCAACATTGAATCATTGGATTGTTCGTTACGCGCCGCAGATTGCAGATCAGGCTCAGAAGCGTAAACATCCAACCCTTCACTCGTAGCGTGTTGATGGTTCCGCCAGAGATTGTCCCGTTGCACGCTGCGCGCGCTAGTGTTTTCAACCCATTTTCCATTCGTGTACGACGATCTTCCAACCATTCCCGAGGACGCAGGGGAATGGCAAGTCGGGTAGTGTTAGCAACATGGAAAAGCTGCCCCCAGGGCATCATGCCTTCCATTATGGCATGTCGAAGCAAAATTTTTTTCAATTCTGCTTTTAACGCATTTGGCAACGTGGTTCGTCGGCTTTGGGTTGGAGCCAGGATTCTTGACTGGCACTCTGAACATGAAGTGGCTGCACGTGCTAACGAAAATGCCGTTGCCAAGCTTTTAACTTCATGCAGAGTGTCTCATCACTGATGCCATAGCGTCTGACGACGATGCCTGTCGGCTCTGTTGATCGGGCAATTTCTGCTCGCACGCAGGGGTCGTTCGGGCTTGAGGATGGATTTGCATCATCACAGGGCCTCATTGATCATGGTGTCGAAACGCCACGCATTTTCAGCAATAGCCCATCCTACCTCATCCCAATCATGTTCCGCAACCAAACAGCGAGTTACTAATGCATCTGCTCGTTAGAAATTGACCTTAGCGGCATTCGTGCAGAAAACTTAATCGTTCTCGCAAATACGAAAGGCTGAAGCGGGCGACATCGACTGGATCGACGTCTCTACTGCCAAAGCCTGTTTCCACCGTGAAATAGCCTTTATACTGATACTCTAACAGTGACTTAAGCAGGCTGTCCCAGTCGATTTTACCCTTTCCAATCGCGGTGCGTCCGGTATCGGCAGCGTGAAGGTGTAGCAACGCGTCGCTCATGGCGTGGACATACGATTGCGGGCTTTGGCCATCAAAGACTACATGACAGCTATCAAACATAAGTCCGACATTGGTGGCTTCGCATTCAGCCATCATGCGCCGCGCGTCTGCAGCGTTATCAACGAGATTTGTGTCGGCTGTTGTGGGTTCAATTGCAATCTGGATTTCGGCAGCGCTAGCATAGGCTGCAACCTGTTGTAGACAACTCAGACTATAAGCCCAACCGTCAGACTGCGACATGCCCTGCGCGCGCCACCCGCCGATATAAATTATCATTCCGGCATTAAGGTCATGTGCAAGATCGATGATTTTCATATAATGATCGATTGTAGCCTGTCGTTCAGCTGCCAGAGTTGAGCAGGGGTTGCAACCAAACCCTCCACCAATAGCCGGCAAGAGGCTTGATATCGCAATATCTTCACCCTTTGCCGCCTTGGCGATTTCCTTGCGATCATCTTTGGAAAGATGATCTGGCCAAGCGTGGGGCGCACAACATCCGATCTCAACAGCATCATACCCAATCTCGGCCAGAATGCGTATCGTCTCTTTAAGGGAATAGGTTGGCAAAAATGTGGGAAAACTGCTGAACGCGAAAGTATTGAAGCAAAATTTCAAGGTACACCTTTTAAGCATGCAAAGTTGCGGAGGTTTGGTGCAAGGGTCCGAGCGTCGCGGTTCTGTTCAATGAGATCACTGCAGCATTTCAGATGGGGGCTGCATGGCGCCTGTCATCATTGCCACCACGTCCGACATTGAAAATTCTGTCGGGCGCACCACGGCTAGTCGCTTGCCGAGCCGGTGTATATGGATACGGTCCGCCAATTCGAAAACGTGGGGCATGTTGTGGCTGATGAGCACGATTGGCACCCCGCGCGAGCGCACGGTTTTGATTAATTCGAGAACTTTCTGGCTTTCCTTGACACCAAGTGCTGCTGTCGGCTCATCCATAATGATGACTTTTGACCCGAAGGCTGCGGCGCGTGCAACGGCGATCCCCTGACGTTGGCCACCCGAAAGAGTTTCGACCGGCTGAGCGATATTCTGAATTGTCATCAGGCCCAGTTCGTTAAGCTTATCGCGTGCTACGCGATCCATGGTTTGGCGGTCGAGCTGTCGAAAGTACTTGCCCATTAAACCCTTGCTGTGAATTTCGCGGCCAAGGAACATATTATCGCTGATCGACAGGGCCGGTGACAGGGCAAGTGTCTGATAGACTGTTTCAATACCTGCTTGTCGAGCCTCCATTGGCGTTGAGAAATTTATCGGTTTGCCATCTAACAGGATTTCACCACTATCGGTTTTAAGTGCACCAGAGAGGGCACGGATCAAGCTCGATTTGCCTGCGCCATTGTCACCGATGACTGCCAGAATTTCTCCCGGCATCAGCTCGAAATCAGCGCCGTCTATAGCTACAACACGTCCATATTTTTTGGAGAGGCCTTTCGCCTGCAGTACGGGAGTGAGGGTCATGCTGATACCTTTCTGATCCACTGGTCAACGGCCACGGCAAGCAGGATGAGCCAGCCGATTGCGAAGAGTTGCCAAAGCACATCGACCCCCGCAATGCGTAAGCCGGACTGGAAAACACCAACGATGAGAGCCCCGATCAAAGGACCAAGAATGGAGCCGCGGCCCCCAAACAATGATATTCCACCAATCACTACGGCCGTAATCGACTGCAGATTGCCCTCGAAGAAGCTGGTAGGAGATACTGACCCCACACGCCCGATTGCAGACCAGCCTGCAAGGGCACAGATGAAGCCCGCAACAGCGTAAACCGAGATTAGGACGCGATCAGTGCGAATACCAGCAAGCTTTGCAGCCTCCGGGTCATCGCCCACTGCGTAGACATGACGCCCCCAAGACGTGCGTGAAAGCGCGTACCAGAGGATCGCAAATAGGGCGATCAGTAAAAGAGAACCGTAGCTGATCTGTGCCCCTAGGATAGAAATGGTGTTGCCGAAGAACTTGAGTGCTGGCGCTGTAACATCAATCTCGGTTCCCCTGATGGACTGGGCACCGGATAAATAGAGGTTGAGTGCATAAAAGATGTTCCAGGTACCCAAAGTGGCAATGAAAGGCGGCAACTTGACTTTGGTGATGAGAAATCCGTTGAAAAGACCAATTGCCGTGCCGCACAAAAAGGCGATTATGAGTGAGAAACTGACAGGAGTCCCAAGGTTGACAGCAAGATTTCCAGCAATGACAGAGCTAAGTACCATAATAGCCGCAACAGATAGATCGATGCCGGCAGTCAGAATTATCAGGCTTTGAGCTGCCGCGAGAATTCCGATAATCGAGACTTGCTGCACGATCAGCGACATGTTGTAGGCGGAAAAAAAACGGTCCCCAGCCACAATACCGAAGCCAATCAGCGAGAGAATGAGTACGACGAGTGGAACTGTGGTAGGGTAGCTGTGAAAGAAGCGTTGGATGCGGGCGAGAAGCCCGGCATCGGTTGTTTCAAACTGCGCATGATCCGGCTGACTGGTCGCGATTTTAGGCAGGATTTCCTGCGATGTCTGGGCGTTTGACATGACAACGATCTTTCTTCATGACCTTGACGATCGCGGTTGGACACCGAAGAGCCACCCGCATTCCTTGTCAGATTTTTGCGGAATATTGGACTAGCCCCAGCATTTTTTGAGCGCTTCTTCCGATGACATTGATTTTGTGCCTTCTACCGGATGGTCGGTAACAAGTTCGGTGCCAGTGTCGACAAAATCCAGCCCATCCGAGGTTTGTGGCTTCTTTCCACTATCCACGAATGTCTTGATAGCTTCCACACCCATCGAAGCCATCTGCAATGGGAACTGCATCGATGTCGCTCCAATAATGCCTTGTTTGACGTTATTGACGCCGGGACACCCACCATCAATGGACACAATGGTGATCTGGTCTTCAAGTCCTGCAGCCTTGATCGCTTCATGTGCCCCGGCTGCAGCGGGCTCGTTGATGGTGTAGACCAGATTTATCTCTGGATTGACTTGCAGCAGGCTTTCCATCGCCGTACGCCCGCCTTCTTCGTTGGAGTTACTGGCTTCATTTCCAATAATTCGGCCGTCGTCCTCATCGCCAATGCGGGTCTTGTTTTTGATGTCGATCCCGAAACCAGACATGAAGCCCTGATTGCGCATGTAATCAACCGTAATTTGCTGCGCATTAAGATTGAGAAGTGCGATTTTCGCATCGCTGGCTTTCTCTCCCATACGGCCCTTTGCCCATTCACCGATCAGAACACCCGCTTTAAAATTGTCGGTAGCGAAGGTTGCATCGGCTGCGTCGGCTGGCGCGAGTGGCGTGTCGAGTGCGACGACCAGCACGCCCTGATCCCGCGCCTGCTTTACGACAGGCACAAGTGCGCTTGAGTCATTTGGCACCAAAAGGATGCCTTTTGCTCCCGCCGCGACACAGGACTCAATTGCTGAGATCTGTGTGTCGACATCTCCTTCCGCTTTGCCCGCATAGCTGAGTAGTTTCATGCCTAGTTCTGCAGCCTTGGCGGTCGCGCCTTCCTTCATCTTTACAAAGAATGGATTATTCTCTGTTTTCGTTACCAGGCAGACGCTTGCTTCATCAGCGCGAGCATTGCCGTATGACAGCGAAGTGAATGCGAGTGTCGAAACCATAAGTGTGAAATATTTCCGCATCATTCCTCCCAGTGCCGGTGTAGCCGGCTTCGAACAAGTGCCTCCAGACTGACAGTTCCTCCTCCGCAGCGCTGGCTCTTAATTGCAATCAGCTATCTGCGCCTGTGTCAATATATAATACCGGATGATTTAATAAAAAGAACGCAACTTCACGAACTCTTAGAAAATAATGAAAAATCCTTATTTATGGTCATATAAATCATGCGGTATGATTTATATATTGACGTATTGATAGAAATTTCTAATTATGGATGCTAAGGTTCAGAGCAGTAGGAACGTGATGCGATCTCAGTTCGCGCACCGAGAAACTGGCGCACCGTTTTGCGCAATTGACGTGTATAATGCGATTTTTGAACTGGGGAGGTGGCTTTGTTTAAGATGGATGGACCTGAAGAGTTTCCGCCAAGCTTGAGTGATCCGAGCCGGGGCACAAATCAGACCGGAATGAAGCTTTATAATGAGCGACTGGTTCTTTCGCTCATCCGCTCTCATGGCCCCCTATCAAAAGGCGAGGTTTCGCGCATGACCGGGCTTTCGGCTCAGGCGAGTTCGGTGATCATGAGCCAGTTGGAAAGCGATGGCTTGCTTTTGCGCGGAGAGCCACAACGGGGCAAAGTTGGCCAGCCTTCCGTGCCAATGTCACTTAATCCAGAAGGTGCCTTTTCGATCGGCGTCAAAGTAGGGCGCCGGACGGCTGAACTTGTGCTGATGGATATGGCAGGGCAGGTGCGCCGCCTAATCAGTCTTAATTTTGCGTATCCCACACCGGCTTTGCTGGTTGGTTTTGTTGACAAAGGGATCAACGAAATCATCGATAACTTGACGAGGATCCAGCTGGGGCGGGTACGGGGCATCGGAATTGCGATGCCATCTGAAATGTGGAGCTGGGAAGAAGAGGTAGGTGCGCCCCACGCCGTTGTTGATGCTTGGAAGGCTTTTGATCTCAAGACGCACATCGAGCAGGTTTTCTCTATGCCAGTTTATTCCTATAATGATGCCACTGCTGCCTGCGCAGCCGAGATGGCCTTTGGTGTCGGCCGAAAATATCAGGATTTCCTTTACGTGTTTTTTGCCACGCTTGTCGGCGGTGGTGTGGTACTCGATGGTGCTTTGTACCCGGGGCGCCGTGGCTATGCGGGGTCGATCGGTTCTGCGCCTGTACCTTCACCTGTTGCAGGCGAAGCGCCTAAACGGCTCATACAATGCGCGTCGATCTATCTGCTTGAACGCATGATCGTGCAGTCGGGCGGTGATCCCAGCGTAATCTGGCATAAATCCGAGGATTGGAGTCATCTGGGTGGCGTTCTTGATCGTTGGACGGAACAGGCTTCCGACGGCCTTGCCTTTGTCATCGCTTCGGCAATTTCGGTAATCGACTTCCACAATGTGGTGATCGACGGCGGGTTCCCGTCACACGTGCGTGCTGAGCTGGTTTGCCGGACCCGCGAGAAAGTAGCGCAAATGGAAGTTCAGGGGGTGGCGCCGGTCGAAATAGTTGAAGGCAATATCGGCAGTGACGCCCGTGTATTGGGTGCTGCGAGCTTGCCCCTTCTTGCCGATTATGCGCGGGACAGGGATATTCTCTTTAGTTAGCCGGAAACTAAATTAAGTTTATGCGTGCGGCAGATGGAGATACAGCTGCCGGAAGGGAGGAGCATGCTTATTGGGATTGATTGGGGTGGCACCAAGATTGAAGGTGTCGCTATGGAAAAAGATGGGCGGGAGCTTTTGCGCTTGCGTGCTGATACGCCCCGCCACGACTATTTTGGGTGTATTAGTGTTATTGAGGGAATGATTTCCGCATTGGAGCAGCAGACAGGAAGAACCGGCCCCGTGGGCATCGGCATTCCTGGATCGCTTGAGCCAGTCAGTCGTGTTGGAAAGGGAGCGAGCTCTACTTGGCTATTAGGGCGTCCGGTAGAAAAGGATCTCCATGCTTGTCTCAAGCGTGACCTCAGGGTCGAAAATGACGCGGATTGCTTCGCTGCTTCAGAAGCTATGGATGGGGCAGGAACCGGTTACAATGTGGTCTTTGCTGTCATCCTTGGATCTGGCGCGGGAGCAGGTATTGCGGTCGCAGGAAGAGCTCATCACGGGCCCAATAATTGCGGCGGCGAGTGGGGACATAATCCGCTGCCGTTTCCTGATGTAACGGAATTGCCAGGTCAGCCATGTTATTGCGGCCGCCATGGTTGCATGGAGACATGGGTTTCTGGGCGTGCATTTGAGGCGGAATACTTCCGCCACACTCAAGAGGAATTGAAAGCCCGCGAAATCATAGAACGCATGCGATCAGGGGATCGTTTGAGCGGCCTATTGTGGTCACGTTATATCGAGAGGGTAGCGCGTGGGCTTGCGACTGTCATCAACACGCTTGATCCAGACATTCTTGTTATGGGTGGCGGCATGTCGAATGTCGACGAACTTTATCGGGATCTACCTGCGGCCCTTGCTAAGCGGACTTTTTCCACCGTGTTCCATACCCCAATTCGCAAGGCTATCCATGGGGATTCCAGTGGTGTGCGTGGAGCTGCCTGGCTCTGGAAAGATTGATGAACTTTGCCTTTGCGGCACTTTTAAACAAGGGAAGACCATTGTGACCGACTCCGACGCAATTGATGAACGATATGAGTTTTCACTCGCTCTGATCCGTGAGGCTGGCGATCTTGCAAATCGGTATTTTAGTAATCGGCAAGCACTGACGATTCAGAGTAAGCGTCTTCAGGATATGGCAAGCGAAGCCGATCTTCAGACAGAGCTTCTCATCAAACAAAGACTTGCTGCTTCTTTTCCACAGGATGCCTTTCTCGGAGAGGAAACGGGCATTACTGCCTTCGAGCCTAACCAGGGTATTTGGGTTGTTGATCCGATTGACGGAACGCAACCGTTTATTTCCGGCATGACGAGTTGGTGCGTCTCGATCGCATTTGTGAAAGACGGAGTGCTCAAGTTCGGCATGGTATATGCACCCGCAAGAAATGAACTCTTCGCCGGCGGTGAAAACCGGGCTGCCACTTTGAATGATAAAGCGGTTGAGCGGCATCCAGCGCGGTCTGTTCGCGAAGGGATCGTGGGTGTTGGTTATTCTCCGCGTGTGACACCCGACGAGTTTCTGCCTATGTTTGAACGGCTGCTAAAGGCAGGTGGTATGTTCAGTCGCGAGGGTTCGGGAGCATTAACGCTCTGTTACGTTGCAAGCGGTCGCCTGATTGGATATATTGAGCCGCATATCAATTCCTGGGATTGTCTCGGCGCGATCGCAATCATTCGTGCAGCCGGACTTAAGACCAACGATTTCCTTGCTAACGATGGTTTGAGGAGAGGAAATCCCGTTATTGCCGGGAATGAGGACATTTTTGCTGAATTGGCAAAAATTTCCATGGGATATAATCGTTAGATGTTCATAAGTGAAGCACTCAGAATCTCATCATTGAGCCACTGCGCATTCGGCCTTCCGCGCTCCGACACCTGGCTTGCCGCCCTTCGTTGATTGAAGGTCCTTCGTCACTGATGTAGTTTGCTTTTTATCATGTCGGCAATTCGTTCGGCAATCATCACCGTCGGGATATTGGTATTTGCGCAAGGTATTGAAGGCATCAGTGACGCATCGCATATTCTGAGCCCTTTGATACCGTTAACCTTTCCTGTAAAGGTCGTTACAGCCATTTTATCGCTAGCTATCCCCATGCGACATGTACATGAAGGGTGCCAAGTACCTCCAACATGTTTCCGTACAAACTCGGTCAGAGAAACTTCATCTTCGAGCAACGAGCGAATGCTTACGCCCGATGTGATAAGGGTCGTCATAAGTGCTCCGCGCAATGGGCCTGCTATATCCAACATTGCGGCTAACAACCCTCGTTGAGCCGCGTTCCAAGAGCCGGGGACTGCAACTTGTGCCACGCGGGGCGTGTAGCTGGACGGAAAAACAGTACCAGCATAGGCATGCATGTGCGGACTAGAGAGAATTGCCGCACCTTTTCGGACAGCATCTTTCAAGCGTAAAAGATCGCGCTCGTCACTCAACATTCGGAAGTCGACATCTGGTTCTGCCTCTGCGTCAGGAGACGACAGTGAAACGGCTCCTCGGGAATAGGATTTATTAACCCAAAAGAACAGACTGCCAATACGTTGGCCGACGGAGTGCCAGCCAGAGCGTGCAAGAATTGCCGCATGCATGTCACCGGATGGGGTGCCGTGTAATCCGGATGAGTAGCGCCAGATTGCTTGTTCGTGGTGCTCATGTTCATTCTTGTTACGTGAAGTAGGTGGCAAATAAGCGGCGACCGCAATGGACGGATGCTCCATCAGATTTTGACCGACGCCTTCAAGCGCGTAGATTACAGGGATTCCAAAGCTCGCGAGATGACTGCCGGGGCCGATACCAGACCGCATCAGCAAAGCAGGCGAGTGAATTGCACCCGAAGCAACGATAACCTCGTGTGCGTTGATGTAAATCTCACGATTTTTTTTGTCCGTGCTTCTGACAATGGCTCCCGAGGCTTCTCTGCCGTCAAATGTGATTTTCATGGCTGTAAAGCCGGTCATGATTTTCAGATTAGGTCGCTTGCGCACTTCGTCGGTGAGATATGCTACGGAAGTCGGCAGCCGCTCACCCTGATCACTTACAGCGACAGCTCCGCGATAGGTACCATCACGCCATTCACCATTCTGGTCTCCCCCAATAGGCCAGCCATTCTTGTCGATTGTTTGCATCACCCGATCAACGAATGGAGATATCTGTTTTCCATCAATACGTCGGATCAAGATTGGACCATCATTTCCATGCAGAGGGCCTGAAAAATCACGATCTGCCTCAATCTTTCGGAAGTAGGGGAGGCAACTATCCCAGTTCCACCCCTGTGCGCCGAGCCTCTCCCATTCATCGTAGTCCGAGGGTGAACCACGATTGGCCATCAGCGCATTGATTGCTGAACCACCACCCAGAATTCTAGCTTGTTCATAGCGGCGTGAGGCGCGCTTATCACCATTACGACCATTGGCACCCATATGTGCCTTAAGTCTCGCCCAGATGTTGTTTGTGTCGAGATATGCTCGCCCTGGATAGCGGCTACGAATGGCATCCGGCATATCAGATGCGCTAATATCACGGCCTGCCTCGACAAGTATAACGCGCCGGTTTAGGTCTTCTGACAGTCGAGCAGCCAGAACGCAGCCCGCAGAACCGCCACCGAGTATGAGGTGATCGGCAATCATGGTGCGGCGTGCTCCTTGCGCTGTCGACCGCTACTCAAGGCTGCGAGCATGACGACGATAAAGGAGACGGCCGTCAGAAGCGAACTGATCGACGCAATGGTTGGATCAATTTCGTCACGAAGTGCTGTGAACATGCGCTTGGTCAGCGTCTGATACTGTCCGCCGGAAATGAATAGTGACACCACTGTTTCATCAATTGCGGAAATGAATGCAAAGAGCAGGCCGGAAATCACACTCGGTTTGATCTGCGGGAGCGTTACAGCAAAGAACGCGCGAAAGCGATTCATACCAAGACTGCGTGCAACCATTTCCTGTGTCGGGTCAAATTTGCGCAATCCCACCAAAACAGATGTGACCACATAGGGAAGACCGAGCATGACGTTGGCGAGGATAAGTCCAGAAAGAGTCGCCAGCAAGCCGACCTTTGCAAAGACGAAGAATACGCCGACGGCTGTGATGACGATGGGCACAACAAGCGGCAATAGTAAAACTACCTGCATGCTGCGGACAAGCCGGGAGGATGTTAGATTGAGCGCGTAAGCAGCAGCGGTGCCTATGATCGTGGAAAGAATTGCACTTGCTATGGCAACGATCAGACTAACCTTGGTTGCCTGCATCCAGGCGCTGCTGGCCAGATAGGCCTCATACCAGCGAAACGACCAGCTTGGAGGCGGGAAAGTCAGAAATCGTGTTCCTGAAAAGGACATTGGTACGATAATCAGGATCGGAATGATCAGCCAGATCAGGATGGACGATACGATCGTGATGAGAATTGCACGGGAAACTGACATGATCTTACTTTGTCCCCATAATGCGTTCAAACGGGATCAACAGACTGGTCAAACGGAAGATCAGGAAAACGCAGATTAGCAGCACCACGCTGATTGACGATGCAGCGCCCCACTCATGGTAGACCTCGATGTTGCGGGAAACGAGCATGGAAACCATATAGGTTCGCCCACCCCCAAGCAGTTCCGGTGTGATATAGAAGCCGAGTGTTAGAACGAAGACCAGCACCATGCCCGCGATCATGCCGGGCAACGACAAAGGCAAGAATACATGCGTGAAAACATAGAGGGGTGTGCCGCCGAGGCTTGAACCAGCCATTGAAAGTTCGCGCGGAATTTTCTGCATTGTCGCGTAAAGTGGCAACACCATAAACGGTAGCAGAATATGGATTGTCGCCACGACTGTTCCAAACTCGTTATTAACAAGAAGCAACGGTGCATCGATCAAGCCAAGCGACTTTAGCGCCGAGTTGACCAACCCAGTTCGTTGCAAAAGGATCAGCCATGCATAGGCACGGACAAGCACACTGGTCCAGAATGGCAGGATAACCATCGCCAGAATGACGATGCTCCATTTGTGAGGGACTGTTGCTGCGAGATAAGCAATCGGGTAGCCGAGCAGAAGGGCTGCTATCGTTACGATGAATGCAATTTTGAAAGTTTGCAGAAATGTCATCCAATAGACATTGTCGGTGAGAAACCGCTGATAGTGAACCGCGGTAAAGCCACCATCTTGCCAGATGGATTGCCAAGCGAGCCAGCCAAGGGGCACGATCAGCAGGGCCGTGATAACTGTTAATGCGGGCGCCAGAAGAAGCAACATCAGTCGCATTTCTTTGCGCTGATAAAGCTCGCTCGGATTTAAGGCCAGACTTCTCATCAATATCACCGTGAAATGCTGTGGCACCGGAATTGTAAGAAGCGCGCACGCCACAAAGACGTGCGCGCTTGCTCAGATTATTTCTGGATAAATTCAGCCCACCGTTTCTGTGCGTTTTCACCGGCTGGCGAACTCCACCATTCATCGGAAACGAGAACCTGTTTAGCTGCGTTCTCCGGTGAACTTGGCATTTCAGTAGCGCGTTCGGGAGAGATTTTGCCTGTCTTATAAGCAGCAGGATTTGCCGGTCCGTAATCGATATAGGCAGGGAAGTTCGCTTGAATTTCAGGATCGAGCGCCGCGTTGATGAACTTCACGCCGGTTTCGAGATTAGGAGCACCTTTCAGGATGCAAAGTGATGTGTATTGCAGGAAGCCCTGATTGAAAGTGTAGCCAACTGGCAGGCCTTCTTTCACTACAGCTGATACGCGCCCGTTCCACGCCATCGTCATATCCACTTCGCCATCGGCAAGAAGTTGGGCGGACTGAGCGCCGGAGGCCCACCAGACGGTGACAAATGGCTTGATTTCCTCGAGTTTTTTGAAAGCGCGATCAACATCGAGCGGATAGAGCTTATCGAGTGGCACACCGTCTGCGATCAGAGCGGCCTCGAGGGTAGCCAGCGGGTGATTGCGCAAGGCACGGGTGCCGGGGAATTTCTTAATGTCCCAGAAATCAACCCATGTCTTTGGCGGGTTATCGCCAAACTTGTCTTTGTTGTATGCAAGCACGCTTGAATAAAATTCGTAAGCGACCGAATAAGGCGATTTATATTCGGCGGGCATATCTTCGACATTTGGCAGTTTGGAAAAGTCAAGCTTCTCAATCATGCCTTGCTCGCCGCCACGAATACAGTCTTTCGCCGGCGTGTCGATAACATCCCAAACCGGCTTTCCTGTTTCAGTCTGTGTTTTGATTACAGGCCATGCGTCTGGCGAACTATCCTGATTGATCGTGATGCCAAGCTTTTCGGCGACGGGATCAAGAATGGCTTTGGTCTGAGCTTCCTGATAGGCGCCACCTTGTGAAACGAAGGTGATCTGTTCAGCAGATGCTTGGCAGGGGCCAATGGCAAAAGCCGCTGAAGACAGGAGGAATGCGAGTTTTGGTATGCGCATGTTCGTTCTCCTCAGTGTGGACTTTCCGGGTCCATTCTTGTCTACCGGCTTGATTGAGCAGCTGCTCCGGCGCACAGCTTTTGAACTCCCTCAACGTCCAATAACGTCGAGAAACTGATACCAGCCTGCGACCACACGAACGGCTGGTGCACGCAGGCCATAAAACGGGATTTGTTTAAGCGGAAGTTGTGTGAGCAAACCAAGATCAACCTGCTTGCCGGTAACAAGCTCAGCCACATGCTTCCCAATGTACGACGACATGGCAACGCCGGTGCCGTTGTAGCCGAGAGCGTAGACAATTCTATCATCATGACGCCCAATATGTGGGAGGCTGTCGAGTGTCATTGCAACCAGGCCGGACCACCGATGCGTGATTTGAACGGATTGAAGTTCAGGAAACTGCTTTACCATTGCCTTATGCAATGCTGCAAAGGCTGCTTCTGAATCGGTTTTTCCGAAAGCTCCGCGTCCACCGTAAATGAGCCTGTCGCCCGACTTGCGGAACCAGCGCATCATGCGCCGGGTTTCAGTATAGCTGCGTCCATTTTTGAGAAGATGTTCGCCCGCTGTTCCAGCAAGAGGTTGCGTTGCGATCATTGCCGAGCGGAATGGGATGATTGACTTTCTAACGGTAGCAGTCGCACTGGTAAGATCAGAATAAGAATTCGTAGCGATAACCACCGTCTTGGCGTGTATTGCAGCGTTTTCGGTTTCAACGATTATGCCGCCTGAGTAACGTTTGATGCCGACTGCAGGCGTGTTTTCGCAGATTGTAACGCCGTCGGCTTGTACGCCGCGTGCCAATCCCAATACGAAATTGAGCGGATGAATGATGCCGCCATGCGTATTTAACATACCGCCGACAAAGTCACTTGATCCGGTTTCATGAGTCAGTTGTTCGGCTGATTGCAGTGAACAAGCCTTGTCGCCGAGCGTTTCCTTCAACCAAGAGCATTCCGCCTTAATTGCATCGAGTGAAATCTGATTGTGAGCACAACGTAAAGAGCCAGTTGCGTGGTAGTTTGCGCCTTCAATAGCATAATCACTGACAAGTTCGCGGACGTGTTCCACAGATTCAATGCCGATGTCATGCATACGCCGCGCGACATCAATGCCGAAGCGGCTGGCAATTTCGCGATATGCCAGCCGGAATTTTGCAGAGATAACCCCGCCATTACGTCCACTTGCGCCCCAACCGATGCGGCTTGCCTCCAGCACGATTGCTGACATGCCTTTGCGTGCCAGATATCGTGCAGTTGAGAGACCCGTATAACCACCTCCGATGATTGCGACGTCGTATTGGCATCCGCCTGCGATCGCTGAAAACTGTGGGCGCTGGGTAGTGGTCGCCTGCCACAGTGATTTAATGTCATCGAAGGGTGGGCGTATCGTCATAACGGGTGACGCTCCGATCTTACGCTGCGTTAGCGACAGAAGCTGAAAGAAGTTCAGCGTCGATTGCGTCTGCAAGTTGCGCTAAGGTTGAGAAATGGAAATCGGGCTTCGTGAGGCCCTTTGGTGTCGGTGTGCCACCAAAACCGTTCTGCCCCTGACGACGCTCGATCCAGCAGGTGGTATAGCCAAGCTCTTTGGCAATGCCGATGTCGTGGTATTGGCTCTGGGCTACGTGCAGGATTTCGGATTGTTTGTACCCGAAAGCTGACTGACGGCCTTTATTGTAGGCAAAGAAATTGGGATTGGGCTTGGCGTAGCCCGTTTCATCGCAAGTAACACTGTCATGGAATGGGTTTTCGAGAGTTTCTGAATATGCCGAAAAAGTAGTGCGGTCAGCATTCGTCATCGCGACGAGGCGGAAATTTTTGCGCAGACGCTTGAGCGCCGCAATGGAATCTTCAAAAGCGGGATGATGCAGGATTGCAAACTGAAATAGATCTGCTGAAGCCGGATCGTTGTTGATGCCCAGCTCTGTTGCCATATGAAGGTAAACATCCTTCATTGCCGACGAAGAGCGACCGTAGAACTTATCGCGTCCACGAATGTACGGGCCAAAAATCTCATCATCTGTCAGTTTAGCTGTTTTTTCGCCGCCGACCTTGCGCGTCGCATCCAAAACGCCGCTTTCAAAGTCAATCAAAGTGCCTACGACATCGAAAGTCATCACTTTAAAATCGGTGATTTTCATCGCTATTTTCCTCATAGATCTAAGCTTGTTCTTTAGTTGGATTGGGACACAATCACCGTGTCTTCCGGGTGAAGTGCAATATCGATTTCTTCGCCGGGAGCGCGCAATTGCCCACGGCCAGCGTGATTGGTCGGAACACGAAAACTGAGGGTTTCCCCGGTATGAAGCTGCATGAAAACGCGAATACTTTCGCCCTGATAAAGCGCTTCAATGACTTTGCCGCGTAGACGGTTCATATGAACATCTGCTGTCTGGCTACCGACGATCAATTTCTCAGAATGGAGTGCGAGATAGAGTTTTTCACCCTGTGGGATCGGATAGTCGGACCGCAGAGTCACTCCTGCAAGTTTGACGCTGTTTTCACCGTCGCGCACTACCGGCAGCAGGGCGGCCTCACCGATAAAGCTTGCAACAAAGGAGTTTATCGGACGGTCGTGCAGCATCTCAGGTGTGTCGATCTGAACGATCTTGCCCTTGTTCATGATCGCAACGCGGTCACTCATCGTGAGTGCTTCACGCTGGTCATGTGTCACATAAACAATCGTTGCACCGAGCTTTCGATGCAGTTGCTTGAGTTCAATCTGCATATTTTCGCGAAGCTGCTTGTCTAGTGCCGACAGTGGCTCATCCATGAGAATGAGGCGTGGCTCGAAGATCATCGCGCGCGCCAAAGCGACCCGCTGTCTTTGGCCGCCTGAAAGTTCTTCTATCTTGCGACGTTCAAGGCCGGTCAACTCAACCATTGCCAGCGCATCGCGCAGTTTTTCCGGCCAGTCCGCTTTTGGCATACGCCGAGCGCGTAGTGGAAATATGATGTTATCTGCGACATTCATATGCGGAAACAAAGCATAGTTCTGAAAGACAATGCCAATTTCCCGTTTGTGTGGCGGCTCCAATGTAATATCTCGGTCGCCCAACCAGATTGATCCCGATGTCGGTTGAACAAATCCGCCGAGAATACCTAGAAATGTAGTTTTGCCGGAACCGGATGGGCCCAGAATTGAAACAAATTCGCCGGGCGCGACATCAAGGCTGACCGAGTCAAGCGCGCAGAAAGCTCCATAATTCTTCGTAGCTGAACGGATAGAGACACCGATATTTGACGATCTATTTGTTTCAGCCATTGGATTCCACTAAATATTTTATCGACCGATCAAAAAAAACAGATCAGGCCGATCTACTGCTTTCAATGAAAGAGCTAAACATTGTGTGCGTACTTAACCGCTTTGGTACTTGGCGCAGACAAATGTTTTGTTCCCCTGACGATGATGAAGGATTTTCTCCTTTCTTGTTTGGTAGGAGAACAAATAACAGCCGAAGGTGCAATTGAAAAAAGCTTGAGGCAATGTTACAAAATGTAATGACGATTCTGCGACGTGCTCTACCTTCGATGAATGGACTTTTTACGCTTGAGGCAGCAGCGCGGCACGGCAATTTTTCCAAGGCGGCTCAGGAGCTGAACGTTACGCCTGCCGCGATCAGTCGTATGATTGGACGCCTTGAAGAGCATTTGGATGTGCAACTTTTCATTCGCACGACGAATGGCGTCACACTGACCGAGTATGGCAAAATTTTGCATAATGCGATTGACCGTAGCTTTGCGGGCATCCAACAAGCATTAAGAGAAATCAGTGACCGCCAGCACGGTGTTCAGACAGTAACGCTATCGCTTTCAACCGGCTTTACAACGCATTGGGTGATGCCGCGCATGGCGGCTTTCAAAAAGAGTTTTCCGGGCGTTGATCTTCGTTTTGAATTGATCATGGGACCACTGGCGGGCCCAGTGAACGACGTTGATCTTGGTATGCGTTTTGTTGACGGTGGCGATGATAATCTTGAAGCTACCTTCGTCATGCCTGAAATTCTCGTGCCAATTTGTAGCCCAACTTATCAAAGAGAGCATGATGAAGCGGCGTCTGTTCTTGATCAGCCTGTGACGACGCTCATTAACCTCAGTGACGCGCAACCCAATTGGCCGGACTTTTTCCTGCCCGCGCGAGGAAAGGCGGCTCACGACGAAATGCTATTCTCAGACTATGCGATTGTTGTTCAGGCAGCATTGCTGGGGCAGGGGGTGGCAATTGGTTGGCTGAATGTTGTCGCGCACTGGTTGCGGACGCAGGCCTTGATCCCAGCGCACAATCGCCTTCTGCCAACGAAACGCAAATGTCATTTAGTGCGTCTGCGTGATAAACCTGTGCGTCCCATCGTGAAGCAGGTTCGGGATTGGCTGATCGCGGAGTTGATGGATGATCTTCGAGCTATTACAGCAATGTATCCATCGTTGGGACTTGACGAAGCTTTACACTCTAATCAAATTACTTGAAAAGACGGCTCATCCCCAGCCATGGGCGGAAAGCCCGTATATCCAAGGCTTGTTTGCCTCTCTGTGCAAAAACAATTTGCCCTTCGACATGGTTGTTACGGTGCCGAAAACACTAAGTCGGCATTGCTCTATAAAGTCGGCGAAAGTGCCGTCTTTTTCGCGAGTGTCGACACGCGCAAATTTACCTCTAAGCTTCTGAAGGTGAACTGAGGTTAGTTGAATAGCGTCTTCGCTATTGCTTGCGACGATGGGACCAAGCACCTTTCCTCGGCCGAATTCGCGGCAAAATGAATAGCCGACGATCTGATCGTTTCTTTTCAAGCCATAGATCTCTGCTGTATCGGATATGAGCTGAAGCAAATGCATGCGGTTTGTACCGAAGGCTTTGCAGTCCAGTTCTGATATCTTTTCGAGCTCCGCTGCTGGAAGAGCTACCAGTTCGCCTTTGGGTCTTGGTATTGCTGGAAGTTCATGGCAGACTTCTCCTTGATGCTGATAAACTGTCGCCTCATCGATAAAGCCAAGAGAAAGGTATAGACTATACGCAGCCTGGGTTGCATTGAGACTGAGGTTGCGGCCTTTGCAGCGCTCTAGAACTTGTTTCATCAACCACCGCCCAGTGCCCTGCGCCTGCGTGCGTGGTGAGGTGATAACCATGCCGATGGTTGCAAAATCGTCACCATAGGGAAACCACATAGCACTGCCAAATACCCGACCAATACCGTCTACAGCGACAAGCCCTTGCCCTGTCTTTAACAGAATATCCCAATCATTGGGACGGTGCGGCCAGCGAACGCCCATCGAAAGACCATGAAGCAGGCTTTTATCCACGTTAGATATGTCATGCGCAATCAATTCAAAAGATTTCAGCCGTACTGATTTTTGCATATCAGCCAATCCGTTCCTATCCGCTGCCTAAGCTCATTTGTGGACCTGCAGCCCTTAAGACACAGTGTTTGTGATCATGCCTCCGAATGCAATCCGTTTGGCAGGCGTATTTTGCGGTATCATTCCATGGGTACTGCCGCAGGATTTGCTTCTTGATTGCCTGTATTCGCAATCTTTGTTCGAAGCGGCATCATATTCGGCACGGAACGCTTCTCCATGATCATATTCTAATATCAATCAGAGAGCCTGACTTTGAATGTGGTATTTATGAACGTCGAAGAAATCCTTGCAGCCTTGGTCGGCTTTTCATCCGTTGTTGGCACTCCCAACAATGCGATTGTCGGATGGATCAGTTCTTATGCAAAGGCAGTCGGAGCTGAGGTATCTGTTTTGACGGGACCTGAAGGCGACAGGGCGAATCTTTTCATTACCGTTGGTCCTCGTGATTTATCGGGCTATATTCTTTCTGGCCACACGGATGTTGTTCCAGCTGGAGAAGCGGAGTGGTCTACTGATCCGTTTAAGCTGCATAAGGATGGCAACAGGCTTTATGGACGCGGCACCACTGACATGAAAGGCTTTCTGGCCTGCGCGCTTGCTGCGCTGCCTCTGCTCGCCTCACGCTCGCTGAAACGGCCTGTCCATCTGGCCTTCTCTTATGACGAAGAAGCGGGTTGTCGTGGCGTGCCACATTTGCTCAAAGCGCTTCCTGATCTTTGTGCAAAGCCGCTTGGAGCCATCATTGGCGAGCCAAGCCTAATGCAGGCTGTCCGTGCGCACAAAGGCAAGGCTGCTGCCCGCCTCAAAGTCATTGGACGTTCGGGTCATTCGTCGCGACCGGATTTGGGACTGAACGCGGTTCATGCGATGGCAGGGGTGATTGCAAAAGCTGCCGCCTATGGGCAAACGCTGGCAACCGGGCCTTTCGATACGAATTTTGAGCCGCCTTACTCTTCCTTGCAGTTTGGTGTCATCACTGGCGGACAGGCGGTTAATATCATTCCTGATCGTTGCGCGGCCGATATTGAGGTGCGTGCAATCTCTGATATATCCCCCACCGCATTGCTTGAACCCGTAAAGGCAGAATTATTCGCTCTGCGCCATAGAGGATTTGAAGTTCTGTGGCATGAATTGAGTGCTTACCCGGCTCTTTCGCTCTCAGATGAGAGCGCACTCTCTCAGTTGATGGTCAAGTTAACTGGGCAGGAAACTATGGCCGCTGTCAGCTATGGTACGGAAGCTGGCCTTTTTCAGCAGGCAGGCGTTGATGCAATCATCTGTGGCCCCGGCGATATCAGCCGTGCGCATCGTCCAAATGAATATATCGAAATTGAAGAATTAAATGCGTGTCAGAAGATGATCGAAAATCTTGCCGCGCGTCTCACGACCTGAATTCGGAAAGCGATATAATCTCATGGCATTTTTCTTCAATTCCGACACAGCCCGTGGCACCGTTTTCCGTGAAGCGTTTTCGAAAACCCTTCCTGATATCGAGTTTTTTCAGGTCGGCGACATTATCGATCCTGAAAAAATTCGCTATTTGATTAGCTGGGTCGCGCCTGATGACGTCGCACGCTATCGCAATCTTGAAATCCTGTTTTCTATTGGGGCAGGCGTTGATCAGTTCAAGCCCGACAGCGTGCCTGAGCATGTTAAGCTCGTGCGCATGGTGGAAGATGGCATTATTCGCATGATGCAGGAATATGTGGTGCTTGGGGTACTAACCCTGCATCGCGAAGCAATAGCATATCGGCAACAGCAACAGACGGAAACGTGGCGAGCGATTGCCACGCCGCAAGTATCGGAACGAAGAATAGGTTTTTTAGGGCTGGGTATGCTGGCGCAGGCCGCAATCGAGCGTCTAAAGCCATTCCAGTTTCCACTTTCTGGTTGGAGTCGTAGCCGAAAAGATATTGATGGTGTCGTATGTTTTTATGGTGAAGACCAGTTTGCGAGCTTCCTTCGTCAGTCGGATATTCTGATCTGTTTACTGCCGTTGACGGATGAAACGCGCGATATTTTGAACGGCGATCGGTTTGCCTTGCTGCCGAAAGGCGCACGTTTGCTGCATGCGGGACGCGGACCGCAACTTAATCAAAATGCGCTTATAGAGGCACTTGATAGCGGTCATCTTGCTGCGGCCATGCTTGATGTGACCGATCCCGAGCCACTTCCATCTGGACATCCGCTTTGGTCGCATCCGAAAGTGCTGATTACACCGCACATTGCATCGGTCACGCAACCGCATACCGCGGCTAAATCCGTCATTGAAAATATTCAGCGTCATTTAGCTGGAGAAGAACTGATCGGCCTGATCGATCGCACACTTGGTTATTAACCTAAAAGGGGAATGCTATGTCACTTCTGATTACAATTGATCCCGATCCTGATTTTGCCCCAAAAGAGGCTTTGCCAACTGAGGATCGCCTGATCTCTGGTGCGCCATCGTTTAAAACCTGGGCGCAGGATGCATCGAAGAATGATAAGGTTCTGACAGGTGTTTGGGAAGCAACACCGGGTGAAACCCACTCAATCAAGGGCAACATGCTTGAGTTTTGTCATATCTTGTCGGGTCTGGTCGAAATTGAAGAGAAGGGCGGCGAAACCAAGACCTATCGTGCAGGTGACAGCTTTGTCATGAAGCCGGGCTTTGTCGGCGTATGGCGCACGATTGAAACCGTACGCAAGATTTACGTCTGCGTTTACGAATAAGCATTTCCTATCCAGAATAATCCGCCGCTTTAAACCCGTCTGACGCGATTCAAAACCGTCAGGCGGGTTATTCTCAATCAAAAATGCGGCGCGTTCAGCACTATCGTTTGATGAGAGAAAGTGCGAGGTGCGCCATGACATTAAGCTTTGATCCTGAAACGCTTAATCTGCCGTTTTATCATTATATCGCCGGAGAACGTATCGATGCTACTGGCGAGATGGGAATGCACAGGCCCTCGGACGGTAAAGCCTATGGCGACTGCCCTATTGCCGATGATGTGATAGTTGATCGCGCTGTACAGACTGCTAAGGCCACTTTGAAAGCAAGCGGATGGGCCGACAGTCGCCCGCGTGAACGACTTAACGCAATGCACCGCTGGGCAGACCTTATCGAGCAAGACGCGCTGACACTGGCGCGCATGGAAGCGGTTTCCTCAACACGTCCGATTGCACAGCTTATTGAAGGCGACATCGCTGTCACGGCTGAGCAAATTCGCTTCTTTGCCGAATTTGCTGATAAGGAAGGTAGTGAGGTTGTCCCAACCAGCAACAACACATTTGGCATGACGTTAAGCGAGCCTTACGGTGTTATTGGCGCGATTACACCGTGGAATTTTCCGATCTCTATGGCTGGCTGGAAGCTTGGACCGGCGCTCGCGGCAGGCAATGCCGTTGTTCTAAAGCCTTCAGAGATAACGCCTTTTACCACGCTTTATATCGCAGAACTTGCGGTTAAGGCTGGCATTCCCGCAGGTCTTATCAATATTGTGCTGGGTGATGGACCAACTACCGGCAATGCGATTACCGGTCATCCGGATATTTCCAAGGTAAGCTTTACCGGGTCGACGGTGGCGGGTGCGGCCATTATGGAAAACATCGCTCGTTCCGCTGTCAAGCCGATGACGTTGGAGCTTGGTGGAAAAAGTCCGCAAGTGGTGTTTGCCGATGCTGATCTCGAACTGGCTGCTTCTGCTATCACGCGTGGAATTCTCAGCAATGCCGGGCAGGCCTGTGTCGCCGGTTCGCGCCTGATTGTAGCAGAAGAAATTGCCGATGCATTGAGCGAAGCGATCGCCCGTTATATGGGTAATATCAAACCAGGTGTGACGTGGGACGAGAACACGCAATATTCGCCGATTATTTCCGAACGCCAGATTTGTCGTATTGATGAGATTGTGCAGAAGGCTGTCAGGCTTGGCGCACAAAGTGTTGTGGGTGGAAAGCGGATGGACCGAGAAGGCTATTTTTATGAGCCAACATTGCTTCGCGGTGTCGATGAAAGCTCTCCAGCGGTTACGGAAGAAATCTTCGGTCCTGTTCTCACGATCCAGACATTCAGCGAGGAAGACGAAGCTTTAGCACTTGCAGATCATCCGACTTACGGATTGGCAGCAGGTTTGTTCACACGCAATTTATCGCGTGCAATGCGCGTCACCAAGTCTTTGCAGGCAGGTACTATCTGGGTCAATCGCTATGGCCGTTCGCGTGATCATATCTTGCCGACCGGCGGTTATAAAAGCTCAGGCATTGGCAAAGATCTCGGACGCGAGGCCTATCTCGCAAATCGCAAAACCAAAAGCGTACTTATTGATCTCTAGACATTTGTTTTAACGCGTATTTTGCCCGAAAACCGCTTCAGGCTCTTTGGGATGCGCTCTTCGGGGAACGAACAATGAAAAACTATTCGATTGCACTTATCCCGGGTGACGGCATCGGTAAGAATGTTACCGATGCAACGTGGCAGGTTCTGCAACAAGCAGCGAAGCGCGATGGATTTTTGCTGGAAGGCACAAGTTTCCCCTGGTCCTGCGAATATTATCGTGAAACTGGGGCCATGATGCCAGAAGATGGTATCGAGACGCTGCGTAAGTTCGATGCGATATATCTAGGTGCCGTTGGCTGGCCTGCGAAAGTGCCGGATTCTGTGTCTCTGCACGGACTGCTGCTGCCGATCCGTAAGGCGTTTGTGCAATATGCCAATATTCGTCCACATCGCTTGCTACCCGGGGTGACAGGCCCGCTGCGGTCTGAAGGCTTTGATATTCTTTGCATTCGTGAAAATACGGAAGGCGAATATTCGGGCGCTGGTGGACGGGTGCATTCGGGGACGAAAGATGAAGTGGCAGTCGAAACTGCGATTTTCACACGCACCGGCGTAGAGCGCATTATCCGCTTTGGCTTTGAACAGGCACGTGCGCGTCGTAAGAAACTGGCATCAGTGACAAAATCCAATGCTCAGAAATATTCCATGGTTTTCTGGGACGAGGTGACGAAGGATGTCGCCAAGGAATATCCCGATGTGGAAGTCTCGCACTACCATATTGACGCCATGGCGGCTCGCTTGGTTATGGCACCGGAAAGCCTCGATGTGATCGTAGCTTCCAACCTCTTTGGCGATATTTTGACTGATTTGGGAGCCGCCATTCAGGGCGGTCTTGGCTATGCGGCGTCTGCCAACATTAATCCCGATCGCTCAGCACCTTCCATGTTTGAGCCGGTTCATGGCTCTGCGCCTGACATTGCGCATCTAGGCATTGCCAATCCGATTGCCGCGATCTGGTCGGGCGCGATGATGCTTGAGCATCTTGGCGAGTATCAGGCTGCAAAAGATGTGATGGCTGCAATTGAAACAGCGACGGCTCAGGGTATCGGAACTGTCGCTCGCAAAGACAAGACGGATGCGATTACGCAGGCCGTGCTTTCAGCTCTGGTATAAGAGGTCGTCATGCACACTTTAAAAGATCAATCGCTTTTTCGCCAACAGGGTCTCATTGGTGGCATCTGGCAGGAGGCAGCGTCCGGCGCGACTGTTGATGTTACCAATCCTGCAAGCCTAAGCACTTTGGGCACGATCCCAGATATGAGTGGAAAGGAAACCCGCGCGGCAATCCATGCAGCTGCGGAAGCTTTCAAGTCTTGGAAAAAGAAAACCCACGCCGAACGTGCAGCTCTGCTCGAACGCTGGTTTGCGCTGATGATCGAGCATGAGCAGGATCTCGCTCTTCTGCTGACACTGGAGCAAGGAAAGCCGCTCAATGAAGCATTGGGCGAAATCCGCTATGGTGCGTCATTTGTTAAATGGTTCGCTGAAGAAGCGCGCCGCATTGATGGCGGCAGCATTCCTTCGCCAACGGCAGATCGTCGTATTCTAGTGTTGAAGGAAGCAGTCGGCGTTTGTGCGATCATCACACCATGGAATTTCCCGAATGCGATGATTACGCGAAAGGTAGCACCTGCATTGGCTGCTGGCTGCACGGTTGTCATCAAGCCTTCGGAGTTCACGCCATTTTCAGCACTCGCACTTGCCGTTCTCGCTGAGCGGGCAGGGATTCCTGCTGGTGTCATCAACATCGTTACCGGCATGCCGAGTGAAATTGGCAATGAGCTGATGGCCAATGAAACCGTGCGTAAAATCTCATTCACGGGTTCGACGCGTGTTGGTTCGCTGTTAATGAAGGGGGGCGCCGATAGCATCAAGCGTTTGAGCCTCGAATTGGGCGGTAATGCGCCGTTTATCGTTTTTGACGATGCTGATCTCGATCAGGCTGTGGAAGGTGCTATTGCCTCAAAATTCCGCAATGGTGGTCAGACCTGCGTTTGCTCAAATCGCATTCTGGTGCAGGCAGGCATTTACGATACTTTTGCAGCTAAGCTTTCAGCACGCGTTGCGAAAATGAAAGTCGGTATTGGTACGGAAGACGGTGTTGCGATTGGTCCCATGATCAATCACACGGCGATTGAAAAGATCGAACGACATGTGAGTGATGCTCTTGGACGCGGTGCAAAAATTCTTGCACAAAGCGAAAGCATACCGGAAGGCCGTCAATATGCACGTCCGATTGTGCTGGGTGACGCCACAACCGATATGCTGCTTGCATCGGAAGAAACCTTCGGGCCTGTCGCGCCGCTTTTCCGATTTGAGACGGAAGAGGAAGCAATTGAAATTGCCAATGGAACGCCATTTGGTCTGGCTGCATATTTCTTTACCGAGAACCTAAAACGCTCATGGCGTGTTGCGGAAGCGCTGGAGTTCGGCATGGTTGGCCTGAACACAGGACTCATTTCGACCGAAGTTGCACCGTTTGGCGGTGTGAAACAGTCGGGGCTTGGTCGCGAAGGCTCAAAAATGGGTATCGAGGAATATCTGGAAGTTAAAACGTTGCATGTCGGCGGACTTTAAACAACGAGAAAAGGGCGGTTAAACCGCCCTTTTTGCTTCTCAAGTTACTGAAACTTATCGAGCATTTTGTAATAGAAGCCGACCAGTGGCAGAAACCACGGTTTGCCGGAGTAGCCTGGAATGGTTGGCCATTCGAGGCCGGAAATAGGATTCTTGTCGCCTCGTCCAAGGATAGCATCGGCCAGATAAATTCCCATCTGTGTAGACATCTGTGCGCCGTGGCCGGAATAGCCCATCGCATACCAGACACCATCCGCAAAACCTGCGCGCGGATAGCGGTCCTGAGTCATGTCGACGAGACCGCCCCAGCAATAATCAATTTCCACATTGGCGAGATGCGGAAAAATCTTGACGAGGCTTTCGCGCAAAATTGCACCACTTTTGCTATCTGAGCGCTGGTCGGAAGTGGTTGAGAAACGTGCGCGACCGCCGAAAATCATACGATTATCGGGTGCAAGGCGGAAGTAATTACCGATATTCATCGACGTGACATAGGTGCGATTGCCGGGCATGGTCGCGGCAATTTCGCTTTGTGTCAGCGGCCGGGTTGCAATGATAAAACTGCCAACCGGGATGATACGCTTGCGGAAATAGGAAAAGCTGTCGGTCGTATAGGCGCCGGTTGCCAGAATGACATTGTCGGCAGTTACCGTGCCGCGCGATGTCACGATCTGGTGCTGGCTGCCAAGCTTTTTGCGCTCTTGAACCGTTGTGTGTTCAAAAATGATTGCACTATGACGCGCTGCTGCCGCCGCCAAGCCAGTCACATAGCGCCCCATATGCAT